>JANMIF010000226.1:0-23237 GCA_031375695.1 Planctomyces sp.
TTCGATGAAAACCCCACGCTCTGGCGAGCGTGGCGACTTCACTTTCTCTGCGGGTCCACTGATGTCGCCATCATCGCTCCGCGTGATGAGCCGAACGCTCACCACGCTTGGAACCGCCTCGGAATTCCGACGGTTGTGAACCGCTCGGCTCGTCACGCGGAGTGACGACGGCCAACGACGCTGCGCACTCCGGTCGCGCAGTCCGTCCAATCAGTATCGGCAACCCAACCCGCAAACTTTGACCGACTTGGAAATGGTCAGTCAATTTGTACCGTGATCGCCCCCGCGACACTTCGCGCGAATAGCACCACGAAGAACCGCTTGGCCAATACGGGAATCAGAATCGGCAGCACTTCCAGAGTGATCTCTTGCGAGTGCCCATCCGTTTTGATGAGGACTCGTTTGCGGCGTTGCGGAACGCCGTCGCGCTTTGCCTGATCGATGGAGTTCCGCAGATCGACCATCAAGCCTTCTCTCGCCATTTACAGCAGATCGAGATTGAGCGTCCCCGGTGCCAGCTCCAGATAGAAGATGATCCAAGCATTCGTGGCGTCATCGAGCAGATACGACAGGACTGCCGACACCGCCAGCAACAGGATGATCGGGTTATTGAACTGAGCCAACAGGATCGCCGCATCCGGCCGCCGCTTCTGCCGCAACCGCGTCGCACCGTTCCGCGCGAGCTGCTCGGCCGCCACGTCGCTGCTCAGCCCTTCCGATGAACTCTCGATTTGCGATAGCAACTCAAGAGACTCAAGGCTCCAAAAGCTTGAGTTGCTGGTGTTCGTCGCTTTCTCTGGCGACTTGGAATCCGGTCTCTTTAGGTCTGACGGTGCCACGGCCTGAACCCTCAAATTAGCCGCCGGGCGCTTGCAGCCTGTTGAAAAACGTGCGGCAGGCTTTCAACCTGCCTGAAAACTTCGGCAATCGAGCAGGATGAAATCCTGCTCCACGAGTTTTTCAACAGGCTGCTAGCCTACGATCGACACGAACCTAGACGCTTGCGCGTTCCAGCTGATGTCGGTCAGTCACATCGCGCCTCAATGATATAGAAAAAGAGACGCGTTGGATCGCCTCAACAATGTTGTCGTGACCGATCCCAAGAAGAACTCGCCTAGCCAGCTTTTGCCGTATGCGCCGAGCACAACCAACGCGGGTTGTGTCTCTTCAATGTGACGCAGGAGCGCATCGCCGGGCGATTCGTTGGAGGTGAAGCAGTTCACATCGACTTTGAAGCCGTGAGCTTCCAGAAACTCAGCGGCGAGAGTCGCGTCATACGCTAGGTCGCCCAGAGACTTTTCAACCGTGATGAGTTGAACCGGCAAATCGGAAAACAACCCAAGCCCAACAAAAGCGTTCAGTGTTCGCGCCGCCTGTGCGCTGCCGTCGTAAGCCACGATCACAGACTTTGCCGACAGCATCGGCCCACTGACGCTGACCACCGGACGCACTGCCCGCTTGATGATCTCTTCGAGTGTGTTCGTGATCGGTGCGATCGACTCGGTCGATTCCAATCGCTTGCGTCCCACGACCAACAGATCTGCTCGCTGAGCGTGTTCCGTCAGCCGATCAGCCGCATGTCCGTGAACTCCGAACGTCTTGTGAGCCACGACTGCGGATTGACAGGCTTGTTCAAATTCCTTCAGCACTCGGCTCAGTCGGTGCTCGGCGGCCTTGAGCACGACCTGATCTCGTTCCGCTTTGAGGAAAGCCGCACCGAGTGGGACAGACGCCGTCGGCGCGAGCCATTCGTCGTCGATCACTCCGACGCCAATGACCTTGGCCATGTTGGACTGTGCCCAGGCTAACGCTAGCTTCACGGCCTCTTGACTACACGGCGACCCCGATAAACCGACGACGAGAGACTTCCACATGTTACGATCCTCTCGCTATTGAAAATTCGCTCCGTTTCGAAAGCGTTTTAAGTAGGAAGCAAACATCGCGCCGTCGGCATCGGCGGCTGGTTGGCGCAACTGCCTCAGCCTGTCGCGTGCGGCACTGAGCGAATCCGTTTCATAGGCGGCGCGCGGCCTCGCACGCACTGTGTGCCATCTTGACGCGGTCACGAGAAACAACAATGGCGCGTCATTCGCTTCAAAGGACAAGTCGGTGCCAGGATGACAGTACCAAGTGAGGGGCCATGATGAGCGAACTGCGACCAATTGATGAAGCGGCCAATCTCTTCACGCACGGGATCGGGTTATTGCTGAGCCTCGTGGCGACGGGCTACTTGATGGGACTTGTCGTTGCCGAACATCAAACGAGGACGATTGTTGCCTGTGCCGTGTATTGCGCAACTTTGGTTCTGCTGTACGCCGCCTCGACGTTGTCGCACACATTTTACGATTTGGATTGGCGGCGGGTGTTTCGCACGCTCGATCAAGCCTGCATCTTCTTGCTGATTGCCGGATCGTTCACCCCTTTTGCGGTGGTCTTTCTGAACCACGGCTGGTGGAGACTCATGCTGTGGGCGATGTGGTTGCTCGCCTTCGCCGGAATCGTATTTGTCCTGTGTCGTCGAGACCTGTCGGGTCCAGCGAAAATTCCCTACGGCGTGATGGGCTGGCTGCCGGTCGTGGCCTTGTGGGAACTCTATCAGCGAGCGCCGTTGAACATGCTGTTGTGGATCGTGGCAGGAGGCGCATCCTACTCGATCGGTGCGATCTTTCTGTCGCTGGATCGAAAGGTTCGCTACTTCCACGCGGTGTGGCATGTGCTGGTCGTCGCCGGGAGTATTTGCCACTACGTCGGGATCGTTGTTTACGTGGCTTCAACCTAATCCTCAATCAAGCGACCCCACAACAACCGCTCGGTGGCATTCATACGGTTCAGGCCTCACTTGACGGGATCGCGAATTAGTTTGTGACACTCGACGCACGAGCGACTGAGATTGACCCACGCGTCCAACGCGCCATCGAGGTTCTTGTCTTCCGCTTGGCGGATGAGTTCTTTGTTGGCGAACTCAAACGCGTTCAATTGTCCTTGATAGGCGGACTTCTTCGTGAACTCATTTTTCTTCAGCCAATTCTCCAGGACGTTGACCACCAGCATGAACTGAGCCTGCTTCTTGACGACATCCAGATCGCCGTGGGTCAAACCAGCGAATATCTGCTGAGCGGAATCCAATTTGGCATGCATCCAGCGATCTTCTTCATTCAGCTTCTGAGCGGCCGCTGGCTCTTTCTGGCCTTCTTTGGATTTCTTCTTTTCTTTGTCGTCCGCGACGACGGCAACAGCGATAGCTGTCACAACAACCAGCGTGGCCATCAGGGTGATGCGTTTCATGAGAGATCTCCTAGTTTGGAACAAACAAAACAAACGTAACTTAGGTCACTTCCAACGAGGAAGTGTCCCCTTTCGGTAATCTCAACTCACGAGTCTTTGGCGAGCGACGCGTGATTTCCAATTCCAAAATGCGAGCAGTCGTTTTCAGCACTGCATCGGGATTCAGCGAGATGCTGTCAATCCCTTCGCGGACAAGAAACTCGGCGAACTCCGGATAGTCGCAGGGAGCTTGGCCGCAGATGGCTCCAGAACGTGATGGATCAAGCCTCGTGAAGCGATCGCCCTCGCTGACGCTTCGGGTTACTTTCTGTACTACGGCCAGAGTTCGCGAATGCCGACGGGGAGAACGTGTTTCGCTTTGTCGATCTCGCCCGCGCTGACGTGTTGACTAAGCACACGGAACACCGCTTGCGCGATCTGTTTTGAGTGTGCAATCACGTCGAACAGAAATGCTTCGGTGACGTGGACTAGGAATTCATTGGCAGTGTGTTCGCGAACCGGCGTCTTGGCGGGAGTCCACCCTTCGTAAAAGAAGCCGCGCACCAGCATCGGAAGTTGCGACGCGAGATGAGCGACATTCTCCACCGGCATACGATCGCGCAAGGCGTGCAGCACGGCTCGTAGCGCGTGATATGCCTTCTGCCGATCTCCTTCCCAATCGAGTTCACGCATCAGGTCATCCAGCCAAATGTGTGTCGATTGCAGCGTCGTATCGAAGGCTTTGATTCCGGTCGCACTCATGATTGTTCTCTCGGTTTGAAGAGGTCCAAGAAACGATCCTCGTACTCGGCGAACACGCCGAGCCGATCCAACTCACGCTTCAATTCGTAAGCCTTCGAGCGATCCTGCTGAGCTTGCTCGAAGAGTTGTTCGATCAACTGCCTGTCCGGCGAGGTGAGTTTCTCCTCCTCGACTGGCTTGAAAGATTCTTCGGCGGTCTCTTCTGTGTCGAGACTCTGTTGCTGCATGGCCACCTCGACCTGGGCCAGAAGTTCTCCGAGTTTCTGTTCCACGATGTTGGCCTGCTCACGCAGTTCTGTGAAATCCACCTCGATGCCGGCCAGCGTTGTGAACGCTTTGAGCACCCCAAGGGCGGCTTTCGGAAACGGAAACTGAGCGAAGATGTGCGGAATCTCGCCGAGCAAGCAGGCACCACGCAGGTGGCTGTCCGCCGCCACGCCCAACAGCACGCCATTTAGCCCGCTGATCTGGCCATCGTTGAGCAGTTCCAACTCCAGTTGTTTGAATTCACCCAGGCCATCGCCCTCGGTCGCGGCGGCGAAGACTCGCGATTCATGCTCGGGGTGCATCTGCGTGGCCATCGACGCGAACGTGAAGACCCGCTCGACTCCCATGCTCTTCGCGTACTCCAGCAACCGCTGACAGAACGTGTATTTGCCCTGTGGCGGCTGCGCCTCTCCGATGAACAACACGATGTCATGCTTCCAACTCGGATCACTGGCGACAAAGAAACGACTTCGAGGCAACCGGCCCTGCCGAATCAACCCGTTGGAAACATCGACGTGCTCAAGATCAAACAACTCCCGCGGCGCGAACTCAGCGACCAAGTGCATGCCGAGTTTTGCCATCAAGTAGTACCCCGCGTTGACGGCGACATGTCCCATCCCCGGCCAGACGGCGACCAGCCACGGTTTGTTGAGTTTTTGTTTGAGTTCGTCTGCCATGATCCTGCTCGCGCTGCGGGTTTGCGTCGGCGAATTCATCGCTCGACGTCATTAGCATTCAACGTGCCATGCACGCTCTGAGTGCCGCCGTGGCGATCAGCGTGAGAACGTGCCCTGCACAACGCACGCTGTCGCTGTGCGACTCTGAAGCAGGTCGTGCGAATCGGATCAGTCATGTCACGGCCGCAGCATTCAGTCCGCACATTCAGCAGAACGAACACGGCGAGACGCTCGGTCTCGCTGGCGAGCTTCATTCCCAGGCGAACAACGTGGCCCAAGCTTCGTCAATCAGTTCGATGCCGACGAGCTCATCACCCAGATTCCTCAAACTTGTGCCACCGCGAGCCGCGCCCCCTTGGCCGCCGTTTTGAAGTTGTCGCCACAGAAACGCATGAGCCGCATCGGCACGAGGTGTTTGGAAACCCAACGCGACGAGGAAATCGCGAGCCTCAGGAAACGCTGCGTTCGCGAGTTGCTGATGAACCGCCGCCCAATCGCGGTCGGTGAGATGGCCGACATGATGCATGAAAAGCTCCCATTACTCTGCCAAACCCTGAACGCGCAACACCTCACGAGCCGCATCCAGCGCGGAAGCGGCCATTCCTCCAGTCTCAACGGCTGCGTGATACCGCGCGCTGAATTCGGAAGCACTCTCCCAGTGTTCGCGCACAAGCTGATACACCGGCCAATCGGCATCGGAAGGATCGCCGTGCCGATTTTCCAATCTTTGCTGCACAACGTCCGCGGCAGCAGTGCATTCCAGCCAAACGGCTCGCACACCGCAGTCGAGCGCGAGCTGCAAAAACCGTCGCCGAGATGATTCACGCTGAAACGTGGCATCGACGAGGACTCGGCCACCGGACAGCAATCGCTTCCGAGCACGACACCAGCATTCGTCGTAAGTCCGCTCGGTGAATTCTGCGGAGTACAAATCAGCCGACCCTCCGGCCACGTTCGATTTGGCGGCGAGGTCTTTGCGAACGACATCAGTACGCAGCACTTCATCGAAGTAATCGGCATCGGCCAGCCCACGCGCCAACGTCGATTTGCCCGTACCCGGTAGACCGGTGACCAAGACCAAGGCCGGGCGTCGTCCGGGGACTTCCAATTCCGAGAGACACCACAACCAGTGAGTTTGCGAACGAGCCAAAGCTTCGTCGCGATCGGGATGCGGAATCTCGGACTCCGTTCCGAGAATGGCCGCGACCTTGGCTCGCACGGCTGAGCGATACGCGGCGAACAACGGCAGCACACTGCGACCGGTGGCGTCGTTCGTTTCCGAGAAATAGCCGTCGGCAAAGTCGTTCGCCAGATCGCGTCGGCCGGCGAACGCCAACTCCATCACCAGAAACGCGATGTCGGCCACCACGTCGATCCGCCGCAATCCCGGATCAAATTCAATGCCATCCAGGATTACGATGTCATTTGGCGGCGATCGGTCGGGAAATAAAAAGACGTGCTCTAGCCGCAAGTCGCCATGCAGATCACGAACATGTCCGTCACTCGCGCGCCGACGCAGTGTGTCGTCGTGGCGTTGCAACAATTCGTCCGACAACGCCTCTAATCGTTGCAACACTTGGGGCTCGATGACATGCGGTTTCAAGCCGTGAGCGAACTCCCAGTTCTCGTACAGGCGGCGACGGAACTCCGCTTCCGCTTCGGTCGCTTGCTCGCCGACGCTACCACACGCCTCTCGATGAATGGCTGCGATCCGTCGAGCCGCTCGCACCAAGTCACGCGGTTCGAGCAATCCGTGTTGCAGCCGCGACCGCAGATTGGCCGATTCCGGCAACCGACGCATCTTGACCGCCCAATCGACGACCGGCCCGCTCCCCTCGAATCGCAAGCCGTTCGCCTCACGCGTGACTGGTACAACGCCAAGATATACGTCGGGAGCCCAGGGGCGATTGATTCGGACCTCCTCGTGGCAGAAGAAGTGCCGCTGTTCGACCGTCGAGAAGTCCAAGAACGGCAGCTTCACCGGTTTCTTCACTTTGTAAACGAGTTCGTCTCCCAAGAAGACCGTCGAGATGTGCGTTTGCCGCACAGTGACCACGTCCACAGGGACCGGAAACGCACACTCACGCGACAACGATCGCACGACCTCCTCCAAAGAAAGTTCCGGTGTCGAATGCCGTGTTGTCATTTTCGGAGAGGTCATGACACACCCTGATGTTGTCTGCCGACGATGAAGGACAGTGAAGGGTCGTGCGTTCAAAATCAAAAATGGCAGAGAAGACGTTCGTCTTACGTTGTGAGCTGTCGCTGCCAATTTGGAATTTGAAAACACGACCCCTGTCCGCAAACGGTGGTCCGGATGTAACGGACTTCTTGATCGGCCGTCGGCACGGCGTTCGCAAGCTGCGAACTGACTCTTGTTCTGTTTCTGACTTCCATGAACGGAGACGTTGCCATGTCTGGAAAGCAACTGCACTTCAAGCGTGTAGTTCGCGAACAATTGTTGCATGGGGGTGGGCGTGGTGGCTGACGCGGTGCGAGTCACGCTCGGACTGCGTTCCAAGTGCGTGCTGAGCGAACTCTCCGAACCCAAAGAGCATCACCACGGAGCGATGCCGGAGGAATGAATCATGACTCCACCAGTCGATCATCAAGCCGTCGAGCTATTGAGATCGCAAGTTCGAAAACTCCAAGACGAGTTGGACAAAGTCGCCGAAGAACAACTTTGGCCGCCCAGTCATTTTCACTGGACAGAGCATGTAGTCTACGGCGCGGCGCTCGGTGCCTGTGGAGCAGTGGTTGCTCTGCTGGCCAACGCGATGCTCGCGCCGCTGGCGGGTAAGCATCCGTTGGAATTGATCCGCGTGTTTCTGACTTTCCCGCTGGGGGCCGAAGCACTCGCGCTGACTGAAGCCGCGCCGCACGCCCCCGTCCTGCGTGACGGAATGGTGCTCACGTTTGGCTGCTGCTTGTACCTTGTCACCGGAGTCCTGTTCGGTATTCCGTTTCATGCCGCCATGACCCGGCTCGTTCAACCATCGCTTCGCAACCGATTGATCGTTTGCACGATGTTTTCGCTATTGGTCTGGCAGATCGTCTTCTACGGCCTGCTCGGTTGGTTGCAACCGTTTCTATTTCGGGGTGACTGGATCACAAGTGGTCAACATCTGCCGTGGTGGGTCGCTGGTGTGACTCATCTCCTGTTCGGCTGGACGATGGCTATTCTCGCCCCGCTGGCCAGATATGTTCCGTACCGGCCGCGCATTCCCGAAGCGAGCGAATATCCGCCGCTTGGCCCGGGCGGATGATGTCGGCCGATGCAATGGGCGATCAAGCACAAAGTGTGACCGGGCGATGTGCGATATGGCACAGCTCGCCGATACATCGAACCTCTTAGTGTTGCGATCATGATTCAGAATCGTCGGAAATTTTACTGTCTCTGCTGCAGTTCGGTTGCACGGCAAGAGGTGTTACGGTTGCCTCCGTTCTGCTGTGCCCAGGAAATGGGCGAGGAAATTTTGCGTGACGATTTCGCTCACGAATTGGACTTGGAGCCGCCAGTGTTCTTTGAACCGCGATTGGCTCCGCGCTGGTCCAATTGGGAAGTGGAACACGATTTGGATTGAAAGGCTGCGATGTCGCTGCTCCGTTACGATCCGACGACCAACGATTGGGTGATCTTCGCGCCCTCTCGAGCGCGTCGGCCGCACGAGTTCCGAAGAGCCTGTCCGGACCCGACATCGGACCCAGCGGGGAAAACCTGTCCGTTTTGCCCAGGTCACGAGTCTTTAACGCCGCCGGAGATTTTTCGTGTACCAGCCTGGGGCTTACCAAAGCCGGCCGACTGGCGCGTGCGCGTGATTCCAAATTTGTTTCCCGCGCTCACAATCGAAGAGCCGACTGATGGTGGCACCGACGGTTCGACAATCTTTCGGCATCGTGGCGGATGCGGAGCGCACGAGGTTCTCATTGAATCTCCTGACCACAACATTTTTCTTGCTGAACAACCGGTCGAACAAATTGAAGCGTTGCTCCACACCATGCAGCAGCGGCACAACGATCTGCTTCTTGATCCGCGTTTTCAGATGATCGTGCTCTTCAAGAATCACGGCGAAGGAGCTGGCACTTCGTTAACGCATCCGCACTGCCAGTTGATCGCCACGCCCGTCGTACCGCGATTGCTGCGCACAAAACTAAGCATCGCGGAAGATTATTTCGATCTGACTGGTGACTGCCTGTATTGCGTTCTGCGGCAAGACGAACTGGAGGCGGGTCAGCGCGTGCTCGCGCAAAATGTCGAGTACACCGCGTATCTGCCCTATGCTTCGCATGTGCCGTTCGAAACCTGGATTCTGCCTCAGACTCATCATGCTTCGTTTGGCGATGTCGAAGCCGCGAAGTTACGGCCATTGGCGGAGATTTTGAAATCAGTGTTGCAAAAGCTGTCTGCCGGATTGGACAACCCCGCCTACAATCTGACGATCAACACGGTCCCACGCGGCGATGAAGATAAGAGCTATTTCTTGTGGCACATCGAAATCCTGCCGCGTCTGACAACCCCTGCCGGTTTTGAGTTGGGCAGCGGCATGTCGATCAACACCGTCTTGCCCGAAGAGGCCGCCGCCTATTTGAAGACCATGAATGCGAACTAAAGCCTTCTTGTTCACGCTGACCTTGTCGTTGATTCTCGCATTGTAGGTGCGTGCATTTTAAGGAGTGGCGTATACTTGTGCGGTGAACCAAAGTCTTGGCAGTTGAACTGCAAACATGACGCGATCACTACGCCTTTTGAAAAAACAATCTCTGATGACCTCGGCCTTGCTGGTTCTTGCCGTGTGGACTTGCTGCCCAGCGGTCGCTGTAGAGTTTTCGCGACCGAAATATACGGTCGCGAAACCGAACGTCTTACTGTGGGCCGATACCTGCAACGTGGGGGTGCTGAGCGATGGCGACATGGCGCAGTTGATCGACTTGGGGGTGGCTGGGTGTTCGTGCATGTGATTCTTCAGCCCGCCGTGTTGGACTGCGGCGAAAGTCGGGGCGTCGAATACACAAAGACTCGCATCAAAGAGGCTCGCGAGCATCTGTCAAAGGTCTTCGCCGACGCCAGACCAAACGCTCTCCGGCCTCGAAGTGGCTCGTCCCACAGGCGGCCTGGGAACAATATCTTCTCGACATAGGCGTTAGCGGTTCGTTTCAAAATGGCGGGGAGCAATTAGCTCTCGAAGCTGCGGCACGTCGAACTGTTCCAATAAGCCGAAGCAAAACAGTTCGGGGAAGTCGCTGACGACGCGATTGTCTTCGATCACGAATTGTTTGAGGCTATTGATCGCGTCACGTTGCACAAGGCGGCCGACGGCTTGCGGTTCTAATATGGCGGCGATCAGAGTGGCGAGGCTCGATCGAGGACCGACGGAGCGAAGCGTGATTATGCCGCCGGAGTGGTCGGTATCATGTGCCCAGTGGGTGATCGCGGCGAGCTGACTCGCTTGCAGACCGATTGGACGCTGACCAACAGTATCGAGCATCAAATCCCACAGCCATTCGCGTTCTTTGATTCGCAGGTCACCGTAAGACAGTGGATCGACCGCCAACACACGCTCGCCGGCGGCAAGCAGTTTGTCGATCTCGTCCGCCACCGCCACACGTCCAGCATCGGCGACGATCACACTTGTCGATTTCGATTTGCCGCGAGTCAGTTCGATCACCGGTACCGTCCAATCGCGGCCAAGACGCAATCGCCAGCGAGTGATTTCTGTCGCCGAGTTGTCTTTCGATGTTTCGGAGTTCGACGTCTCAGCCGGCTCTGGCAGCTTGATCTCGTCGGCGACAACATGAAAGTCGATTGCCGCCACAAGCTGCGCGAGTTGCTTGCGTCGCCGAGTCTGCCAGTCGAGTTTGGCTTTCGCGTCGGCCGGAGCCTTGTCTTCGCGAGGCAACTTTGCGGCGAGTGACTTCGCCAGCGAACTGAACGTCGCGTTGTCGTCGGGAACGGGAATTCGCAGATCGTCGAGCGATTTGACTTCACCCGGTTCATTCGGAATTTCTCTCGGATCGAAACCGCGCGAACCATCGAAGAAAAATGTTCCGATCGCTCGATAAAACGCTTCGCGGTTGTCTTGGCCGAAGTTGTGATCGCCAGGAACATGATTGACATGACTCAGCAGGTAGTCGGTCTTGCCGAACAAGCCGTACACCGGCCGCGACGTCGCCAACAGTGGAGGCAGCGCGTGGCCGGCAGCAAAGCAGCAGTTGTCGTGCGCGTTGAACGTCAACAGAGTCGGGGCAGGAGCCCGCATCGCGGTCAGGTGTGCGTAATCGACAAACTTGCCGAGATCGCACGGCGTTTGTTCTGAATCGCCAAGATCGCTGCCGTTCCGCGCGCGAGTCAGATAGCTCGAATAGCCCGCGACCGGATTGGCCAACGTCACGCGCGGATCGAGGCCGCTGATGAAGATTGTCTGCCAACCGCCTCCAGACAGCCCCGACACGGCGACTCGTTGCGGATCAGCTTGCGGCTGCTTCAGCAGCAGGTCGAGACCTTTCGACATCGCCAAATAAAACGGAGCGATGCCGCTCGTGCCGCACAGGTCGAGCTGATTCATCCGCGTGTGTGCGTAGTCGTCGGATCGCAGTTGCCCCATGCCGAACCATTCGGGGTTGAGCACGATGCAGCCGCGCTTCACCAGATTGATGCACCGCATCTGCTTGTAGTCCGCCGCCTTACCGTCTTTGTCATGTCCGTTGACGTTGAGCACCACCGGAACTTTTCCGCCTCGCGCCGCCGGACCCTCGCCGACTTTGTCCGGCAGATACAACAGCGCCGGAATCCACATCCCCGGCAAGCACTCGTATCGCAGCTTTTGAACGACATACCCCGGCCCGCGAATCGGCTCTCCCGCGTTCACGACCGACCCCGGATGATTTCGCCACGCCGCCGCCTCGCCGCGAAAAACGACGTGGTCGAGCACCTGCTGCCGCCACTTGGTGGTTCGCTTCGACCATTCTTCCGCAGATTTCACATGCGGCACACGCGGGATCGCGGCTTCGACAAATCGCTGCACTTCGTCCAGTGCCGTCTGCGAATCGACAACCGGCCGAGCCAGTTCCGACTTCCAATCGGCAGCATCGAGAAATCCGCATGCCAGCACAGGCAAACCAACGAAAAGAAACGCTCGCCAAGAGTCGACTGTTATCGGGCGTTTCCGCATTTGATGCTCCTCGTTTTGGCTTCCATTCGTGGACTTTCCCGATTGGTGGGGAGAACTTGTCACTACGACGCGGGCAATTTGCAATCCCGCGGCATTCGGCCGCAATGTTTGCCGATTGCTCAGGATCGGGCGAATGTTTACCTTTTCGTCTGGGTCATTCAGGCCGAATGCCGAATTGAATCGGGGTCATCGCACGCGAGCCGCGTGCGCATCATCATCGGAGCCGATCGTGTCACAGTCCGCTTTGCCGCAGTCATCAATTCCCGTCACAAACGATTCGCCGAAGTCGTGGTTTGCGTTTCGAGAAGCTCCGGCTTGGGGTGTCAGCTTGACGCTGCACACTTTGATTCTTGGTGCCTTCGCGTTTTATTCGTTGCCGATCATTCGCGAGACGATTCAGGAACTGGTCGTCAGCGAAGTCGAAGAGACGTTCGAACCGGAGTTCAAGTTTGACGTGGCCGCAACGGATCAAATCGGCAACAACGGGACGGGCGATACGCTCAGCCCGTCGCTGGCGGCGGCCGGACAGCTCAGCCCGTCACCACAGCAGGAAACGTCGAAGCGATTGCAAGAAGAATTGGTCAAAGTGAACGTGGCTCCGACCGCCAGCATCGGCGACGTTGCGACCGATGCGCTCGCCAAGGCCGTGGAGGTCCGAGGCGGCACGGAGAACCTGTCGAATGCGTTTGGCGGTAACAACGGGACCGGCGGTGGCAGTGGCGGTACGGCTGGCTCGATCGATCGCCTGACGTTTGAAATTATGAACTCGCTGAAAGAGCGGAAGACGCTGGTCGTCTGGCTGTTCGACGAATCCATTTCAATGCAAAAGCGTCGCAAGGATGTCGCTGATCGTTTCGAGAACATCTACAAGCAACTCGGATTGCTGAACATCGAAACGCAGGGGGCGTTGAAATCCGGTGTCGTCAGCTTCGGCAAGGGGTTTCATTTCATCTCGAAAGATGCAACCGACGACATCGATCTCTTGGTCAAAATGGTCAAGGAAAATATCCCGAACGACGAAAGTGGTCGTGAGAATGTGTTCGCGGCGGTCGAAGCGTCGGTCAAGAAGTACAAGGACTATCGAACTCGTGAGCACCGTAACTGTCTGCTGGTGGTTGTGACCGATGAACGAGGTGACGATTTCGACAAGCTCGACGTCAGCATTCAGGCCGCTTCGTCAGCCGGGTTCAAAGTCTTTTGTGTCGGCAATGCGGCCCCCTTCGGGCAGGAAAAGGGCTATGTGCTACACACCTATGAGGACGGCTTTTCTGAAGAGCTGCCGGTCGATCAGGGCCCGGAAACCGTGTATCCCGAATACGTCAATCTGCCATACTTTGGAGTTCCGTCTGGCGACCTGACCCGGATGACGGCCGGACTCGGCCCGTATGCGCTCACGCGGTTATGCGCCGAGACACAGGGAATCTATTTGATCACCGACGAGATGAAGGGCGTGAAGTTTGATCCGGCAGTGATGCGAAACTACTTGCCCGATTACCGGCCGATCAAGTTCTACGTCAAAGACGTGCAAAGCAATCGCGCCAAGACGGTGTTGGTCGACGCCGCAAAGAAAACGTTTGGAGAAAGCACGCCGATACCGGAAACGGTCTTTCGCGCTGATAACGACAACACGCTGAAGCAACTCTTGAACGAAGCTCAAAAGCCGTTCGCGATTCTCGACTATAAGCTCAACGACATCGCCACGGTGCTGGAACAAGGCGAAAAGGATCGCGCGAAAATTAAAGAGCCACGCTGGCAAGCAGCTTACGACTGCGCCTACGGCCGAGTCCTGGCCATGCGGGTCCGCGCGGCGGGCTACAACATGATGCTCGCGCAGATGAAAGGGTCGCCCAAGACGTTTGATAAGAAAGAGAACAACACTTGGGAGTTGATTGCCTCGGATGAGATCACGACCGGTGTCACGTATCGCAAGATGGCTCAGAAAGCTCAAGAGTATCTCGAACGGTGCGTCAATCAGCATCAAGGAACCCCGTGGGCCAAGCTGGCCGAACGGGAATTAAGCAAGCCGATGGGCTGGTCCTGGAAAGAGCTGCAACGCGACTACGAAGCTCGCGAACGAGCGATGGCGGCCGCAGCCAAACGCGGACCGCAGTTCATCGAAGAAGAAGAAAAGAAAAAAGAAGAGATGAAGAAAAAAGCAGCCGCACGCATCAAGCCGAATCTGTGAATGTTCTGTGATTATGTAGACGTCATGCTCCTTGGGACGAACCGAGCGTTTCACAGAACGTCGATCGAAAGCTTAGCCAAGGCGGTGGTCATTTAATCACCTTCGACTCATCACGCGGATCGTGATGGCTACGTAGCCTCCTCTATGAACACCGCACTCGACCTGCGTTCGGCCGCTCGACAAATCTGGCAAGCGGGTGTTGATGCCGTCAGTTCCGAACGGCTGGTCTTAAAAGTTGTACAATGCGACGGTCAACGACTGAACGTTTGCGGTCACGAGTTTTCGATCGCGGAACTTGATCGCATTGTCGTGCTCGGCGCGGGGAAGGCCGGAGCCGGCATGGCGGCGGCAATCGAACACGCACTCGGCGATGAATTGGTCGATGCCAAAGTGTCCGGCTGGGTGAATGTCCCTGCCGATTGCGTTCGGCCACTTCGCAAGATCGTGTTACATGCGGCTCGGCCAGCGGGTGTGAACGAACCAACCGAGGCGGGCGTGTTCGGAGCCGAAAAGATTCTCGATCTCGCTCGCTCGCTCGGTCCGCGAGATCTTGGGTTGGTACTGATTTCCGGCGGAGGGAGCGCGCTGTTGCCGGCTCCGATTCCCGAAATCACGCTGGCCGACAAGCAGGCGATCACACGCTGGTTGATGGAATCGGGAGCCAGCATCAACGAACTGAACGTGGTTCGTAAACGCCTGTCGCGAATCAAAGGAGGCGGTCTCGCGCGAGCCGCTGCGAGTGCGAAGTCGCTGGTCACGCTGATTATTTCCGACGTGATCGGCGATCCGCTAGATGTCATTGCGTCGGGGCCGACCGTTGCCGATACGAGCACTGCCGACGAAGCACTCGCCGTGTTGACGCGATATCGAGCGGACTTTCTGAATTGGGTCCGGGGGCTGATGTCCTCCGGCTCGCCTGGGTCATGTGAGAAAATGTCTTCGGCCGTTCATGTGATTGGCAACAACGCGACGGCACTCAATGCTGCGGCGATCGAAGCAGGCAAACTCGGTTTCTCGCTGATGTCGCTCGGTTCAGACAACGCCGGTGACGCTCAGACTGTCGGCCGCGAGTTGGCCGATTTGTGTTTACGGATTCGAGACGGAGTCGTCGAATTGAAATTGCCCGTTTGCGTCCTGAGTGGTGGCGAGCCTGTTGTCCGCCTGGCCAAGACCGATCAACCGCGCCGAGGCGGTCGCAATCAAGAAGTCGCGCTTGCCGCGTTGCAACAGTTGTGGAACGTTGGCCTAGACCGCATTGCTATTCTGTCGGGCGGCACCGACGGCGAAGATGGCCCGACCAACGCCGCCGGAGCGGTCATCGACGAACCGCTGCGGCAACGCGCACTCGCCGCGAAGCTTGTTCCTCGCGAATACCTCGCGATCAACAATTCGTTTCCGTTTTTCGAGGCCATCGACGGTTTACTGCTGACCGGCCCGACTCACACCAACGTGATGGACTTGCGAGTTGCGGTGGTCGTTTAGAGTTTTGGGAGTGGGAGGGCGTTAATCCCTAACTTCCGGCTTTCCCAACTTCTGAAACTCCGGCAAGTCGTGCAGCGAGTTCAAGTCGGGGTCGTTCTTCATCCAGTCGAGATTGGATTCATCGAGTCCCAACTTGATCGATTGCCGGAGTTCGTCGATCGCACGACGGCGGAAGTCGGCCAGTGATTGTTCGCGGTCGGGGAATTTGTCGTCCTTCAAAGCTGCTTCGACGGCGCGGCCGTAGGCACAGGCTGCATTGTAGTGAAACAAATCGTCCTGCGGAAATTTGTCACGCGAGATTTCGATAAGCTTCAAACCCTCCTGGCATTGGCCGCTTATGACTTTCGTGATCGCGACTCCAGTCACCGCTTCGGCGTGGAACTCATCCAACTTCATCGCCTGTTCGTAGTCGCGGCCCGCTTCGGCGAATTTGTTTTGCTTCATCAGTAAGTTCGCGCGACCCAGATACGCTTCGGTCAACTCCGAATCGGCCTTGATGGCTTGCTCGTAAAACTTCATCGCTTCAGCCAGAGTGTTGTTCTGGACCGCGACCTTCGCCTGCCAAAATGCGTTGTAGCCAGGCGAACGCTGGTCCATTTGCGAAATCAGTTGGATCAGCAGCGGCCGCGTCGCGTGATCTGCTTCGGCCCGCGCTTTTCGCAGAGCCCGCCGGGCTTCCGGCGATGCGATGTTCGCCAAAGCCGATGCGACCGGCAACAAACTCTGCGACTTGCGCGAGCGATCGAGTGCGGCCAACAACTGCTGAGTACCCTTCGGCGACGGATTCCACTGCAACCACTGACATGCCGTGTTGATCAGCGTCAAATCATCCGACTGCAGTGCGGCTCCGGCCAATTCCACAAACCGTGGCGATCGGTGTTGCCCCTGCACTTTCAAGACTTCCACTTGCTCCGCCGGCCGCAGTTTTGGAAAACGATCAGCCAATGGCTCTGCAATTTTCTGATCGCTAATCTGTGCAAGAACCGCAATCAACGGGCTACGATCGTCAGTCATTTGATCGAGGTGTTTGATCAACAACGGAACCGCATCTGGCGGTTTGACTCGTATCAAAAACGTGAGCATCTCTGGAGTCGGCGGCAAAGTCGCCAGTTGTTCGAGCGAATATGCCAGCGCAGCTGACTCGCTTTGCGGATCAGAGCGGTTCGCCAGTTCGAGGTAGGCCACTTGGCGAACTGCGGCATCGGACGATTTCAAACTTTCGAGCAGAGCGTCCGCCAACCGCGAATGCCCGACTCGGATCAATGCTCGCAAACCCTCGGCTCCCAACTCCGAAGGGATGTCTTGCATCAGTTCATACAAAGATTGGGACCACGCCGATCGCGGATTTCTCGCGAAGGCCAAAACGATCGCCCGCCGCAGGGGCAAATCATTCTCGGTCAGCAATTCCAGCAATGCCGCGTGAGCCTTCGCGAATCGCGAGGCGGCTAAACTGTCGAGTGCGGCCGGCGAAAGAATCGGGTCGCCGGACCGAGCTTGTCGCAACAACTCGTTAATGGCCGGTTGATCCTCAAAATTTCGTAAGACGTGGATCGTCGCGCGACGTAACAACACCTCGTCATCTCGAATCAACTCGGCCAGCAGCGGCCAGTCCTCCGGCCGCAGCCGATTGCCAGCCGACACAATCGCCGCACAGCGTGTCATCACGTCACCCACTCGGATCGCTTCCAGCAATTCCGCGCGAGGCAACACTTCATACGCCGTGCGCAGCGCGCCGATCACGGCATCCACTTTCGTCGCATGGATCGTCGGCCCCAGATTGAACTTGATCTGACTCAAAGCCGCGCGGCTCGCCGCTGGCAACTCCGCCAAACGAAGCTCAACGAACGAACCGGGGAGCGTCTGAACGTTCTGACTTTGAAATCCTTCACGACCGACGTTTTGAACGACCCCCACGAATTCTGCCAGCCAACCGAGCGGGATTTTTGGAGCTTCCGGCGTCCAAACGACGACAGCTCGTTGGACTCTCTCGGTTGTCAACTGAGCCAACTGCTCAAGCACTGCCGGATAGCTCAGGCAATTCAGTTCGCCCCCAATCGTGAGCAGCGCCAATCCGCCACGTGGCCCCAGCCGTACAGTGCGGAGTTGCAGTTGTTCCTTGAATCTCGCATTCAGATCAAGTTCCAGCGGCGGATCGACTCCGGTGATCGTTAGCGTCATTCCTGGCACTTGCGATCCGCCCCGCAGTCCACTGAACAGGATCCAAGAATCCGCCGAAAAACCCGGAGCCAAACTCATTGAGCTCGGCCGAATTTTACCAATATTGATTGCGTGATCCTCCATCCGAAGCATTTGGCCATTGAATCGTGGATCGACCACGCCGTTCTTCAGCGTGACTCCGTCCGCTTTCAACTCGATTTGCGCCGGCTCGATCGAAATCGCTTTGCGAGTGAGGTTCGTTAGCCTCAAATTGGCCGCGAACAAGCGACCTTGAATGGCCTGCCCGTTCAAGAGCGGCACGTACAGATTTTGCAAAGCGGGCGATTCCACGACCGCCACGAGCCGTTGATCCGCCGGGTTCAGAGGAATCGCCTGCGGACGCCGACGCCACCAATCGGCCAACTTCCGCTGCCACTGGGCTGTCGCGTCTATTACCTTCTGCCAGGAATTCTGCGGCACCGGCGGACTTTGCCCGTCAGCCGCTCTCACCGGCGACACCGCCAGCAAAACGAGGCAAATCACACTAACCCGACGCGTAAGCGAGGGCGAACGCTCCCAACAGCGATCAATTCCTCGCGTCGTGGAGCGTGCGCCCGTGCTTGCGCTTCGGGTTAGTGAAATGACTTTCAGCACAATAACGTCCCCGCCGTGATCTCGAACCACAGCCGCACCGACTTGCCCGGAGCCAACACATTTAGACCTGCATCGACCCCGTTCGCTTGCAAGTGAATCGCGTCGGTCACGCAGGTGTAGGGCTCAATGCAAACACAGGACCGATTTGGTGGTGTGAACACCACGCACTCGCGAAACTCCCCACCAAACCGTTGAACCACCTGCAATCCAGCCGCTTCGTCGACGATTTGTGTCTCAATGAAAAATGCCGACGCAGGATCAGCACGAATGCCGGGGCGGCGTGAACTCAGCAACACCTTGTTGGCTTCCAAATCGGTCAGCACATGATCCAATTTCAAAACATCCACATACTCGCCGTCACGCAAGTCCGTGGCCCCCACCTCAACCGGCCGCTGCTCGCCCGTTGGTAGGCAGTTTTCCAAAACCCATTCGCTCGCCGCCGGAACTTGAATCAGACATCGTGACGGCGCGCTCGCTGCTTCCAACGGCAGCCGAAAATAAGGATGAGTCCCAAATCCCCACGGCAGCGGAACGGTGTCGGGATTCTCGATGCGAATATCCGCTCGCAACGACGCTCCACGCAACTCGTAGCGCACCTCGATTACAAAGTCCGCTGGCCACAATGCACGCCGCGCCGGCGCATCAACCGACAATTGAAACTGCCCGATGCAATGTCGCGGCGACTGCTCGATCACCCGCCACGCTTGATCCAAACAAAAACCGTGAATCGCATGACCCAGCTTGTCGTGCAGACCAACTTCCGGCGGAATCACATAGTCCCGTCCGCCCCACGAATACCGGCTGTCTCGAATGCGATTCGGAAACGGAAACAAAATCGGCAAGCCATGTCCACTCGACCGCAAAGCACCGTCTGCAAAGGCTGGATCGGCGTCAAGAACATTGACGGACCAGTCACCAAACCGAGCAGTGAACTCAAAACAGTTGAACCCCAACCGCGGCGCGATTCGCGCCGTCGAACCGGAAGTCGCGTCGCTGAGCACAATCGGTGTCATGGTTGACCCGCCCGTCGAATCAAACTTTTCCCGGCGATCCGGCGGGGCGAGCAAAAATCATTCGCCCGGAACTGCTTTGCAAGACGCTGGTCACCGTGGCCTCGATTTCTTTCCCGATCTGGTCCCGCGACTGTTCGCATACGACCATTGTGCCGTCATCCAAATACCCGACTCCCTGCCCGACCGCTTCCCCTTCGCGAATAATCCGCACCCGCATCGTGTCGCCAGGCAGGTATCGCGGGCGTAGCGAATTCGCCACGTCATTCAGATTGATCACTTCGACTCCCTGCACCCCCGCCACGCGGTTCAGATTGAAATCGCTGGTGACGACCCGGCCTTTTAGCAGCTTGCCCAACTCCACCAGTTTTTGATCTACCGTCAGATTGCGATATTCCAATTCGCGGGCTTTCGAGTCGTAAACCTGGACCTCGACGTTCGGAGTCTGCTGCAGCTTGGCCAGCACTTCCAACCCACGTCGCCCGCGCATCCGCCGGTTCTTGTCCGTCGAATCTGCAATGTCCTGAACTTCCTTCAATACAAAGTCTGGCACGTACATTTTGGAATCGAGAATCCGTGTCTCAACCACGTCCGCGATCCGCCCGTCGATCAAAGCGCTGCTATCCAAAATCAGCGGTCGCAGTCCCTTCAGCTCACGAGCGAACTCCACATACGGAATCACAAACCGAAAGTCATCTCGCGTTTGCATGAGGAGTGACGTACTGAAGTAGGTGATCATCAGCGTTAGCACCATTCCCACCCCGCCGCGGAACTGGACCATTTTCAGCGCGTCGAATACGGGGTTAATCGCCTGCAACATGAGATAGCTCAGGAGCACTCCGATCAGCAGTCCGAAATAGACAGCGGAAATTACTTCCACACGCTTTCGCGGAATGAAGATGTCCACTGCCGTGACCAATTGCGTGATCCCCAGCATCGAAAAAAACGCCAGTATTTCATGCCCTTCGACAATTTTTGGCGGATCATTGCTGGGATGAACAAAGGTTGCGATCGCGCTGGTGCAAATCAGTAAATAGAACACTCGCAATAGGATCAGAAACATAATTCGTCGTCAATTCCTTGAGGCTCGGTGGCCGAAACTGGTACCAGTGAAATCGCTCGCCAACCGCTGTGCGGACGATACCCGTCACGAACTGACGTTGCAACCAGCCTCATCATCACGAACCCGAAGCGCAAGAGGACATGCGATGGCGAGCGCTCCGAACCGCGACGAAGTTCCGCGAATCGAGCGAACACGTCCACCAACGCCACGCCCTCGTCGCGGGCGACCTGGCGAGCGTCTTCGACGTAGGACTTGAGCGCGACGTTCTTTTCGCGAACGAGAAACGGATTGGAGGTCATCAACAGCGGAGTGATGCGGCGGCTCCGCAGTTGGGCGATCATTTCGCGGAGATTGGCCGAATACTAAGCGAGACCGACCAGCGGCGGCGCATCGGGTTTGGGGCAATAGGCGTCGTTGAGTCCGAACATGATGCAGACATGCGTCGGGTTGTGAGCAGAAAGATTTCAACATTCCACGTTGCTTGGCCGTTCCTGGAGACCGGACGGGCGGGCCGGGCGGCTCGGTCAGGAGACCGGCCACAACAAAGTGTCCCAACCTACGGCTTCCACTCGCGGGCGAATTGCAGGGCGCGCTGGCGGACGGGTTCGCTGATGGTCTGGTCGGCCGAGAGGGCGGCGAGCCATGCGGACTGCGGTTGGCCCTGGGCTCGCAGGAAGTGAATCAGATACAGTGCGTCAAGTTTCGCTTGCAACTCAGTGACGGCGGTGATCCGACGTGCGATTTTCTCGGCCGAAGATTTCCAGCCGCAAGTCGTGAGCGAAACAACCGACTCGTCCGTCTTCAGCAAGTCAACGGAATAACCACCGTTATCGCCGTCAGACCAATAACGGATCGCGAGAGAGTCAATCTCATCAAAGCGAAAGAGGAAGGTGACGTGGCGTCCAAGCCAGCCTTTGTAGGAGAAGACGCTTTCTGTCTCCGGATCGAATAGATGCCCCTGACGTTCCCCAAGCGCGAGCGCTCCAAATCCACCCGTCATTAGGCCCAATGCTCCGATAATTATGTCCAGACCGAGTACACCCGGAGGAAAAGGAAAAGGAGAATTCCAAAATATAGAAGAAAGCAAGATCAGTGAAATTCCGATTCCTGTCAGAAAGGCACCACCAAACCAAACTCCACTCTGTTCGTTGTTGCCGACTCTGAGTGACTCATCGTGGCCGCTGGGAATAGGTAGCTGCGCAAGGTCCGAGCTATCACGCTTCCGTGGTTGGCTCTGACGTCGCTGTGGCTGGCGTTTCACCGGTTTTTTCCTAGTCACTTCCGCAGGCTTGTTATTTCCATTCGCGGGCGAATTGCAGGGCGCGTTGGCGGACGGGTTCGTTGATCGTCTGGTCGGCCGCGATGGCGGCGAGCCATTCGGCCTGCGGTTTGCCTTGATCACGCAGGAAGTGAAGCAGACTCAGTGCCTCACGCTCCGCTCGCAACTCCGGCGTCCATGGCCGTGCGTCCCACACCCTAACTGCTCCACCTCTGCCTGCCGACGCCAACCGTGTTCCGTCAGGGCTAAATGCCACGCTTGTGACTTCGCTCTTGTGCCCTTTCAATGTGACCATCTCCTGACCGCTCGTGGCGTCCCACACCTTCACTGTCCGGTCCTCGCTTGCCGATGCCAGCCGTGTTCCGTCGGGGCTAAAAGCCACGCTCCAGACCGGACCCGTGTGCCCTTTCAACGCGAATGCCTCCTGACCGCTTGTGATGTCCCACACCTTCAGTGTCTGATCGAAACTAGCCGATACCAGCCGTTTCCCGTCCGGGCTAAATGCCACGCTCGTGACCCCGCTGCTTGTGTGCCCTCTCAATGTGAGTAGCATTTCTCCGCTCGTGGCGTCCCACACGCTCACCGGACTGGCCGACGCTAGGCGTTTCCCGTCCGGGCTAAACACCACGCCGCCATAGAAGAATCCTTTACGTTCTAACGTGAGCGTCTTCTGACCGTTCGTAGTGTCCCACACGTTCACCGTCCCATAGCTTGCCGATGCCAGCCGTTTTCCATCCGGGCTGAATGCCACGGTCTTGACCGAGTCGTGCCTCAACGAGAGCATCTTTTGTCCACTGGCGGCGTCCCATACCTTCACCTCCCCAGGCGTTCGTGATGATTCGCTTGCCGACGCCAGCCGTTTCCCGTCCGGGCTAAACGCCACGCTCATAAGCTCGCCGGTGTGCCCTTTCAATGTGAGCGTCTCCTGTCCGGTCGTAAGATTCCATACCTTCACGGCGTTATCGCGGCGGCCACCAGCCGACGCCAACCGTTTGCCGTCTGAGCTAAATGCCACATGCGTTTCAGCTTCGGTTTCCCCATGCGCTTTCAGCGTGAGCGCCTCCTGACTATTCCTGAGATCCCAAACCTTCACAGTCTGATCTGCGCTTCCCGACGCCAGCCGCTTTCCGTCCGGGCTAAACGCAATACCGTTCAATTCGTCTTAACAAAATCGCAGCCTCCTGCGACTGTGTGGATGTAACAAGTCCCACGTAGCAAGGAGGCTGCGATGAGTTTTTTTGAGTCAGGATGCCGACGTTGCAGTGCGC
>JANMIF010000230.1:0-33146 GCA_031375695.1 Planctomyces sp.
GCCCGAATCATAACCGGCCGCTTGCGATTCACTCATTCGCCCAACCTAATTTTGTCGTGTTAAACAGCCGTACCGCGCTAGCGTCCGTTTCTGTGGGAGACGCACAAACCGGACGCTAGCGCGTTCCGGCTGATTTCAAAACCGACAGGCTTTCCAACCTGGCCCAAATTCGGGGGAAAGCGGGAAAGCCTGAATGTCATCCGCCGACCTGTCGCCCGATTGAGTCGGTCAATTTTTCAGCGGACGCGAAGTACGCTGAAAATTAGTCAGCCCGTTGGATGAAGTCCAGTCGGTCGGCGTCGCTTAAAATTTAGCCCGCTCTCGCCAAGAACGGATCACGAGCGCAGTTCGCACGGGTTCGTAACCCTGACTTGTATCGTTGGCGCTGATGCGGTTTGGCGGCAAGTCGAAGAACGCGCCGGTGCCCCGCGCACTGCCACCAGCTCTCGGCGAGAGCGGGCGACACCTACTTCACCGGCCAAACTACGTTGTACCTGCGTTCGATTGTCTCGACCCACTGTTGTTGCAACGGCGAGAAGGTCAACGAGGCCAAATCCTGAGCCGCCTGCCCGTGCGGCCAGCGTTCCATGAAATCTTTGCGTTGAGGAGCATCCGCCTCGGCCGAGATGTCATTGCGAGCGGCGACATGGATCACCAAGTAGCCCGACCGATCTCCATTCGGAACCACGTCCGTCCCGCCAACCGCGATCCGGTCGATCGCCTTCATGACATCGAAATCCGTCTTGTCTACTCCGGCGATCTGCGTCAGTTGCGGGCGTTGTTGCTGCATGCTGAGCGGATTCAGTTGCGGTGCGGTTCCCTCCAAGCTGAATAGCGAAAACTCGGCCGGACTAATCGCCGTGAGTGCCACCGATTCCGTGTCACCCAAAACCGTTTGCCCCGCCAACACGTCTTTCAGAGGACTCTTCTGTTCCGTCGCCAACTTAGCCAACGCCTTCGCGCGTGCCTCCGCTTTCGGTGCCGCTTCGTGAATCTTCCAGGCTTTCAGCACTTGGTCTTTGACTCCCGGTTCGTTGAATTCGGGAACATGCGCCGCCATGCGTTCGACGACCCAATACGCAAACTGATCGCTCGTGTCCCGATCCTGTGCGATTTCCGGAGTGTGCGTGTTGTCGTCACCCATCATGTAGATGTGATCGATCACGGACCGTTGGTTTTCGCTTCTCCCGCCGCCGCTTTGCGGATCGGTCGCGCGGCCGATCCCCTTCAGGTCGAGATCGAACAACTCCTGCGCCGTGAGCAAACCGGTTTCGACATATTTTAATTCCAGCTTCTTACCGAGTTCTCGCACTTCGTCGGCGACCTGCGCTGGCGAACGATATTCCTTGGCCTTCTTGTCGCCGATCGTTTGCGCACCGATCTTTCGCATCTGCCCGATCGCGGACGACATCCGCTTCTGAACTTCGGCCAGCGTTGCGTCGGCGATCAACTGCTCCCGAATTTCCTCCTTCAATTCTTCATCCAGCGGCCGAAATTTCGGCTCTGGACGCTTCTCAGGACTCTCATCAGTTGCCGGCAACTTCAGTGGATCCTCGGTCTTGTTTTCTTCAGATTTCTTCGGATCGTCCGTTTTCTTTGCTTCGTCTGATTTGGTTTCGGGCGTCTTAGACTCCGGCTCTTTTTTGTCCGCTGTTTTCTCTTCGACCGATTTCGCATCCGCCGGTTTCTCGCCGTCGGCCAGTTTGTCCGATGTCACCTTGTCGTCCCCAGCGGCTCCCGATGAATCGGGCTTCTCGGACTTCTTGGAATTCTCGGACTTCTCCGGTTTCACTTCGGGCTTGGCCTCCGGCTTCTTGTCCGTGCCGTCGGTTTTCGACTTCTCGCTGCCTGGCTTCTCTGCCTCCGGTTTCTTGTCATCGGATTTATCGCCATCCGGTTTCTTGTCGCCGGGCTTTTCGGAATCGCCCTCTTTTTTCTCGCCCTCTTTTTTCTCAGAGTCTGGTTCTTGCTTATCCTCGTCCGAATTCGATTCCTCTTTTTTCTTTTCCTTCTCGATATAGAAACCTTTGTGCTCTTCGTAGTACTTGGTGACTTCCTCGTCGGTCGGCTTCTTTGTTTTTCTCAATTCCGCTTCAATGGTCTCGAAGTCCGCTTCGAGGTAAGCCAAGCGAGCTTTCAGCGGCTGCCGGAACCCCGGCTCACCCTTAGATCCGGGATATTTTTCTTTGTGCTCTTCGAAGAACTTTCGGAGCTGACTTTCCGAAGGTGCAGTGACTCCGGCCACGAATGGTTCGACCGGGATCGCGACGGATTCGATCTGATGCTTGACGTTGACTTTACGGAAGTCTTGCCAGCGTTGTTCCGGCGTCACGGCCGTCCGAGGGAACGTCATCTCTGCCGCCATTCGAGCTTCCAGTTCGTCCCGGATGATTTCGTAAATCACCAAATCGCTGACTCGCAGGTCGGTGCAAACTTCGCGGAAGTCCGAAGTACTCAGCTTTCGCTCAGTCACCATCTTGATGAAATCCGTCACGGCATCGTCGCTGACTGTAATTCCCAGTCGGCGGGCCTCTTGCCGCAGTAAGTGAGTGAACACTGCCTCTTGATCGGAATCACCTCGACCGAATCCAAACATCAGCCGCTGCAGACTCTGGTTCATTTGAAATTGATAGAAGCGGACGCTGAACTCGCCGCGCTCGACCACTTCCTTGGGAATGGGATGCGACTTCTGAAACAGTTGGGACACAATCCGGTTTGCCGATTCGCGTTGTTGCTTCAGATTTCCAAGCTCGCGCGATCCGAGTCCCGCGACTTTCTTTTCGACTTCCGTCCCACGTTGCCCGAACGTGATCAGCACCAAACCGAACACCAAGCCGAGCACCGCGCCGACCACCAAGTCTTCGTTTTGCTTACCTCGGCGAGTTCCCCAAACAAAGCCGAATGCGCCGAACAACAGCAAAAACAACAGCGGAATCAACCAAGTGCTCCCCGCTCGCATCGCGTCGTCGAATACAAACGTGATCATGGCCATTAGTGTCAAAGCCGCCATGAGCGGCTTCATATTCCGGCGAATAAAGTCCATCGAAATCATGCAAAATCACCTCAATTAGTCGCTGCGATTTGACTCGGCCGAGGGCCACCTTCCTTGACAGCCCCAGAAACAGCCGAGTACGTATCTCCACCCATTGCCGAGCGGAAGGGGGCGGATTGTAGTCCGCAAGGGTTGAGCGACAAGGCTGATGTGAAGGAGTTTTGAGTGGCAGGAAAGCGTTTGAAAGCCTTAGTGATCGTCGAGTCTCCGGCGAAAGCCAAGAAGATTGGTGCCTATTTGGGGCCGGGCTACAAAGTGCTGGCCTCCGTCGGGCATATCCGTGATTTGCCCTCGAAGGCCGCCGAGATTCCGGCCGCTTTGAAAAAGACCGACTGGGCGAAATTCGGCGTCGATATAGCCAACGACTTTCTGCCTCTGTACATCGTCCCACCCGAAAAGAAAAAGGTCGTCGCCGAACTGAAAGCCGCGCTCAAAGACGCCGACGAACTCATTCTCGCAACCGACCCCGACCGCGAGGGCGAATCGATCGGCTGGCATCTGTCCGAAGTGCTCAGTCCGAAAGTTCCCGTCAAACGGATGGTGTTTGACGAGATCACCAAAGAAGCGATTCAAGCGGCGATCAACGCCACGCGCGACATCGATGCCAATCTCGTGTCGGCTCAGGAAACGCGGCGCGTGCTCGACCGACTGTACGGATATCGGCTTAGCCCGCTGCTGTGGAAAAAGATCGCCCCGAAGTTGTCGGCTGGCCGAGTCCAATCGGTAGCCGTTCGCCTGATCGTGACTCGCGAAATCGAACGCATGGCCTTCCGCAGCGCGACCTACTGGGATTTGAAAGCCGAACTGGCGACCGACACTCCCGCGAAATTCACCGCCGAGCTTGCGACCGTCAACGGGCGGCGAGTCGCATCAGGCAAAGATTTCGATGAATCGACCGGCAAGCTCAAGCCGAACGCTGATGTCGTCCTGCTCGACCAACCGGCTGTTGAGTCGCTGCGAAATCGCCTGACCGACGCTGGCACGTCTTGGCAAGTGAGCAGCGTCAAAGACCGTCAGGAACTGCGCCGGCCTTATCCGCCGTTCACGACCAGCACGTTGCAGCAAGAGGCGAATCGCAAGCTTGGCCTGTCGTCGAAAGAGACGATGCAGATTGCTCAGCGGCTGTACGAAGACGGCTTGATCACCTACATGCGAACAGACAGCGTCAACCTTTCGGGCGAAGCAATCGGCGCGGCGCGGCATCGCATCGAAGAGAAATACGGCAAGGAATTTCTTAGCCCGTCACCGCGCCAATTCACAACCAAAGCCAAGGGGGCTCAGGAAGCTCACGAGGCGATCCGCCCCGCCGGGAAGATGATGCCGACCGCCGACGAACACGGAATCGGCGGGCAGTCGGCTCGGCTTTACACGCTGATCTGGATGCGGACGATGGCCACACAAATGGCTGACGCTCGGCTGACATTTATCACCGCGACGATCGCCGCCGCCGAAGCCGAGTTCCGCGCAACCGGTCGGCACGTCGATTTTCCCGGATTCTTCCGAGCCTACGTCGAAGGAGTCGATGATCCGGAAGCCGCGCTCGACGATCAAGAAGCCGCGCTCCCGCCGCTTCGCGAATCGCAGTCACTCGCACTCGGCCAACTCGATTCGCTCAAGCACGAAACGAAACCGCCCGCTCGATTCACGGAAGCGACGCTCGTTCGCGAACTCGAATCCGACGGCATCGGCCGACCGTCAACTTACGCCAGCATCATCAGCACGATTCAGGATCGAGGCTACGTTCGCAAAGTCAGCAACCAATTGATCCCGACCTTCACCGCGATCGCCGTCACGCGGTTGCTCGAACAAAACTTTCCGAACCTCGTGGACATCAAGTTCACGGCGCAAATGGAAGAGCAATTGGACGAAGTCGCCGCTGGCACCGCCGACCGCTTGCCATATCTGAAGCGCTTTTATCTCGGCGCCGACGGACTCGACGAACAAGTCAAAGGTCACGAAGAACAGATCGATCCGCGCATCGCATGCACGATAACGCTGGACGGCGTTGAGGCAAAAGTCCGAGTCGGTCGCTACGGCCCGTTCCTGCAAAAAGCGGTGACCGATTCCGAGCCGGAAACCGCGTCGATCCCAGACGACATCGCTCCGGCCGACATCACGAACGACCTTGCCGAGAAATGGCTGGAACTCAAGCGGCAAGGCCCGCAATCGATCGGCCATCATCCCGAACATGGGCTCCCCGTGTTCCTGCTGAGCGGCCGATTCGGACCGTATCTGCAAGTCGGCGAGATGTCGCAAGACCCCGAAGCCCCGAAACCGAAACGGCAAAGCATCCCGAAGAACATCGACCCGTCCACGATGTTGTTCGACACCGCGCTCAAGCTGTTGTCACTGCCCCGCGAACTCGGCGTGCACCCGGACGATGGCAAACCGGTCTATGCCAGCATCGGCCCCTACGGCCCCTATGTGAAGCACGACAAATCCTTCCGCTCAATCCCAAAGACCGGCGATGTGCTGAACATTGACCTCACCGCTGCCGTCGAACTCATCAAACAACCGAAAGGCAAAAAAGCCGCACCGACCGCATTGCGCGATCTCGGTAAGCACCCTGACGACGATGCATTGATTCAAATTTTTGAAGGCCGCTACGGCCCGTATGTCCGCCACGGAGAGGTCTTTGCTTCATTGCCGAAAGACCGAACGATCGAATCAGTCCACCTCGATGAAGCCCTGATCTGGCTCGCTGAGCGCGCAGCCAAAGGCCCCTCGAAAAAGAAATCCCGCCGAACAACAACTCGCAAGAAAGCCGCCTCTCCCAAAGGCGAAACGACAACCGTCGCACTCAAGCCGGCCAATAAGAAAGTGGCCAAGAAAAAATCGGTGAAAAAGAAGGCGACGACAAAGAAAAAGGCCGCGCCAACCGATGACGTCTGACCCTCGGTTGCCAGACTGATGACTTCTCACGGTATCCCGAGTCAAAGTAGATCAGCCTGCGAATTGCTTCGCAGGCTGCTCGGTTGATACGACTCAATGACGGCGGAAGGCCAACTGAAACGCGTTGCCCTCGTGGTTACTCGTCGTCCGGAACGAACTCCTGAACAAACTTGGCAATCACCGGTTCAATCAGCGCCGTGACGGCAGCTTCGGAGAGCGTGCCTTCAAACGAGAGTACGAGATTCACTTGATCGAGACTTTCTTCTGTGCCGCTGATCTTGTCAGTGCCAACGCTGCCATCGATCAGTGTATACGGCCCTTCGTTGACGAACGTGCCAGCAATGAAATTGTCGTTTCCGACGCTCAACTCCACGATGACCACATTGGCAAACGTAACTTCATCGATCGTGACGGTGTCGTTGTCGAGTCCGGTATCTATGTATGTGAAACCACCAATTGTCAGCACATCGGCGACGATGGAGTCGTTGCCCGCTTCGCCGAAGACATACACGACCCCTTCCACATGAACATTGATCGCGCCCAAGCAGTCGTTTCCGACCCCGGCGTAAACAAACAAGCCGCCGTCGATGCTCGTTCCCGATAGGCCAATGACATCGTTTCCACCAAGCCCATAGATCACAAGATTGCTGGCCAGCGTGATGTCCTGAGTTTCCTCGACCATTGTCTCGCCAAATGCCGCGTTCGCAATGGCCGTTTCGTCGCCAATCAGGCCGACCACATCGTTCCCTTCGCCGGCGATTAGGGTGGTGGGGCCGGAGATCTCGATAAGACCGCTCAGCTCAAGAAAGTCATCCCCGGCAAACGTGTCGATGTACAACACGCTGTCTATGGCGACATTGCCGAAAATTTCAACGTCATCTTGGCCGAAACCCGTCGTGATGGTGACTGGGCCATGCAGAGTCACATCGGCACCGCCGATCGTGACCGTATTCGTGCCATAAGACCCCGCTGTGACCAAAGTGGTTGCCCCAAAAATCTCGATCGACGTCGGAGCCTCATCAAGCATCGTGATGACGTTGTTCCCTGTTCCGCCATCCACATACAGACTGCCTTTGATCTTGGATGTGCCGGAATTGTTGAGGGCCCAAATGTCATTGCCCGAACCAAGTATCGTCGTGACCGAACCGCCCACCGTAAACATGACTCCGTCGGAGACGTTGGTGATGAATTGGTCATTTCCCGAACCCATGTATGCAATCACGTCCCCTTTGAACGTGGATGAAGCATTTATATTGAACGTGAGCGTGTCATTGCCCGATCCGAGGTTCGCAATCAAGCTGCCCGCCAAGTTGACCGCATTGGTGAGATGCAGCGGCGTCCCTGCGGCAGTCGTTTGTCCGTTAAACTTGATGGCCGTCCCGGTTCCTTCGAGATCAATCCCCGCTTCACTGACCGTGATCTGGAGACTATTGGACTGCGAATTCCCCGTGAGTAGCAGCGTCGTGCCAATCAATTGAGCGGTGACCGTACCAGCCGGAAGAGCACGAAGCTCCAAAGTTTGGACCGAAGGAGACAGCGTCCCATTTCGTCGCTGGCGGCTCACGCGAGAGAAGTTCCGAAACAGATTTTTGAACAACATTTGGATTCCTTGCAGTCAAAAGTAGTGAACTCAAACAACGGCCGAGCCAAAAGTGTGACACATCTCCAAACAAATTACCCAGAGTCACAACTATTTGAGCCATTAGGGCGGTAACATCAACCATCGCATCGGCAATTTCTGCGAGTGTTCAAGAAGTTAGCTTTCCCAGTTCCGATTGTTCCGCCGTTGCCAATCGGAACATGCGGCAGTTCCAGTCACTTAACGTCCGCGACGGCGACCGCACCGAAAACCCGGAATTGCCGACCTCGCGCTTCGGGTCATTTCGCGTGCGAACGCGGCTCGCATTCGATGTGGCATCCCGCAAGAATGCCGCCTGCTTTTGCAGGAGTTGGCTGTTGTCCTCACCGAACTCACCCGTCCCGGAAGTTGAAGGTCGCCACGAATTGTTGCGCGTGCTCGGCCTGGGCATCGCGATCGCGATGGTTGTTGGGAACACGATCGGTTCGGGCATCTTTCGCAAGCCTGGCTTGATCGCCGCCGATGCCGACTCGTTTCCGTTGATCATCGCTGGCTGGATTGGCGGCGGGGTGGTCTGTTTGCTGGGAGCACTGTGTTTCGCGGAACTGGCCGCGATGCTGCCTCGCGCCGGGGGGATGTACAACTATCTGAAGGAAGCCTACGGCCGACCGATCGCATTTTTGTACGGCTGGAGCGAATTCTTTTTCGGCACGCCCGCATCGTGCGGCGCGCTGGCGATCATGATTCTCGAAACGCTGGCCGTCGTTTTTGGAATCCAGGGACAACTGAGCGAGATCACGCTGGTCGTTGGCTCGGTGCTGCTGATCGCGTTTGTGGCATTCGTGAACGTCCGCGGAGCCATCTGGGGCGGCAACGTGCAAGGCATCACGACCGTCATCAAAGCGGGGAGCGTCGCGCTGATCGCCCTGTTGCCGCTGGTCTTGATGCTGTTCGGAAGTTCGGCCCTGCGCTGGGAACACTTCACATCGCACTTCGATCCCACGCTCTTCGACTCCGCGATCTCGACGCTGTCCGCCGAAAAATTCCAAGAACTGAGCGTGCCCCGATACACAACGCTGCCGGCGCAAATGGCCGCCATCCTACTGGCGGTGATGTGGTCCTACAACGGTTGGGACGGAGTCGTTCCCGTCGCGGCGGAAGTCCGCGATCCCAACCGCAACATCCCGCGCGCGCTGTTCGCCGGCGTCGGCATCTTGATCCTGGTCTACGTCGGAGCCAACGTCGCTTACCACGGCGTGCTCAACATGACGGAATTGGTCGAAACTCCCGGTACGACCGCTCAAGCCATGCTGCGCAAACAACTCGGAGTGTTCGGTCCCAGCTGGGCCACGATCGCTGTCACGATGCTCTCGGTTGTGATCGCCATCAGTTCGTTCGGAGCGATCAACAGTAATCTGATGCAAAGCCCGCGCGTGGCCTACGCGCTCGGCCACGACGGTGTCTTCTTCCAGCAACTGGGACACGTCCATGCGAGCTACCGCACGCCCGCCATCGCGATTTGCACGCAAGCGACAATGGCATCACTGATGGTGGTCGGGGCAAGAATCTCCAAGCACTACGTTTCCGCGCTCAAGACCCGTGACCTGTTCGACATTCTGACCGACTACGTCATCTTCTCGGCCAGCGTTTTTTTGGTGTTGTCGGTCATCGGCGTAATTGTGCTGCGTTACAAACACCCCGAATGGCACCGACCATATCGCACGCTCGGCTATCCGATTACGCCGCTCCTGTTCGTCGGTTTTTACGTCTGGTTTCTGCCGACGGCGTATCGATTGGAAGCATTCTCCGCGCACGTCGCGCTGATTCTGATTCTGCTGGGCTTGCCAGCTTACGGACTGTATGCCGTCTGCACGCGAAAGCGTGCAGCGTGACGTGTCGCTTTTCTCGGCCAAGCGCACGGCTATAATGCCCGACCTTGCCGGGCCGTCCACAGCGACTCGGAAATGATGGCGAGGTAGCTCAGTCGGTTAGAGCACAGGCTTCATAAGCCTGGGGTCGTGGGTTCGAGTCCCACTCTCGCTAATTTCTTCAGCAAATCGGAACAAGCGAGCCGCCAGTTCTACGATTCGGCCGCTTCCAGCTTTTTGCGCATTGTCAGGCGATTGCCTTTGTCGTTGTATTCGACGGACGACATGAACGACCTGATGAGCATGATCCCTCGGCCGCCAGGTTTGTCGAGGTTGTCGTCTTCGGTCGGGTCAGGGATCTCCGAGATCTGGAAGCCTTCCCCTTGATCTTCGATCAGCACACAGACTTCATCGAGAGCGAATTGGCACTGAATGAAGACCTGCTTGTCCGGGTCCATGCGATTGCCATGCTTGATGGCGTTAACAAGCGCTTCTTCCAACGCCAACCGGACTCTGAACACATCGCGCATCGGCCAATTATTTTGTTCCAGTATGCCGACGATCCGCTCTTGAACGTCGTGGGTTTCCGACGTGTCGTTGGGAATCCAAACTTCAAATTGTTCGCGGTCGGACATGGTTCCCCGACATACTGGCGATGGTTACGAACGAACCACAGACCAGAAAACAAACGAATTTCAGGAACCTCTCCCCGAGAATCGGGTACGAGAGTGTTGGCGAAGCTCCTCAAATCTATATGCGAATTTGCCGCTCATAGTCCCTGGAGAGCGGCTTCCAACGTATCTTTCATATCGAACAGCTTGTTCAGTTTGGTGATCGCGAAGACTTCGTAGATGTCGGGCCGCACGCAGCACAGCCGCAGCTTGCCCTTGGCGGCTTTGACCTTCTTGTCCATCGTGATCAGCTTGCCCAACGCGGCGCTCGAAAGGTATTCGACATTGGAAAAATCCAGCACAATCTTCAGTCGGGCGTCGTCCTCGACAAGCGAGAAAAGCTGCGTCCCAATAATTTGGATGTTTCCCTCGTCCAGAATCTTCTTGTCGGTGAACTTGGCGACTGTGACGTCTCCAACTTCCTCAATGTCCAACCGTCGGGTTCCCGCGCTCATGATGTTGGCTCCGTTTGCCAGAAGAGAGTTTAATGAAGCCCGTCGCGGGCCTGTGAAACTGGCCGAATGATAATGCTGCCTTGCCGGAACAGTGTCAAGCAAGTGTTTGCCATGAGACGCCTTCCGTAAAAATTGAACCACCGTACGGGAGGATTGGGGCAACTGCTCCGACTTGGTGGAGTCAAACGGTCAGGGCCAGGTGGCGGCCTCTTCGCCGTCGAGCCGCAAAGTCAGACACTTTGCGCTGCCGCCGGCTTTGATGAATTCACCCAACTCGGTGGCGTGTGGCTTGAATCCGAGTGCGGCCAAGTCCTGTTCCAGCTTCGGACAGCCGGTGTTCAGCACAACGTGGCGGCCCACCACAACTGCGTTACAGGCAAACCGCGCAGCCTCCTCGGCGGAGACTTCAATCCGCGTCGGGATATACTGTCGCAACGCCGCACGGCCGTATTCGTCAAAGGCGGGCGAATGCCAAATCGCCTCAGTCGGGCTGAGCGGACAGAAGCACGTATCCAAGTGATAGTATTGATCGCTGACCAATTGCAGCGGAATAACTCGGCAGCCGAGGTCTCCAGCTAGCCACTGTTCGCCACCAACATCGCTGCGGATCAGATACCCGGCCCACAACGTCTCGCCACAGAACAACGCATCGCCTGCCCCTTCAAAGTCCCAGCCGACGGGAAGTTCGCGAGTTTCAAAACCGACCGCTTGAAACCATGCCGCGTCGATCGGCGTTTCGGGTTGTCGGGCCGCGTGTCGAAAGCGAGACAGATAGACTCGATCTCGCCACACCAAACCGGCATTCGCTGTGAAGACCAAATCGGGCAACCCCGACACCGCCGCCATCGTCCGAACCTCCGCTCCGAGCGACGCGAGCAAATCTCGTAACCGCCGCCATTGTGACTCCGCCAGCAACCGATCACTCTGCCGACTCCGGCTCATCCACGGATTGATCTCGTACTCAATGCCGTAGTAATCCGGCGGGCACATCAGAATGGTCGGACTATCGAAGGAAATCATTCGCGGAGTTTAAATCAAGCGTGACGTAGATGGGAGTTCTCACAGCGATCATCCGATGCGGCCGGAAGACAAGTAATCTATTCGCTTGCCTCCCGGCTTGTATGGCCGCATGTCCGGATCGCTTTCCGTTACTTGACCGCTGTCTCACGCCGACACAGACTCCCCGTTCGTTTATTTATGGAGACTGGCGATGAAGGTTTTGGTAATCGGCCAAGGGGGCCGAGAACATGCGTTGTGTTGGAAGCTGAAGAACTCGCCGTCGGTTGAGCGGGTCTTCTGTGCTCCGGGAAATGCCGGGACGGCGCGCGATGTGACAAACGTCGACATCAGCTCTACCGATGTGTTGAAGCTGGTCGAGTTCGCGAAGTCTGAGCGGATTGATCTGACCGTGGTCGGGCCGGAAGTATCGCTGGTGGCGGGAGTCGTCGATGTGTTTCAAGCGGCCAAGCTACGCATCTTCGGGCCAACGAAATTGGCGGCAGAACTTGAGGGAAGCAAGATCTTCTCGAAGGAACTGATGCGCAAGGCGAACGTGCCGACCGCCGAATTCCGCTCGTTCACACGGTTTCAAGATGCCGTTATGTATTTGGAAGAACGTGAGGAAACTCCTTTGGTCGTGAAAGCCGATGGGCTGGCGGCGGGCAAGGGGGTGTTCGTCTGCAAGAACCGCGACGAAGCGATGAACGCGGCCAAGCAGATCATGGTCGAACAAGCTTTCGGAACGTCGGGCAGCAAGATCGTCATGGAAGAATGCCTGATCGGACACGAGGCAAGTATCCTGGCGATCGTGGACGGCAACACCATTCTGCCTCTGGAAGCATCGCAAGATCACAAGCGGGCGGGAGATGGCGACACCGGTCCGAACACGGGTGGAATGGGTGCGTACTGCCCGACTCCGCTGATCACCGAATCGCTGATGGACCAGATCATCGAAAAGGTGCTGGTTCCGACCGTGCATTTCATGAATGTCGAAGATCGGCCGTTCAAGGGCTGCTTGTACGCCGGCATCATGGTGACCAATCAAGGTCCGAAGGTGCTGGAATTCAACGTTCGCTTCGGCGACCCGGAAACTCAGCCGGTCCTGATGCGTCTGAAGTCGGACCTCGGCGAACTGTTGAAGGCTGCGGCGGACGGCAAGTTGTCGGACTTTGGTCCCGTTGAATGGGATTCGCGCCCGGCGGTTTGCGTGGTCATGGCGGCGGACGGCTATCCGGGCACAATCAAAAAAGGCTCGGTGATTCGCGGACTTGAAGATGCGGCCGACATTCCCGATGCCAAAGTCTTTCATGCCGGCACAGCGGTGAAAGACGGTCAAGTCGTCACCGATGGCGGCCGAGTCCTAGGCGTCACCGCTCTCGGCACCGACTTCGCCGAAGCCAAGCTGCGAGCCTATCAAGCCGTCAAGTGCATTCGCTGGCAGGGTGGCTGGTGCCGGAAGGATATTTCGGATCGAGCGCGGAGCTACTTCGATCCCGTCGTTGAAAAGGTGACGGAGTGACGGGGTTGCAAGACTTTCGACCAGTCGCGACGCTCGACGATCTGCAATTGCGAGCCAAGTTACTGGCCTTCACTCGCCAATTCTTCGACGACACCGGTCACTTCGAGATTGATACGCCGCTGTTGTCTCATGAGCGGGTGATCGATCCGAATATCGAACCGTTCGACGTTTTGGTGTCGGCGAGCGAGCGGATGTTCCTGCAAACATCGCCGGAATTCGCGATGAAGCGGCTCGTGGCCAGCGGGGCCGAAGCGATTTATCAGCTTGGAAAAGTCTTTCGACGCGGCGAACTCGGCCGGCTGCATAATCCCGAATTCACGATGCTGGAATGGTATCGCGTCGGCGATACGCATCACAATCAGATGGATTTCGTCGAGCGATTTGTGATCGACTTCGGTCGTGAGACGGAACGACAACGACCTGATATGTCATTTTTCAAATCTCAGATTTCAAATTCTAACTCTCACGTCTTCGACCGCCTGACCTATGACGAAGCCTTCGAGCGCTACACCGATTCGCGAGTACTTGAACTGCCAACATCCGAGATCGTCGCGTTGGCTAAGCGTCTGGAAGTCATCGCGCCGGACAGTTTGCTTTCCGACGATCGCGACGGCTGGTTGAACGTGATCTTGGCGGAACGAATCGAGCCGCTACTGGGGCATGAGCGGCCGACGTTTGTCTTCGATTATCCCTCCTCGCAAGCGGCGTTGGCTCGCGTACGTGGCGACGGGTTAACCGCCGTGGCCGAACGATTTGAGCTATATATGCGCGGGATCGAAGTCTGCAACGGATATCACGAACTGAGCGATGCCGAACAACTCCGCTGCCGAATTCACCACGAGGCTGCGGCCAGCGGGCAAGAAATTCCGGAACCGACGCGATTGCTCGCGGCGATGCAACACGGATTGCCAGACTGTTCCGGCGTGGCGCTCGGCTTCGATCGCCTGCTGATGCTGTGCCTCGGCCACGACTCGGTGCGCGACGTGATCTCGTTCCCGTTTGACGTGGCGTAAGTAACCCGACGCGTGAACAAGGGCGTATGCTTCACGCTTCGGATTACTTGTGACGGTTAGTCTTCGTCACCCTGCAAGCGCGTGTCGTTCGAGGGTCAGTAGCAACTCGCCAACCGACCATTCGCGTGCAGCGAGCGACAGTTTTGTCTCGGCGGCAATCCAAGTTTGCACTTGCTTCTCGGCACTGATGACCGTGCTGTGATTTCGGCCGCCGAAGTACTCGCCGATTTCGCTGTAGGCCGCTTGCGTCAGCTTGCGAGCCAAGTACATCGCCAACATGCGCGGCTGACTGATCTGCCGCGTACGGCTGCTGGATCGGAGTTCATCCGGGACCAAGCGAAAGAGCTCGCAGATCGCTCGTTCGATGTCGGCCAGCTTCACGATCCGCACGCAGTCGCGCTGCAAGTCCGCCAGGATTTCGCGCGCGAATGCCGCTGAAACCGGTCGCCGCTGCAATGCCGCATGTGCTTCGAGGCAATTCAACGCCCCTTCCAATTCGCGAACGTTTTGCCGAAACCACTGAGCGACGAGCGACACGGCTTCAGGCAAAACCGATACGTTTCGGCCGACCAATTTGTGCTGCACGATGTGTGTGCGAGTCGCCAAATCGGGCGCATCCAGCCGGCAGACCAAGCCGGACGTGAACCGCGTCGTCAGCTCGTCGCTCGACGCCGACAACAATCGCGGGTGCCGATCGGACGTCACGACGATTTGCTTGTCGTGAGCTTCCAGGCTGCGGACCGTGTGCAAGAATTCTTCTTGAATCCCACGCTTCCCGTCCAAGAAATCGACGTCATCCACGAGCAACACATCGACTCCGCGAAAGCGTTGCCGAAAGCTCGGCAGCGTGTGTGTTCGCAAGGCGTGAGTGAAGTAGTTGGCGAACTGCTCGGAGGTCAGAAATAGCACATTGAGCGTCGGGTGCAGCCGTCGCAGTTCACAGTACAAGCCTTCCAACAGATGCGTCTTACCCAGCCCGACTCCGCCGTGTAGATACAACGGATTCAGTCGTTCGCCCGGTGCTGCGGCCACTTGATTCACGGCAGTCAGACCAAGTTGATTGCAGTCCCCGGCGACAAAGGTCGACAAGTTGGCGAATCGCCGTGACGGCCCCGCACTGCTGGCTATCGGCCGAGCCGCTTCACGCGGAACAGAACCGATATCAGTCGCTATCGGCGAAACAATCAAGCTCGTTGATTCCGTTGCGGCTGGAGCCGAAGTCGCGTGACTTCGGACCGAACTCTCACGAGTCCTGCTGCCGCGACTCACTTGATCCGGCTGGCCCAGCGTCCCATCAACCACAAATCGCACGCGAGCGGCTGGGCCCAGCAAACTGGCAGCAACGCGGCCGACCGGTTCGCGGAACTGCCGCTGCAACCACGTCTGCAAGAACGGACTTCCTGCGCCAACGATCAACTCATCGCCGTGGATCGCTAGCGAAGTTCGTTCGCTGAACCACAGTTGATAATTATGCGGCCCGATCTCTTCGCGCAGCCGCCGCACAACGCTGGCGGCATCGCGTTCCGGATCGGCCTCATTGCCGAGCGCGAAATACGGAGCCGCGTCAGTCGGCGAATTGAACCGGACGGACGTTTGTTCTGCTCGCGAACCTGACGGCTCAAAATCGGCCGACAACGTGGGCGAGACTATCACCAAGTTGGTGGGTGGCATCTTGCAACCCTTGCTGCGCACAGCGTGTCCGTCGAAGTCCATCATTCACTCCCGACGGCAAGCGGGCACTCCGTTGCCAGGACGTGGGATGGGGTCAGACTTTGGCGCAGTATTGTTTTGGGAGACAGTCGAAAACAATCACATAGGATTCAGAATCATCAAAATTGGCCAGGCGGAAAGTTGGCACCATCACGCCACAGCCAGCACTCACTCAGAGGGGCGGATGCTACAAGCGGTTGGCCGAGTGTCAAACCAAAAAGATTCGCCGCGCGCGTACGAATGTGCAAAATTGGCAAGAAGTCCCGATCATTTCTGAGCCGCACGATTTCCAAACTTTTTTCTTCCTTGCGCCAATGTGCAAAAGCTGTTCACAAGAGAATACCCGTTCCCGCTCAGAGCGTGGTGAACGAGACTGCATTGTCGCTTGATGGAAATCTCGTGGAGCCTCTACTCTCGCTGCCGTTTCGGCTCACTTATCCGAGCGGATGTCGATTCAAAAATTGCCGTGTCTGTTCGAGCATCTCGTCAGTTGCGTCTTCAAAGATGTAATGCCCAGCGTCGGGGATCACATACGATTCCGCGTTCGGGAAGCGTCTCCGAAACTCGGCGTGAAAATCAAGCGTGAAGCACCAGTCTTTCGCGCCCCACAGCAACAGCAGCGGACGATCCGTGAATTGGCTCAGGCCATTTTCGATATGGACCAACTTCGCGTAGCTCGGATGAGTCGGTGACAGCGGGATGTCTTGAACAAATCGATGTACGGCCACTCGATTGGCCCACGAGTCATACGGCGCGAGTAGCCCGCACTTCGCTGCCAGCGACAGTTTTGTGCGTGACATCGCCATTGTCAGTGCTGCACGGCTGAAGCCGTTAAAGCCGCGCACCGCGATCGCGCCTAGCACCGGAATTCGACAGACGGCGATCCGCAACGGAATCGCCTGCGACCGAAAGGCACTGGTATTCATCAACACGAACCGCCGAAACCGATCCGGCATTTCTCCGGCTACCCCCATCCCAATGCAGCCACCCCAGTCGTGACCGACAAGTGTGACATTTCGCAGGTCGAGCGTTTCGACCAGTCGCCGCAAGTTCGATACATGCTGTTCCAGTCGATATGGATAATCCTGTGGCTTGTCCGACAGACCGCAACCGATGTGATCGACCGCGATCACCCGCCGTTCTCGCGATTGATCGGCAATCAATCGCCGCCAGATGAAACTCCAGGTCGGATTGCCATGCACACAAAGAATCGGTTCCGCGTCGCGCGAGCCTTCGTCGATGTAGTGCATCCGCTCGCCGCCGAGGTCCAGCCAACGCGATTCAAACGGGTATTCGGCGGACCAGGAAGTTGAAGAGTGCAAGTTGTCTCCAAAGTATTTCTCAGACTTGTGGTACCGGCTGTGTTCCCGCCATCGTCTGACTCGCCGCATCGTCCATCCGGGTGAACGACAACCGAAACGTGGCACCTGCTCCTTCGCGGCTGTTGACTTGGATGTCGCCGCCGTGTTCTCGCAAGATTTTTTGCGACACAGCCAATCCCAGTCCAGTGCCGCGTGAGCCTTTTGTTGATTCGAAAATGTTGAACAACTGCGGCAATTGAGCCTCTGGGATGCCAGGGCCGTTGTCGCTGATCACGATAAACAGCGAATCGGCCGCAGCGTCAAAGCCGGTTTCAACGGTGACTCGGCCGCCGGGAGTCCCATCGACCGCGTCGATCGCGTTCGTCACGATGTTCAACACCGCTCGGTGAATCCCTTCCGGGTCGAAGCAACTCGCCGGCAGTTGTTCAGCGAGCTGGCTGATGAGTTCCACTTGGCATTCTGTCGCCCGGGCGGCCATCAACTCGCACACGTCCGCCACGATGTCGTTGATGTCGGCCGGTTGCAGCGCGGGGGTTCGTTCGGTGCTGAAGGTCAGCATGTCCATGACCATCTGATAAATCCGGTCCTGATTCTTTTCGACGATCTTCCAACCGCGGCCGATCAGCTCTTCATCGTGCTTCTTCAAGCCCATATCGATCAAGTAGCTGCCGCCGCGAACGCCTTGCAGAATGTTTTTGATGTGATGCGACAGAATCGTGATCGTCTGGCCAACCGCCGCCAGCCGTTCGGCTTTGACGAAGGCCGATTGAAAGCGATGATCCTCGACCGCCAACGCGGTTTGCCGGCCGATCGCGGTCAACAGCAGCAGCTTGTCTTCGGTAAAGCGATGCCCGTCAGGACCAGCTCGCAGCACTTGATCGGACGGGCTGGTCGTATCGAGATACAGCACCCCCATCAATTCATAGCGGCCTTGCATCGGGACACACAACGCCTCGCGGATACCGACCTGCATGATGCTTTGTCCGGCAAACCGCTGATCGTGCGGCGCGTCGGACGTGCGAACTCCTTGGCCACGTTTCAACACATAATCGACGATGCTCCGCGAGACCGGCATCGGGGTGCTCGTGTCGAAACCGCGTCGGTGATTGAAGGCACGTGCGGAAAGCTGACTCGTGCGTGGATCATTGACCAACACGCAGCCGCGATCGGCTCCAACCACGTCGATCGTTAGTTCCAAAATCCGGCACAGCAGCTGATCGAGCGAAAGAGTGGGTGCGACCGTTTCTTCGGCGATCCGATACAGCACCTGCAAGTTGGCCAGCGTCTGCGAGACGTTCGGCGAACGGATGATCGCGGTCGCATCGCGCATAACCTGCTGACCAACTTCGCGGCTCACTTCACTGACGATGTTGGACCGATCGCGCGCGTCTCCTTGAACGAACAACTCCAAGTTGTCCGCCACGGTCCGAGTCGGCTGGGGTGTCGTATCGACTTGATACAACAGCGACGAGCAGCCGATCGCGATTTGATCGCCGTGGACCAACCTCCGCGATTGCACCGCTTCACCGTTGACGAACGTGCCGTTGGAACTGTGCCGATCGGACAGCACAAACGCGCCAGTTGCCGCCTCGAAAGTGATCCCCGCATGAATCCGCGAGATCTCGTCGTCGTTGAGCCGAATGACATTCAGTGCGCCGCGTCCGAGCGTGATCTCACCGTCGCCCAATTCAAATCGGGCGCCTTGATCGGCTCCTTGAATCACCAGCAGCGTGGCCTTTGGCACGGATCGCACCCTCGCAAAAACCGCATAGGCGAGTCGGCGGGCGTTAGCCCCCGGACAAAAACGTTGCAGTCCGAGGGCTAACGCCCGCCGACTCGCCTGTGCATTCAAGGCGGATCGTAACTCGTAGCGTCAGCGAGGGCGAACGGATCAGGCTTGTTCCAGCGCCGCTTCGACCGCCTGCAACAGTTCGCCGTAGTCAAACGGCTGAGCAAACCGCCGCGTGTTTCGCGATGTATCCGACAGGCGTGCCTTGCCGATCAAGACTCGCGGCACACCGTGCAACGACGAATCGAGCGGGGCGGATTCCGCATCCGCATCATCGTGCCAAACAATGACACCGGGCCGAGCGGCCGACTCGGACGACTGCGTCCGTCGAACTCGCCGGACTTCATGCCCTCGCGGTTCAAAGACAGCTTTCAGGACTTCGGTCGTTTCCGACAGACCGTCGACCACTAAAATGCTCGCGCCGTGACTCACGATCCCTGCCTTCCTTGGTCGGGGTTCCGCAACCCGAAGCGTCAACGAGGGCGGACGCTTCACAAGACGATGTTCTGAAGAACGAGGCTTGTGAAGCACCTGCCCTGCAGACACTTCGGGCTAGTGTGGGCTTCGCATCAATGACGGTCCGTCGTCATCGGTCGTTTGCGAAGGGGCGGGAAAGTAGCTTCGGTGGCAAAACGTGTCTACAGCGTTTGCGCTGGTTCGAAATGGTGAAAATCAATCCTACGCGACGATATCCACGGTCGCTCGGTAACGCCTAGAACCAGAATGCTGACGAGCAGTTTGGCAGGGATAGTTCAGATTATTTCCCGCGCCAAAACGCCGAGCGGTTCTGTTCGCGAGTTTGATATCGCCTCAAATAGTCACGATGAGCTGGCGTGTCGGGAAACTCGGCACCGCTCGTGTCGGGATAACCGCGCATCGCTCGGAACGGCAGAGGTTCGACGAATTGGCCGTAAACTGTGTTCAAGTTGGCGTCCTTGTCCCAGCCAACATTGTGAATCACGAAGTCTCGCTTCCAACCGGACGGCAACAGCGGTGCCTTGTTGGCATCGAACCGGACGGTCACAGCGTCGCCCGATCCGAGTACGGCCAGACGGTCATCGCTCGCGGTGAGCAATTCGGTGACATCGCCAAACCGGGTGAAGCGACCACCCATCGGCGGCCATTGCGGTTGCGGAGTGACATCCCCCGCGTCATATCGCTCCGGGCCAAACTCAATGTTCGGCTGCCGAGCCGAAAACCCACGGAATTGAAGATCGGCCGCGAGCAACGGAAGCTCGGTTGTCGTCTGCTCCAACGGCGGTTCATCCACCGTGAAGAACATCTCGTCCCAATACAACTCCATTGACGTGACGATGCGGAGCCGTATCGAGGATTTCGTTGGCAAGCCGCTCCCGCGATTCGCATTCCGTTGCGGATTTACTTCAGCTGAAAGTCCCAACGCCTCCGTCACATCGACCGCAATCGTCTTCGTCTTCCCGCCGGGAAATCCAATGTACGGAATCGCTTCGCGCCATGTCGGCTTGTCTTTCTTCTCGTCGTCATCCAAGACCCAAATGGCCGGCGGCTTCGGCGCTTCGCGATCAGGATTCTGCGACAGCGACACGTTGATCGACGTGTCGGTCGGAAAGATCCAGCCGGTCAGGAACAACGTGACGTTTTTCGCATCGCGCAGATCGCCCAGGTCCAGTTCGATGAAGTGCTCTTCGGTCAGACCTTGCTGGATGACTTTGTCGAAGGCACGCAAATACTCTTCGTCTCGTTTGGCGATTCGTGGCAGCACATCGCGGCCGTGATGATCGTGAGCCGCAACGGGCGTGTGTCGTTTGCGGACGGGATGCAGTTTGAACTCAGAGAGACTCGGCGGGCCAACCTTTTCGTTCGTGAAGAATTCGACATCAGCCGGATGGTCGACGGTTAACAGCCGGACCTGATCGAAGTAGGCCGCTTCCCACAGTTCTTCAGTTAGCATCAACCGGTACTCGCCGTTCGATACGGGCAGCCGATCGCCGTCGATCTTCAGAAATTCCCATTCGCGCGACGGAGCCAAGACCCCTTCGGCCAGTTGCAGACCGATTGGCGCGGCCCACAAACAGTCTGTGAAGAACGCCCATTTCTCGCCATCCCAGGTGTAAATGTACGGACACGACCCCATCAAAAACTGTTGAGCCGCAATCGCCTCGCCCGATCGCGGCCGCAGCACATTCTGCGGAACCCCGTTCGTCCAGACGATCCGCGCGGCGTCCACTTGCTTCGCCGCACCAAGTCCAAAGTGAGTCGATTGTCCTTCAACAATGCGTACGTGTTGCTTTCGCCCGGCCGATTCCGGTAGCCCCGACCCGCGTAACTCGACCCAACTACCGACGCCATGAATGTTCGACCGCTCGGCATCACGCTGCGGTTTGCGATCCTTGTCGGCTCGGATCGACAGATCGAGCCATCCGTTTTTGTTGCCACCGTCATTGCGAATCCACATCGCTTTTTGATCGTTGACGACGAGCACATCTTCATCGCCGTCGGCATCGAAGTCGGCAATTTCGCAGTTCGCGATAGAACCCGAGCTGTTCTTCCAAACAAGCCCACCAGTCGCACTCGGTTGTGTCGAGAATTTCAGCGACGCGACACCAGTCTCACTCCACGACAGCACTTCACGTTCGCCATCATTGTCGAAATCCCAAAGTCGCAAAGTGTGTTGCTCGTTGCTGCTGACGTCCCAACGAAGCGGCTGTTTTCGCATCGACACCAAGTGCAATGATTTCGCCTTCGCGATCAGTTGGTCCGAATCCTTCCAGTCGCGCCATCGTAGCCGGCCATGCGAAATGTTCTCCAAATATCCTGGTTGAACAACGTCCGGCCCCGTGACGAGCACATCCGTCTGAAGATCGAAATTCCAATCGACCGGCAACAGTACCGAAGCCTTCAATCCCGCCGGAGGCAACGCCGATCGGGCGGAGATATCGGTGAATTTCGTGTGTTCGCGGCTGTCGTTGTTTTGCCAGATGCTCAGGCCGGAATTCGCTGAAACAATCAAATCGAGGTCACCGTCGTGATCGATATCCGCCGGAGCGATTGCCAGCACTTCACGCAACGCTTCAAACGAAGCCTCTTGCGGCAAAGCCTTCAACGACCGCGTCTTCGCAACGGTATCGAATTCGTTTCGCAAAAAAAGAACGCCCTCGTCGCCATAAACCAGCAAGTCGACATCCGCATCTTCCGCCGATGCCGCTCCACCTTCCGGTGGTTTGGCTCCACCAACCGACTGCCCGATGAACCGATGACTTTCGGGAGTCTCTTCCGTATCGCGATCAAGATCGGCCGCAAGCAACTTCGTCAGCCCGCTCGGAACAACCGCTTCACATAGCGTCACCCAGCGAGGCTTATCCGGCCCCGACTCCGTCGCCTGACCAAACACAATCACCTGGCCGCTCAACAACACGATCACATCCCAGCGACCATCGAGATCAAAGTCGGCAATCTTGACGTCGCGAATCCCGGCCAGCGGCGGCATTTGATCATTTACATTCGCCTCTGAAAACGTGACCTGGATCGGAGCCACCACCGTTGTTTCCGATTGCATGGCCACATCGCCGTGTTCATTCTGCCATTCGGGTGAGAAATCCGAGACGACGTATTCCAGCGGATGCTTCGTCACCTTTCGGAGGTCGAGCTTGGTAGCGATCTCCGGCTTCAGTAAATTCGACACGACTCGCGCATTGCGAGTTGCCATACCCCAGTCTTGTTGTTCGGCTGCCGCCGCTCCCTTGTCGATGAGGTCGCCAATATCGACTCGCCGCAGTTGCTTCAACAGTTCGACAAACGGCCGGCTGCTTTCGCGAAGTTGAGCAAACGTCTCTTTCACACCAGAATCTTTTGTGACCGCTTGTACGATCGCCAGTTCTTTCAGAATCCACAGATTATCGTGCATAGACGCTGCCGCTCGCTTGAGCGCTTCGAACCCGCGAGCTTCCAGTTCTGGCTGCTGACCGACCTGAGAAGCCAAATACACCTCGACTTCGAACGCCGCTGCTCCCTTCGAGAATTTGGCTCCGTTTTCCAAGTGCTTCACAGCGACTTCTCGGTCATCGCGATGTTCTGCCAGCCGACCGGCGAGCAAATGCGCGATTGGCAACTCCGGTTCCGCTGCCAGCAGTTTCTCAACGGCCTCGTTCGCGCGAGCGTATCCCTGCTGAAACACATCCGGCTTGCGAGTCCGGTCCAACACTTCTGGAGCAATCGCCAACACCGCCGCGATTGCCCGATTCCGACGCACCAACGATTCGTTCGGGGCCAGCGATTCCAGTTCACTGAGCTTTTCCGCCGCCAGTTCGAACCGCCAATTCTCCATCAGCGCAATCGCATCATTCTTAAGTTCAATCGCCCGCGCCGTGTTATCAGCTTTCGGCTGACCGTTGCCATTCTCGACTCCGATCGGCCGACCTCGAAACACAACAAACGCTGCCACCGCAATGACGATTGAACCGATCAATACCCAATGTCCCAACCGAAATCTTCGTTCTTCCGACATCAGTTTTCTCCTTCATACATTTGTCGGGCGTGTTGTAATCCGGAAAACAGACCAACAGAATGCTGCCGAAAGGTCGTGGGTTGCGATCTTTGCTTCCACCTTGATGGCCAAACTTGATTCCTGACGAGGAAGTTATTCTTCCCGCGATCGTGATTGAAAATGTTTCGACTTCGCTTGCCATGAATCAGAGCAATGTCATTTGAGATGAGGGAAAATATGCACCACGCCTACGTCGAGCGAGTTGTCGATCTGCTGGACCCGAACGGTAACACGCTGTTGAACATGACGACCGACGAGGCGGTCGAACGTGTTGTCTCCGGTGATCCGGCTCGCGTGCGAGAAATCGACGGGCAATTCGCTGTTTGGGGCAAGCGCGGCAACATCGTTCGGATGGCTCGATCGATCGGCCGACCGATGCGCTATTTTTTGGCGAAGCGAGCCGAAGGGCCGGCACTGATCATCGCCGAACGGATCGACGAAATCGGAGCGTGGCTGCGGAGCGAAGGCTTCGGTGATCAGTTTCATCCGTCGTATTCGCGCATGGTCCCGGCGCATCATCTGGTCGAGATCGCACTCATCGGCTGCCCCGATCCGAACCCGATCAACACACGTTTTTTTTCGCCGCAACGAAATCGGCTCAACACGAACCTCGATGAGATCGGCGCGGCTTATATCGGAGCATTGGCGACCGAATGTGATCAGTGGCTCAGTCGCATCGGACCTCGCGAACCGATCGGCGTGTTGTTTTCCGGAGGCATCGACAGTGGCGCACTGTTTCTGGTGCTGCATCATTTGTTACTCCGACGCGGTGAATCTCCCTCGCGGCTGAAGGCGTTCACATTGCGAGTCACTCGTCAAAACGAACCGGGAGCTTTGCCCTCTCAAGACGCCACTCAGGCCGCTCGGTTTCTGGACGACCTCGACCTCGGCTTGTTCCTGGAGGTCATCGACGTTTCACCAGACGAACTGGATGTGGCCGAGACCGTGCGCGTCATCGAAGACTACAAGCCGCTCGATGTGCAATCGGCCACGATGGCGCTCGCATTGTGCAAAGGCATTCGGCAGCGATATCCCGATTGGAAACATCTCGCAGACGGTGACGGCGGAGACGAGAACCTCAAGGACTATCCGATCGAAGACAATCCGGAACTGACGATCCGCAGCGTGCTCAACAACACGATGCTTTATCAAGAAGGCTGGGGAGTTGGGGCGATTAAGCATTCGCTGACGTACTCCGGAGGACAAAGCCGAGGCCACATCCGCACGGCAGCTCCGGCTCGCGCGTGCGGGTTCAGCGGCTTCAGTCCGTATGCCCTGCCGAACGTCATCGAAGTCGCCGAAGGGATTCCGTTCATCGAACTGACAGACTGGGATCACTCGCGGCTGTATGCTCTCAAAGGGGAGATTGTCCGCCGTGGCGTCGAAGCGATCACCGGCCACACGATGCCGATCTTCGAGAAACGCCGCTTCCAAAATGGTGCCGCCGACGAAGAGACATTCCGGCAACTCTTCCAGCATTCGGAAGCCGACTATCGGCACATGCTGACGGCGATGTTCGTATCGGTGAAGTCGTGACCTTTCGATCTCATCGCCCCTGAGCTTGCCTCATCGCTTGAGTGAATGTCAGCTCACTTGGACTTCCTCGTTCCGCCGTAAGAACTCCGTGCTCCAACGGTACTGATCCAACAACCCCGTCGTATCCCGGCCAAGCAATTTGTACGCGAGATAAATTGCCTCGATCGTCGCCAGTCCGTCAACCGGGTCGTCGAAGACTTTCGACACGCGAGGATAGGCCGTCTTCCAATTGGGCAAACTGCGAACGGGGACATGTGCGTACTTTTTTTCCATTCGTTCCGCCAGTCGCCACGTTCCGTCAATCACCAACAGCCCGCAATCTCGATCTGCGGCACTCAGCACCGGCCCGCCAATTCCAAGCCGCACATAACCCGCTCCGAGGACCGACTCTTCCTCTGGATATGTCCAAAACTCAAAATCGGACCGCCCCCGTAACGGCTCCACTGAACATTTTTTTCTGTTCTCGCGACGATGAACAACAACAATCGTGACGGGCGGTGATGGCATCGGAAAACGATCGGCAAGTTGGCCAAAGTTGTCTCAAGAGCAAGGCGCCACAATAACAAAGAAACGACCTCTACGGATCGTTCGTCTCCAGAGAGTTCAAGAGATCACGAGCTGGTCGATAATCGGGGTGGAGCTTGAGCGCTTGCCGCAGATGTTGAATGGCGGCGACACGTTGTCCGCTCGCTGCTTGGAGGCTTCCGAGACTGAAATGTGCATTGGCTGATTGCGGATTCAATTGCAGCACCAACAGGAATTGCTCTTCCGCGCGTTTCGGTTTCTGAAGCCCGGCGAGAGTCGCCCCGAATAGGAGATGCCCAAACCAGTTGTTTGGAGCCAGATTCACAGCGGCTTCGAGCGGCTGCTCCGCATCCACCAATCTACCCTGATCGACCAACTCGCGGCCCATCTCAAAAAGGACCGACACCAATTCTTCTCGTATGCTTGAATCATTGAAGTTCATTCGCTGAACACGTTTCAGAAGCTGCATCGCCGCAGCGTTCTGATTGGAAGCGAATCGACACCGAGCAAATTCAGCCAGCAAAACAGGATTATTGGGATTCATCTCCAGGGCGGTCTCAAAGTGAATCGTCGCCTCTTGTAGTCGTCCGGCGTGAAACAAGCAGAAGGCAAGATTCCACACAAGTTGTGGATTTTGCGAATCCTTTTTATAGGCCATCGCGTAGTTTTCGGCCGCCTTCTCGAACAACCCCAAACGCCGCAGCATGTCACCCAAATACGCCTGGGTGTCGGCCCCTTTGGAGGGAAAACGTTCTAAGGATTGCACGGCCCGTAACTGCTTCTCACGCTTGTCCGGACCCGCTGCCGACAAGAACACTTGGCGAGCGAGCAATGCTCCGGCCCGATCTAACTGAGGATCGATCTCGAGGGCGCGGCGATAGTGGCCGATCGCCTTTTCCGGCTCGTTCTTCAGCTCCTGACTCACGCCCAGCGACATCTGAGCAAAGGGATTATTGGGTTCCACATCCACGGCGCGTTGATATAACGACTCACTGTTTTGCCAGAACTGAATCTGATGCCAAGTGGTTGCTCCCAAGATTCCAAGGACGCATAGGCCAACCACGTTGGCCAGCCGCATTCGCCAAACACTGGCAGAGGCCAATTGCTCAAGGGTCCAAACGCTACCCCAAAAGATCCCGATGAGCGGGAAATACGTGTAACGATCGGCCCGCTGCTGAAGCCCGATTTGCACAATCCCGATCACCGGGACCAGAGTCCCCAAATACCAACACCAACCCATGCAAGCCGCTGGAAAACGGTGTCGAAATCGAATCAATGCCGCGCTGATGCTCAGGAGCACAAGCCCTGCGACGGCCACCTTTCCGAAGGACATGTCAGACTGGGGATGATAGTAGTTCGGAGACAAGTTGATCGGCAGGAGCGTGTCGTGAAGGTACAGGCCATATGCCAAGATCGCGTTGGCCAACCGTTCAGAAACGGGATGCGTATCCAAAGTCGCCAGCGCTTCCCCTCGTTTCTGCGACATCAGGGCAAGAACACCGGCTCCCAAGCTCAGCCCGAAAAAGGGGAGCTTCTCACGAACCAACCGAAACCAGACCTGAGACAGATGGCTCGGATCATGAGCGGTTCGCCCAAGCGGCCAGACATCGAGAACGAGCAGCAGGAAGGGAAATGTCACGAGCATCGCCTTGGACATCAGGCTCAGCCCGAAAAACAACAGAGCCCCCGCATATGCAGGGCGATTGCCACGCGCATAGCTGACGTACGAATTCAAGGCGAGCAATCCAAACAACGTGAACAGCAAGTCCTTCCGCTCAGAGACCCAAGCCACGGATTCCACATGCAAGGGATGAATGGCGAACAACAAGGCGACAACGAAATTGCCCCGGTCACGCTCGGCGGATAATCGATGGAGCAGTCCAAACAAGATGGACGTGTTAATCAGGTGCAGGATCAGATTGGTGAGATGAAATCCCCGCGAATTTATCCCCTGGATTTGGGCATCCAACTGATAGGACCACCAAGTCAGCGGATGCCAGTTGGCCACCTCCAATGTGAAGAACGCCCAAACGACATTCGGCCATTGCAACCCGTGCAGAACCCTGGCGTTCTGAGTGACATATTGGGGGTCATCACAGATGACGAATTCGCACTCAAAGATCGGAAGAAAGATGCCCGTGGTGATGAGAACCAACAGCAAGATTTTAACGGAAAGACGCATGATTCGGATTCACGAGCAGGCAGACAACAGAACGTTTGGACCTCAATTGCAGCGTCATAGAGCTTGCTCATCCAAAGGCCCTTCGCATGAGCCGCTGTAACTCAACCAATCCGCTAGTCGTGCTTGGTTCCGAGGGACGATCGACAGCCAAGTCCATCAAAGCGTCCACGATCGGCCAGTCCTTGTCCCAATCAAACCGCCGCAATTCGTCACGACGAATCCGAGCGAGGATCGGCCCGACTCGCTTCCAAAGGGTAACGAAATCTGCGCTGGGGTTTGTGGCTGGCATGTGGAGTTCTCAACGATCAAGAGCTGAGCTCGGACGGAAACAAGGTCGAATCTTGAGGCAATGGCTCGCCACAGTACAGACAGTTCTTGCGGCTGGGATGACTTGCCCGTAGGCATTTGTCACACAATTTCGCCGGTCGCTGAAGGCGGCCATCCAGTTTCCCGTCGCGGAGGTCGATTTCTCGGACCTTGGCCTCAAGTGCTTCTGCAGTGATTCCCGGATATTGGCTCAAGATTTCGGCCATCGCCATGAGAGTGAGCGAAAGTCGTTCGGTTTGCTGTTCCAGTGCGGCGACTTTGTTGGTGAGACGATGTGTCTCGGACTCGGCTCGCGTGGCCAAATGCCGCGCTGAGTCGGCGGTGTTGTTGGCTTGCGAGATTCGCCCGGATTGGCTGATGTCATAGATGAATTCAAACATTTCGACCTCTAGATTTGATGAGCGTGGCGATTTACCGCCAACAACCACGACCTTTATCGTCATGACGACGCCAAAAATCTGAAAGTCGAAGGGATGACGAATCCCATGTGCCATCATTTTGGCGGCTGCTGGCTTACACCAATTCTGCGGCAATCAGATCGTCGTAGGTTTCGCGGCGGCGGATGACTTTGACTTGGTCGCCGTCCACGAGCAGTTCGACGGCTCGCGGGCGGGAGTTGTAGTTGCTGCTCATGGCGGTGCCGTAGGCTCCAGCGCTGAACGTGCAAAGCAAGTCGCCACTCTGCATCGGCGGCAGGTAACGCTCCTTCGCAAAGTAGTCGCCTGATTCGCAGATCGGGCCGACGACGTCTGATTTCTCGCAGCCAGCAATCTCGCCTTCGACATTGTCGGGCATCGCGATCTTCGGAGCCACCGGCCAGACACGGTGGAACGAGTCGTACATCGCGGGCCGCACGAGGTCGTTCATCGCGGCGTCTTGAATCACGAAGAGTTTTCCCCCTTCACGCTTCGTGTAGATCACCTGGCTGACCAGGATGCCGGAGTTGCCGACAATGAAGCGGCCCGGCTCAAGAGCCAATCGGCAGCCAGCCTCTTTCACGCCAGGGACGATGACATCCGCGTAAGCTTGAGCCGGTGGCCCCTCGTTCTGGCGATAACTGATGCCGAAGCCGCCACCGAGATTCATCCAGTTGATGTCGTGACCGGCGGCTCGGTAACTACGGACAACGTCGATCCCCTTTTTGACCGCCTCGGCATACGGCTCGGTCGTGAGGATCGGCGAGCCAATGTGCATGTGGATCCCCTTCATCGCCAGGCCGGGAGTTCGCAGCGTCTTCGCGGCGAGTGCGTCGGCTCGTTCGATGTCCATGCCGAACTTATTTCCCTTCTTGCCGGTCGTCGTCTTGGCGTGCGTCTTCCCATCGATGTCCGGGTTGAGCCGCAACGCGACCGGTGCGATGACTCCCATCTTCTGCGCGATCGCCGCGATGGCATCCAGCTCGGCTTCGCTTTCGACGTCAAACATCAGGATGCGTTCTTCGAGCGCCTGCCGAATCTCGTCGTCGGTCTTGCCGACTCCGGCGAAGACGACTTTCGATGTGTCGGCCCCAGCCTTCTTGACGCGATACAGTTCGCCGCCAGAGACGACGTCAAAGCTGCTGCCAGCGTCGTGCATCAGCTTAAGAATGCTGAGATTCGAGTTCGCCTTGACCGAATAACAAATCACCGGGTCCACGGACGCGAACGCCGTCTGAATTTCTTTGAGGCGTCCGAGCAACGCCGCCTTGGAATAAATCCAACACGGCGTCCCAAACTCCTCGGCCAACTCGGCCACCCGCTGCTGTTCGCAGAACAATTCACCTTTGTCGTAATGGAAGTGGTTCATGGTGTGTCTCAGGTTCTCTGTTACCAATGAACGGTCAAAGCCGTTCGGGAAAGTTCGATAAAGTCGCTGGTTTGAAACGCAGCCGCGACGGCGGCGATGTTCGGAATGAAGAGGCTCTCCAAATCGGTGTTGTGGATGTTGCCCGTCGAAATGAGCCACAGCTTGTGAGGTTCTCCCTTGAGCGTCATGGAATCGACGAAATCTTGGTCCTTCGTGACGACAACATACTTTTCACGCAACGATAATTCGATGATCTCGCGGTCCGTCGTGCGATTTTTGTCCGGCAAGTCTTTCGTGTGAACGGTATCGTGCCCGGCGTCGAGCAAGGCAGTCCACCAAACGCCGAGGCAACTGAGCATCGACGAGGAATTTCATACGGCCACCGCACTCATGGATTTCGTCCGAGCCAATCGAGCCGCGAACTCCAGCACCGCCAGGAGGTCTTCTGATTCGAGATCATCGTAGTCCGCGAGAACCTCGGCGTGAGTCATGCCGGAACTCAGCAGTTCCAGCAGAACCTCCACGGGATACCGCAGCCCCCGCACGCACGGCTTCCCGTGACAGATTTGCGGGTCGATGTTGATTCGGTCGATGAGCGATGACATCGGTGGAACTTTCTTGGTCGGCTAAGAACTGATGTGAGTTGTGGTCTCGACCCACCCTACGTCACTCAGCCGACATTGCTTGACAAACTCTCGTACCGATAGCAAGTTGGACCGCACGTCGCGCGGAATTTCGTCGCATTCGTTTTCGTGCTAGGGCGCGTTCAGCTCACTCAACGATTCAGCGTTGCTAGAAACACTCCAGCATGAGCGGCGAAGAACACAAACCCGAACCCTCGAAACATACGTTATGGGCTGCGTTGTTTAGTCTCGTTGCTCCCGTTGCAATGGTGGTCGGAATTGTGTGCCTGGGCTTCCTGATGGAACCTCCTTTTCCCGTTTGGCTTCTCAATTGTTATACGTCCCTCACAATTTTGGTTTGTTTGTTTGGCATCGTATCAGCCTGTTGGGCGATTTCTCGCCGACCGGAAAACTCAAGATTGACGTCCAATTCCATTCAGGCAATCGGGTTCTTCGGCGTATTGGCGTGCCTGTTCGTTGGGGTTTTTGCATTGTTTATTTTTCTCAGACTGACGTTTGGGCCTGGCCACATTGCCCCATGACGGCCAGATGAAATCTGTTTTGACGAAGCAACAAGGTCTCACAAACCGGATGCAGCGAAGCTCGGATCCATGCCGGACGTCAGTAGGCGTAGGATTGCAGATCCAGACCATCGAGCGAGCGAAATTAATCCTTTGCTTGCTTTTAGGGCAATCCGATCCGTGTTGCGGTTCTGGATTCATGGCTACGTTTTGTGCTTCGCCAGCAACTCCGCGATCTGCACGGCGTTGGTCGCGGCCCCTTTTCGCAGGTTGTCGCTGACGCACCAGAAGGTGAGGCCGTTGGGGTGCGAGAGGTCTCGGCGGATGCGGCCGATGAAGACTTCGTCGCAGCAAGGGCAGTGTAGCGGCATTTATGGATTTACCAATTCAAGTAATTCAAGCCAAATTCGAAACGCAACGGCGAGTCCGAATTGAACAGCACCGCCCGATGTGTCTGGAATTTGGTGATTCTTTTTTGACGACTGCCATTTGTGACCTAGGTTTCCGATAAGCCGATGACAGATTTCGAGGTCGGTGCAGATTACGAGCGGGTCATTCCGAAACTTAGAGACGGTGTCATCATGAAAAAGTCTGAGACAGGTTGCTCAATTCGCCCCAAACGGCGCGGGGCGGCGACGGTCGAGTTAGCGCTAGTGTTGCCGATTTTTCTCACGTTGGTGTACGGCATCATTGAGTTCGGCCGCGGATTCATGGTCAGCCAATTGGTCACGAATGCTGCTCGCGAAGGGGCTCGCCGAGCCATTCTCGACGGCAGCACCAATTCCGACGTCACATCTTTCATCCAGACCTACTTGCTGCAGTCCGCCAACGTGGCAGCGGCCGATGCCATCGTCACGATTACCGTCACGGCGGCGGCCGGAAATCCCAATCCGGGGAATAGCTTGGCCGCCACCAAGTCCAAGGATTTGGTCGCCGTGAAAGTCGATGTGCCATTCGACAAAGTCGCCTACCTCACGGGGAAATACCTCAACGGCAAATTGCTCACGTCCACCTCGTCGATGCGGCATGAATGAACGGCGACGTACAGTGGCCGTTCGGCGCGAGTCGGCGTACAAACAGTTGGCGTGAAATCTGTGTGATTCACAACTGAATGTTATCGCCCCACCGGCTTGGCCTGCCCGCATGTCCGCTTCGGAACCTTACCTCGTTTCCCTGGGAACTCGCGTGGCGAATGGCCTCGCGCGGCTCAGACCGGAGCGGCGTGAGCGGCATCGGCAATTCGTGCTGTCGCAACAGTTGTCCGATGGCGGCTGGGGTGGCCGCGAGGGCGACAGCGATCTGTATTACAGTAGCTTTGCCGTGCGAGCACTCGCGGTGCTCGGAGGATTGACCACCGCTGAGGCTCAGCAAGTAGGACGGTTTCTCGGGCGGTTTGATTGGCGAAGCCTGCACGCCATTGATTTGATAAGTTGGCTGTATGCGGCCTTGGTCACGCAGAGTTTCGGCGGTCCCGACTTACTGGCTCAAGAGTCCGCCGATTGGGCTGCGGCCGTGGCGACAAAGCTCGAAAGCCTGCGCAAATCCGACGGCGGTTATGCCAAGTCGCCGGAAGGAGCGCTGGGCAGCACCTATCAATCGTTTCTCGTGACGATGACCTACGAACTGCTCGGGAAAAAACCACCGAAGCCGAAGCAGTTGGGACAATTCTTGTTCGATCGACAGCGTGAAGACGGCGGGTTTGTCGAGATCGCGCCGATGAAAACCAGTGGTACGAATCCGACCGCCGCCGCCGCCGTCGTCTTGCAACGCTTGGGATTTTCTGATGGCGAACTGACCGCTGATCTGCGCGATTTCTTGCAACAGGTTCGCGGCCCGGAAGGTGGCTTTCAGGCCAACACGCGGATTCCGTTTTCCGACGGGCTGTCGTCGTTTACCGGTTTGTTGGTCGCGCAAGATTTTGGAGTGACCGACGTCTTTGATGCCGTGAACCTCGAAGCGTTCGTTTCGCAACAATTGGAGTTTCCGACCGGCGGCTTTCGCGGCGCGAGCTGGGACGAACAAGCCGACGTCGAATACACGTTTTATGGACTGGGGATTCTAGGACTGTTGGCGAACAACAGTGATTCTTCCACAAGGGGCCAAGAGTAATCCGGCACACGGCAGGCTAGTTTCTGAGGATGCGTAGTCTGTTCAGCAAGAGGTTGATTTTGAGGGCGTGTTCTTGGCAGAGGGAGCCCACGGATTGGGTGAGTCGGCGGGCGAGATTGATGGTGGCGTGGCGGATGCTGCTGAGGG
>JANMIF010000254.1:0-14365 GCA_031375695.1 Planctomyces sp.
TATTGAGGTTGAGTCCGAAGAATTGGTGGAAGACTTTGTCGAGGGACGGGCAGGTTGAAAACCTGCCCCACGGTGGGACTTGAACGTCACGCCGTCTGGTTCAAGGATCGCTCGCTGTACGAGGTTGCCGGATGGCTCGCAAACAAACACGTTGCCGCGAAATTCTTCCGGCAGCCAGTCGCCGGTGTAGACGCACACGCCGCACGCGGCCGTGAACGTGCCCGCGTGCAGGTTGCTCGTCGTCCAGGCCGAGGTCAGTGGAAAGACTTGGTTCTTGTCGTCCGGTGGAATCACATCGTTGACCACTGCCGGAAACGCGACGTGCGGACAGCGCCGAATGAAATCCTCTTCAAAGATCACATGCCGACACGGATGCCGGTTGTCGCACACGAACCGATTCCCCCAGGCATCGAACGTCAGTCCATATTGTCCGTTGCCGGAGATCGCCTCGTACCGCCCGGTGAGCGGATCGAACTTGAAGTCGCGACCAGTGAGGCTGACGGGACGCGGGTTAGCGGGATCGTGAGAGACGGAGTGGGGAGGAGCGGAGGCAGTCTGCGCTTTGTCTTTTTCTAGCCCCTGGCCGCTAACCCCTAACCCCTCGACCTTCACCGGCCAATCCTTCTTCACAGCAATCACATTGCCGCCGCGCAGGCCGTTGGCGACGTAGATCCAACCGTCGGGGCCGAAGGTCGGGTGATTGGCTCGAAGCTGAGTGTTCGTTTCCGAGAACCCGGTGAACCATACTTCGCGGATATCGGCTTTGTGGTCGCCGTCGGTGTCTTTGAGGTACACGATCTCGCCGGAATGAGTCACGATCACGCCGCCGTCCCACGGCTGCACTCCGGTCGCGAACAGCAGGTTCTCGGCAAACACATGAGCTGTCTCGAACCGCCCGTCACCGTCTTTGTCTTCGAGCAATTTGATCCGCGACAACGGCTTCGCCTCCGGTCCGCCGAGCGGCGGCGGAGCCTCTTTCGGCCCGGTCGGATAATCGCGCATCTCGACGACCCACAATCGGCCATGCTCATCGAATTGGATTGAGACGGGATCAATGACTTCCGGCTCGGCAGCAACGATTTCGATTTGCAAGTTCGGATCGGCCAAGACCAAATGCTTCAACGACTCTTCGGGCGACAGCGGGCCTTTCGGGACCGTGACTGGTTCGGCCGACTGCAAGATGACGTGCGGTTCTAATAGAGCGGCCAGCACCAGCAGACCAACGACGAATACTCGGCACATGGCGAAGAACCCTCCCGTTCACGGAACAAGCACAGTTATTGCAAATCATTGATCCAATGCGATCACGCAGGGGCCACGCCGGGCAGATCAACCTTGGCGTAGATTTCGCTCTGCGGCCAGCCGATTCCGAACGACGGCAGAGGCATGGTGGCATCGAGCGACTCGAATGTGCAACGCTCGGAAGGTCGATCTTGGCGTAGACGCCTTGCGGCGGCAGGGAAACTCCTAACAACTCGAACGTGATGGCGGCATCCAACGAGTTCCAGGTCGTCAACAACCACTGATCGGAATTTGCTTGCCGCGAGATAAGCTCACCGCACAAGTGCGCGTTCGAGAAAATTCAATCGCTCTTGGAATCGGCTGGTGTCCGCAGAACTCAATGTCCGGGGAGCGTTCGCCCTCGCTGGCGCTTCGGGTTATTCCGTCATCTCCCACAATTGCAGTATCCGGTGATAGCCACACGTCAGCACGAACTTGCCGTCGGCGGACAGCGCGACCGTTTGGGCCGCGATCGTATCCACCGGCCATTGGTCGATGAGTTCGTTCTTTTCGACGTCCCAAACGATCACTTGCTTGTTCGTCGAATCCGCCACGACGACTCGCTTGCCATCTGCGGAAATCGCGAAGCTGTTATTCGGTGCCGGCCGGGTAACGATGTTGCTCGGTTTCGTCGGATTCGACAGTGAGATCACATCCAAACTGGAGTGATTCTTCACGAACACGCCACGGTCTCCTTCAGCCGTCAAGCGACCGTGAGCGTAGTTTCCCGATCCCGGAGCCAACGGTTCGTTTTTTTGAAGCTCACCGTTTTGTGGGTTGAAGTGCATCAAGACCTTGCCGTCGGTCGCAATCAGCGACTGGCCGTCGGGAGCGACCGCTAAAGCCTTGGCGATAAACGATTGTGGTTGCCAATCATTCAGCATCTTTCCGGACGCTAAGTCCCAGCGCTGAAAACGCAAAGCCGCGAAATACACCTGCTGCTGATCCGGTGAGAAGGCCATGCAGCGTGGCGCAAACTGGTCGAACTTCGGCTGCAAGACGACCTGACCGCTGTCGAGATTCCAAACACAGGTTTCCGTCAGCGTCCCGCCGCAGGCCAGCTTGCCATCCGACGAGATATTCAGGAACTGGATGTTCTGCTTCAGTCCCTCAAGCTTTCTGATCGGTTCATCCTGTTTCGCGTCAAAGACCAACACCGGGCCTTCGTTCGTCGAGACCAACGCGTGTTGTCCGTCGGGCGTGAGCTGCACGGCCTGAACCAAGATCGTCCCGATCGGCGGGAAGCGACGAACCAGCTTGGCCTTCTTGGCCGACGCCAGCTTGTCGAGTTCCGCCGCCGCCTTCAGCGACTGATCCCGAATGTTGGCCAGCATCCGGTTTTCGGCCTCCTTGCGTTCGGCCACGATGACTTGCGGATCGGTGTGAATGAACTGCACTTGAAACGGAACGCGGATCGTCACGTTGTCAAAGTTACGAACCAACTCAAACTTCAACTCTGCCGAATAGGGCATCGCGTCCTTGACGTGAAATCGCCAATCGCCCTCCCCCTTCAGTTGCAGATACGGACTGTCGGCGTTGTCGAGCGTCTTGAGTTCATAGCTCTTCTTGACCAATTGCACGTCCGCGATTTGCTGGCCAAGCGCGAACGACGTTGTTTCCTGCGCGGGAAACACGATCTCTTTTTTCTGCCGTTCGCCAAACGGGCTGCCGGGAAAACCAATCGGTGGCCCGAACGGCGGTCGTCTGACCCCGCGGCCACGCATCCGCGCGAGCGGATCGTTTTGGTCTTGTTCGATGCGCGTCACCGACGTCTCCTCGTTGCGACCCCACGACGCCTGGCCATTCGGATTCAGCGGCGCGAGGGCGATCATTCCGACCGGACCCAAACAAAACGGTAGCTGCTCTTCCCCTTTGAAATTGACCAACTCACCGAATTCGTCGAGCGTGATTGTCCCTGTACTCCGGCTGGTTGAGGGAATCGAGAAGTTGATCACATTTCGGCCGGGGGCGGGGCGCTGCGACGTTGTGAACGACGCATCAAAAACCAGCGTCGTCCGATTCCCGCTGGCCCCGACCACCACGCTGACGAGTGCCACCGACGGACGGACATTCGCCGCCAGCACCGGGCCATCCAACTTCTGCTGAGCTGTGCCGGGCACAAACCGCACGTTCGCTTGTTGCAACAGCGGCCTCACATCGTTGATGGGCCGAGCGAACCCAACTGTCGAGACGCGCGGTCCGGCCTGCTTTGCGCTGGCCACGCCGATCACTTCGCCCATCTCGTTGACGATCGGTCCACCGCTGTTCCCCGGATTGATCGCCGCGTCGATTTGAAACACTCGACTGTTCGACTCTTGATTCAACCCGGACACCGTGCCGCTCGTCACCTTTAAGTTGTTGCCCAGCACATCCGACAACGGAAAGCCAAACGCTCGTGCCGGCTGGCCCAACTGCACTGAATCCGAATTGGTCAACGGCAGGGGAGTCAAGTTGTTGGCATTAATTCGAATGACGGCGACGTCGCGTGCCGAGTCAGATGAAACCACGGTCGCCGGATAGTTCTTGCCATCGAGATGCACCTCAATCGTCCGCGCTCCATCCACGACATGAGCACACGTCACCAGAAACCCGTCGGCCGAAACCACGAACGCGGTCCCGGTCCCTTGCTGCTTGAACTCCGCAATTGGACCGCTCGGAACGGTCGCCACTTTGTAAATGCAAACGCCCTCCGTCCGTTCCACGGTTTCGCCGAGATTCGCTTCGATTCTGAACTTGTACGGATACTCGCGATTCGGCTGCCACTTGTAGCGCAACGCGGCATTCGGATTCGCCGCGACCGTCAGAGGTGCGGGATTGGGCTGAGCCGGAGGCAGTTGAACCGGCGCTGGCGGCTGCGGACTGGGCTTCGCGGGCGGCATCGGATTCGAAACCGTCGCTGGCGTGTTCGCGGGTGTATTACTCGGCAATTGTGGACTCGGAACCACAACGGAGTTCGGGACTGTTATTGTCACCTCCGCTTGTGGGGCCTCCGCAACAGACGACTCTGGCACCGCAAGAGTCGGCGCGTTTCCGGCCGCTGGCGAGCTGACCGCTGTCGGAGGAACCGCGTTGTTCTGCGCAAGCGGCTGATCGACAGCCTTGCGAGTCAGCATCCAAATGATCCCGACCAACACGACGATCAGCAGCACACTCCCCGCGCCAATCACGATCCCCGTCAACTGGCTCGATCTCGCCGCTTTCGATTTCCCATCCCCAGAACTCACACTAACCCGCCGCGCGGGCGAGGGAATTTCGTCTTCAAACAACTCGTCATCGTTTGCCGTGTCGTTGCGTCTGTTTGGTTTGTCGTTGCGTTTGGTGACGCACGGCTCTTCGATCAAATCCGCTTCGTCGAGATCCAGTATGTCATCCTCATCGCGCAGAGAAGCCTTTGGTTTGGCCACTGGCTTCGACACCGGCACACTCAACGTTGCCGGAACCTTGGCCGGAGCAGAACTCGCCGAAGACGGCCTCGATTGATCGCCGCCGCTCGCGGACTTCGGCAGCTTGAGCGTTTGCCCACAAGCCGGACATTTGAACGATCCTTTGGCCACGAGGCTGTCAGGGACCTTCAGTTTCTTTTCGCACGACGTGCAGACGATGATCTTCATGGCCGAACAACCCCTGGCCGGAGGACTGACTGAACTGACTCCGACAATGAGAATTCAGTTCAGGTCCAAGTCGGCGGATTCTATTCCCCCGTGCGGCGAACGCGAGCCAATACGTAGGCGAGTCAGTCGCGGGAACGACTCGCCTACGGTTCGTTTGTTGTCGTTGTCTGATCTCGCCGATAGGCTGCCGACTCAGTTGGGTTCGCCCCAGAGACTTGGATCATTGAGGAGGCTGCTATGCGTCTGCGGTTGTTGGTCGTTGCGTCTTGTTTGTTTGCTTGTTCCATCACTTTTGCCGACGAGCTTCCGAAACCGACAGGAGACGGCATCGTGTCGGCCGATGCCAAGCTGGAGCATCTTTTCACACGCTCGGCCAAGATTCAAAAAGGTCTCACCGAAGGCCCCGCCGTCGCGCCGGATGGTTCGATCTATTTCAGCGACATTCCCTTCGGCACCGATCACGGCATGATCTTGCGGTTCGATCCGAAAACCAAAATGACGACCGTGTTCACCGACGACAGTGGCAAGTCCAACGGATTGATCTGCGACGCCGAAGGGCAACTGCTGGCGTGCGAAGGATCGGACCTCGGAGGCCGCTGTGTTTCACGCTGGGATTTGAAGTCGGGCAAGAAGACGGTCATAGCCAATCTATTTCAGGGCAAACACTTCAACGCTCCGAATGACATCTGCCTCGACCGTCACGGCCGCATCTATTTCACCGACCCGAAGTACGTCGGAGCCGAACCGCGCGAACTCGAATATCGTTCTGTGTACCGCATCGAAAAGGATGGCACGGTTCTCGAAATCACTCATGACGTCGGCAAGCCCAACGGCATCGCGCTCAGCCCCGATGGTAAGACGATGTACCTCGCCGATCACGACAACGGCACCGACCGTATCGGCTCCGACGAGAAACCAAAACCCGGCGCGATGAAGATCTATGCGTTTCCGCTGGGTGACGACGGCAAAGTCAACGAGCCTCGCAAGACTTTGTACGACTTCGGCGATCAGCCAGGTTGCGACGGCATGACGATCGACGAAAAAGGAAACATCTACCTCACAGCCCGCAGTCCGAAACGCCCCGGTGTGCTGGTCCTCGATCCCAGCGGCAAAGAAATCGCGTTCATTCCGACCGGACTGCCGAATCAAAGCTCTGAAGCGGCCGTCGGGCTTCCCAGCAACGTGGAGTTCGGAATCGGCAGTGAAGCTCACGTGCTCTACATCACAATTGATGTCAGCCTGTATCGAATTCCGCTGAAGGTCAAAGGCTTCCACGTTCAATTCGCCAAGCCATGATCCGCTGGCTCATTCACTTTCTGCGAGCCGCCTATCGGTTTGTCTTTCCGCCGGCTTGCGCTTTGTGTGGCGAGGAAATGGGCTCGCTGACGTTGCGTTACGACAATCGCTTCGTCACGCCAGTTCTTTGCCCGACGTGCGCCAAGGCGGTCTCACCAAAAGCCGATAATCCTTGCCAACGATGTGGCGTCCCGCTTGGAAAGTATGTCTTGAGCGAAGACGGCTGCGTCCACTGCCGCACACGCGATTTTCGTTTCGACCGTGTGATTCGTTTCGGGTCGTATGAAGAGGCACTTCGCGATGCCATCATCTTTGGAAAGTCGCCTCACGCTCAGCCGTTGAGCGCCGCGCTGGCCAATCAATTTTGGATTACCCAACGCCAACAATTGGCGGCGGAAAACATCGACATCGTCGCGCCCGTCCCTCGCTACTGGACGCGACGGCTTTGGCACGATCACAACCAGTCGGAAACGCTGGCTCGAATTTTGGCTCATCTGCTGCGAGTCCGTTTCGGCCGCACACTGCTGCACAAGATGCGATTCACGCCGGATCAGTCCGATTTGAGCGCCGCTCATCGCAAGGTAAATCTTAAGAATGCCTTCGCCGTCTGGTTCGGCCGCTGGTCGTTGCGCGGCAAGACCGTGCTGCTCGTCGATGACATCCTGACGACTGGAACGACGGCGAACGAATGCGCCAAATCTTTGCTCCGTGCCGGAGCCAAACGAGTCGTCGTCGCCGTCCTCGCCGTCGTGCCGCCACCGAGCCGGTGAATACCAACCAGGACGAAAACCGGGCCGAGATTCGGCTAGTGGTGCTCAACTCTGCTATTGTTCCGCGAGTTGTGCCTTTGTTGTTTTGTGAAAGTTCGGTTCGAGATGTCCGTGGCTGATGCGATTCCTGGTTATCACAGTCGTTATCTCCGCGTTGATCTGACCTCGCGGCGGGCGACCGTTATTCCGATTCCGTCCGAAGTGCTGAGGCAATTTCTCGGCGGCAGCGGTTTAGGCACATGGCTGCTGCTGTACGAAAACGCCGCCGCCATTGATCCGCTGTCACCGGCTGCACCGCTGGCGTTCATCTTCAGTCCGCTGGTCGGGAGTCCGCTGACGACCTCCGCCAAGTTCGCGGTCATGGCCAGATCGCCGCTGACCGAACGGATCAACGATTCGCTGTCATCTTCGCACTTCGCAATCGCCGGAAAGAAAACGGGGCACGATGCCATCGTCGTCGTCGGTGCCGCCGATGAACCGCTCTGCCTGATCATCGACAATGACACCGTCCGCTTCGAACCAGCGACCGATGTCTGGGGCTTATCCAGCCGCGAGACGGGCGAACGATTGCGGCAGCGACTCGGTTCAAAATTTCGAGTCGCCGCGATTGGTCCCGCCGGCGAGAAACTCGTCCGCTTCGCCACGATCTCGCACGATGGACGACATGCCGGCCGAGGTGGACTCGGCGCGGTCATGGGAGCCAAACAATTGAAAGCGATTGCCGTCACTGGCGATTGCCTGACCGAGTTCGCTGATCCCGATGGCCTAATCGCGTTCGCCAAAGACTTGTCCAAAAAATCGTTCGGCCCGGCCACCGAGAAATACCGCGAACTCGGCACGGTCAGCAATCTGCTGGTCTTCAATCGACTGGGCACATTGCCGACTCGCAACTTTCAAGCCGGTTCATTCGAGTCCGCCGCATCGCTTTCGCCGGAACAATTGACTCAAGACCGCGAACGCACACGAGCCTCCTGCGCCGCATGTACGATCGGTTGCGAACACATCTTTCCGATCGTCGCCGAGCCGCTCCGCGATTCGAATTCCCCGACCAGCGTTCGCCTCGAATACGAAAGCCTGTTCGCTCTCGGTTCGCTATGCGGCATCTCCGACCCGCAGATCGTGTTGCGAGCGGCCGCGCTGTGCGACGAGTTCGGTTTGGACACCATCAGCACCGGCGGCACGATTGCCTTTGCGATGGAGTGTGCCGAACGTGGCTTGCTGACCGAACCCCGTCTGCGATTCGGCAACGGCGATGCGCTTCTCGAAACGATCGCGCTCATCGGCCGCCGTGAAGGTTTGGGCGAACTGCTTTCACTCGGCAGCCGGTCCGCCGCGCGACAGATCGGTCACGGTTCGGAAGCCTTCGCCGCGCATGTCAAAGGCTTGGAGATTCCCGGCTACGAACCGCGCGCGATGCAAACGATGGCGCTCGGTTTCGCTGTCGGAGCACGCGGTGCCGATCACAACCGCAGCGGGGCGTATCAAGCCGACTTCTCGAACAAAGCCGATCGCCTTCACGCCGATGAGTCTTCCGTCGTGCAGGCCATCGAAACCGAAAACGAAGCCGCGCTGTTCGACTCGCTGATCTTGTGTAAATTCCTGCGTGGAGTTTTTGATGACAAACTCGCCGCAATGTCCGACATGCTGCGACTCGTCACCGGCTGGAGCGTGACTCCCGCCGAACTGATCGACACTGCCAACCGCATCGTCACGGCGAAAAAACGATTCAACATCCGCGCCGGCTGGACCCCCGCCGAAGACACACTCCCCGCGCGCTTCTTCGACCAACCGCTCGCCGCAGCGGGCGAAGTCAGCACTGGCGCGCAACTGACTCGCGAACAACTGCAACGCTTGATCCGGTCGTACAACGTCGCACGCGACTGGACCCCGGAAGGTTGGATCGCAGTGGCAGAGAACAGCGCTGACAGCTACGTTTTATCCGCTTCGCCGAATGATCGAGGCCACCCTGATCCGAGGAATACTCCATGCGAAAACTGAGTCGTCTGCTTGCGATCCTGTGCCTAGCGCCCCTATCCGTTTGGTCCGCCGAGCCTCGTCCGGGCGATGAGGCCATCGAGAAATATCTCGCGGCCGAAACCAATCTGCTCAGCCAGAATGTGCTGGCCGAGGCGGAATCACGCGAGGCATGGGAAGCCAAGCGAGTGGAGTTGAAGCAGCAGTATCTCGACATGCTCGGACTGTGGCCGCTGCCCGAACGGACGCCGCTGAAGGCGCAAGTCACAGGGAAAATCGAGCGTGATGATTTCACCGTCGAGAAAGTTCACTTCCAATCGAAGCCGGGGTTGTACGTCACCGGGAATTTGTATTTGCCGAAAGTGGGGCAGGTTTCCAACCTGCCCGGCCAGGAAAAGAAAACAGCCGGGCAGGTTAAAAACCTGCCCCACGGAAAACTTCCAGCCGTGCTGTATGTCTGCGGGCATTCGGGCAAAGGGCGGGACGGGAACAAGACGGCGTTTCAACAGCACGGGATGTGGTTCGCGACGCATGGGTTTGTGTGCTTGATCATCGACACATTGCAGCTTGGCGAAGTCGCTGGGATTCATCACGGGACGTACAACCAAAACCGATTTTGGTGGCAGGCGGCGGGCTACACGTCGGCCGGAGTCGAGTGTTGGAACGGGGTGCGAGCGATCGACTATCTAGTCTCGCGGCCAGAGGTTGATCCCGAAAAGATCGCGGTCACGGGGATCAGCGGCGGCGGGGCGGCGACGTTCTGGATCACGGCGGCGGACGAACGAGTCAAAGTCTGCGTCCCCGTCAGCGGGATGAGCGATCTGCAATGCTACGTTCGCGACAAGATCGTCAACGGGCATTGCGACTGCATGTTTTTGTACAACACTTACCGCTGGGAATGGACGACGATCGCGGCGCTGGTGGCTCCCCGGCCGATGCTGTTTGAAAACTCCGGCTACGACACGATCTTCCCGATGTCCGGCAACGAACGGATTCGGAGTCGGCTGGCCAAAATTTACAACTGGTACGAAAAGAAACCGGGCGAACTATTCGACATCGGAGTCACGCCGGGGGGCCACGCGGACAATGTCGAGCTGCGGCTGATGGCCTATCGCTGGATCAGCAAGCATCTGAAAGGTGACAACTCCGAAGTCGCCGAACCGCCGCTGTCGCCGATCGAAGGCCAACAACTGCGCGTCTTCCCCGAAGAAACCGATCTGCCGAAAGACAGCCTGAACGCCACGATCGATGAGTCGTTCGTCGAACTCGCCAAGCCAACGACTCCCAAAACGAAAGACGAATACGCCGCCTGGTCACAGCGTCTGCGAGCCGACTTGCTGAACCGAGTCTTTCGCGATTGGCCCGACCAAATCCCCGCCGCCGAAGTCCGTGAAGAGCGTCCCGACGGCCGAGTCATCCTGCGAACCGACGACGAAGTTTCGGTCCTCGCCGCGCGAATGCAGTCCGGTGCCAAAGCCGAGGACTCTGAAAAACCAAAACGCTTGTGGCTGGTCGTGCTCAATGCCGACGAACCGGAAGGCAAACTGCCCGCCTGGACAACCGGCATCATTCCCGCCGGTCAGCCAGTGACAGTACTCAGCCCGCGCGGCTGCGGCGAGTTTTCTTCCTGGACGCGAAAGAACCCGCCGAACTATGTCGAACGAGCGCACGCGCTGCTCGGCCGCACCGTCGATACCGGCCGCGTGTGGGACGTGCAATCAACCGCCCGCTGGCTTCACGAAGCCGACGGCAACGAACTCTCCGTTGCCGTGATCGGCAAAGGCCCCGCCGGAGTGCTCGCGACGTACGCTGCGCTCTTCGAGAACTGCGTCGCCGAAGTCACGCTCGTCGATCCGCCAGCCACTCACCGCGATGGTCCAATCTTCCTCAACGTCCTTCGAGTCCTCGACATCCCCGACGCCATCGGCCTGCTGGCCCCGCGACAAGTGACGCTGACCAATGCCAAAGACGAATCGTTTAGACGATCAATGCAAGCGTACAAAGCCGCCGGTTATGAACCGCGAATCCGGCGGAGTGACTCAACCTCGCGTTGATCGAATTCACGAAGAAATCAGCAACGGAATTAGTCCGCGCGAGACCCGATCGGTGCCATCTCGCGCGCAGCCACTATCGAACATAGGGAGTGATGGCGTTTGATTGCTTCGTACTTGAATTCCTGGAATACGTACGGCATTCTGAGGTGCAAGTCCGGCAATGTTCTGCAGCGGGCCAAGCTGAAGTAATCGCCGAAGGCAGACACGCAATGGAACCGAGTGATCAACCGAATCATCCGCATCCTCCTGATGAACAAATACATCGGGTCTATCCAGACTTGGCCGCGATTCTTTCAGACGCGGAGTGCGTTATTGCCGGGAACCGTACATCCGGTTTGGACAACTCAATCTTGTCCCTCAAATCTCGCGGCCATCTCCTGTCCGCTATCGAATGGGCAATACACCTTGCCGTGGCGAAAGGACTGCTAATACGGACGACGGTCAAGAAGAAGCAGCCGACGCCGATTAATAGCCACACGGTTGAGGCCAAACTACGAAGCGACGAAATTCCGGCCCTCAGCGCGACTGACGAGTTCTGGAAGTTGTGGAAGGCAGGGAACTTTGCTTCGCGACAGGAGGAAGTGATCCTACTTGTACATGGAATCCTCACATTCGCGGGATGGCAACCGATGGTTAAGCGCGTCTTGGAGGAGATTCCGAATACACATGTGATTCCAATCAAATACGGTTACTTTGACCTTTTTTCCTTTTGGTTTCCGTGTTTTACCCGTGCCCGCCCAATCGAAGACCTCCGCCGACAAATCCAGAGCACGCGGGCAGCGCATCCCGAGGCACGTCTCTCAATTGTCGCACATAGTTTTGGCACATACGCGATCTCGCAGATTCTTCTTGAACACCCAGACATCCAACTGCATCGATTAGTTCTCTCAGGGGCAATCGTTCCCCGAACGTACCGCTGGGACTATGTGAGTTCGCGACTGTCAGAACCAGTTCTGAATGATTACGGTACTCAAGACATCTATCCGGTACTCGCGAAGTGCTTGAGTTGGGGCTATGGGGATACTGGTCGTCACGGGTTTGGGCGCGGAGCGACGGTGACCGATCGTGGGCATGATTATGCCCATAGCGACTTCTTCAATGAGACGTTCGTTCGCGATTACTGGCGGCCTTGGTTTGACAGTGGCGAACTGATTCCGTCGCCATGGGAAGAGAAGGCACCACCGCCGTCATGGTTCCTCGGCCTCTTGTCGGTATTGCCACTCCAGTGGATTATCTGTGGCATCTTTCTCACGGCTGTTGTCTGGTTTGGATCCAAGTCAATGTCGCTTATACCCTCTCATACTGTAGTGCCAGAACCCACGCGACAAAATGTTCCGCCGACTGTTCCCAATGACGTCCAAGGCATTGAAAGTGACCAACACCCGACGATTGTTCTGCCACCATTCGATTTCCCAAGTCCCGAAATCGCCGGTATCAAGCCACTGACAGATACTGACAGGGCAAAAGACAGCTTTGCTGATACGAAGGTCGTAATTCGGAATGAGACACACAAGCCTATAAAACTGTCATTTGCATATAAGCCGTATCAAGGCCGCAATCCGAGCATTGCCGCTTCTGCGTATGTGCAGCGTGAATCGCCGGAGGTTTCGGCCGGAGAGGCAAGGGAATATCACGAAGAGAATTTTGGTGGCCCAATGCACGTCTCAATCTTCATTGACGGGAAATGGACGGCAACGAACGAATGGTTCGATCTACATGTGGTCCCGAGAAGAACGCTCGTGGTGACGGAGCAAGACGGCACTTTCAATTGCCGAGTAGAATTCGAGGAGGAATAGAATGAGACGGTTGGTAATCCGTGGCACACTTGGGCTTTGGATCGGATGTTTTTCTGCAGCTTTTGCTGCTGCCGGAATTCGGCTTAAGAATGAGAGTCATTCGACACTTCAAGTGTTCTTGAAGGGGGTAAATGATGTAGTTCATCGCGGTCCGTACACACTGCCGCCTCGCGAATCGAAGGAAATTAACGTCCCACCTGGCAGGTATATGGTATCTGCTGAAAAACCAGACAAGACGTTGTTTCATCTCGATTGGCAAGATTACTCAGACCACAAGATTACTTACGGTGTTTCCCTTTGCTATTCATGTCGCTATGTGCCGCCCGGCGAAAAAGCACCACCGACACAGCCGCCGCTAAAAATCTTCAAAGCGTCTGTGCATCATGCGAATAAATTTAAGTGCCCGACTTGTGGTCAAATCCATCGCCGTTGGGTTCCTGGTTGGAAGCCGGAAGACGTTCGAGATGGGCGTGTGGATAAACTGGGAGAAATCCAGCACACCTTCGATTACCGACTCGGTGTCGCTGTCATTGATGGGAACAATGGCGTAATGGTCACGCAGTGTTTGGATGACTCACCGTCTCGGAAGCTCCATTCGATTAGCGGAGATACGTCAAGAATCTATTACCTCGACGCCGGCCGCGCGATCATCACCAGTGTGAACGGCAAGCCAACACCGACCACATCAGAATTCCTGAAACAGATGGAGGAGTCCCCTAATCGAGTCGAGTTGACTGTCTCCAACGCGAAGGGAACGATCAGCGCGAAATACTGGTCGGATTTGAGTGAATAGGCGGAAAGAACCGTTGTTTTCAGCCGACAGTTCCAAAAGCAGAACAAACGCCGTCGCATAGTGTGACCGATTTACAAAAACACGAAATTATGGAGAACGCTATGAAGGTTGTCATCGGATTGCTCATCATTGGTATTCTGGGCGCGGCCGTCGCGGCACCGCCAAACGGATCAGCGACTAATCCGCTACCCACTGAAACGAATGCAGCCGCGCTTCTCCCGGGACAGGCGGCTTTCGAGCGGGAAGTGAAGACTGCGAGCGAGCAGTACGAACGTGCCAAACTGCGATACGACGAGGCCACTGAGCGTGCTCGACTGAATTACGTCAAGGTACTGGAGGACAACTTGGGCGACCTTGCCAACGGAGACAGTCGCGCCGCTGAGTTTCAGAAGGAACTGACTCGGGTACGGAGTCTGAAGTTCCACTCTCCGAAATTCGCGTACACAACGTATCGGTGGGAGCACAACGCGCCACCTGTCAAAATGATTCACAAGGAGGAAGGGTTCTGTTACGTCGCCGATGTCGGCGGAGCATTCAACGGCGGTGCCGAAGTCGCCCGGGTCTACATCGGTGACGATGGGTTTTGGTATCTGCACGGCAGCACGGGTCACGGATTCCTGGTCGTTGGGGCGATAGCAGTCACGCTGACTCGATAATCAGGGCGGCATAACAATCCGTTGCACACGGAGCCGCGATCCGGTGAACGGTGGCAGTTGGGCGACAGGAATCGGGATCACTCACGAATGCGGTTGTGGACGCTTCATCCCAAGTACCTTGACGCGGCGGGCTT
>JANMIF010000326.1:0-13110 GCA_031375695.1 Planctomyces sp.
GCTCAATCAGATTGAGATTATTTTCGGGATCATTCATCGAAAACAGTTGCGGGGCGGAAATTTTCTCTCGGTGGCCGACCTGGAATCGCAACTCCGAGAGTTCATGACCTATTACAACACCACAATGGCCCACCTCTTCGCGTGGACCGACACTGGAAAGCCAATGCAAAAGGAAAGCCGCCCCAAATTCGTCTCGCCGCATCGTCGCAATAAGCTAAGCAAAAGCCAGAGACTGGCCAAACCGCTCGCCTCATGCACCGCTGTTTGAGAGATGTGGCGCTAGATTAAATTTGCACAAAGAATCATTCGGAATCCAGCCCCTGCGGACCACCGCAACGTGTACGGCTGATGCAATGAATCTCGTTGTGTTTTTCTGGTGATTTACGTGCGTCAAACCCTGAAAAATGGCAGTGTTTGGGGTTCGCGAGGTTTCGGCAAATTGGCGAAACCGGTGCGACGACTGTACATTTGCAGCGGAATTGTCAAGTGAACAAGCGGAGCAAACTCCTTGACCAACCGGTGGACGACACTAATATCCCGCTACGTTTTCCGTTTTTTCGGGAACGTAATCGTCAAGTCATCCAAACAATCCAGCAAAGGTTTTTCCGTCCAAAAGTTTCCAGCCCAGTTCGGCTGGTTGGGTTCGTAGAGAGTCTGCCGCTCAATTGATCGCGAATTATGGAGTTTTCGATTGGAGTTTAGCAGCGTTTGGATATTGAGACGAGGAGTGTCGCTCACCATGTTAGTTTTGTCCCGTAAGCGCAATGAAAGCGTCGTCATTAACGACCAAATTGTGGTGACAGTGCTTGAGGTTCGGGGCGACAAAGTTCGTCTCGGCATTCAAGCTCCGCGCGATGTTCCGATTCATCGCAGTGAAATCCTGGTCGCCATTCAGCAAGCGGAGGCCGTGGACATCGCCACTGCGGACCAGATCCCCGATCAGGAGACGCCGCAGTAAAAGCGAGGTCTTTAGCTGTCGCTCGGCTTGACAGTGGGCTGTCATTTTCTAAAGTGTGCCCCCCTTGCTTGGCCCCGTCGTCTAGTTAGGCCTAGGACACCGGATTTTCATTCCGGCAACAGGGGTTCGAATCCCCTCGGGGTCATTGTGACAAAGCCCGAACCGCCGTAAGGTTGCTCGGGTTTTTTCGTTTTTTGCTGCGACCAGCGTTCGCAATGGAGTGCTCTCATGGAAAAGATTTTAGGTTGGAAATCATTCTTTCAACGCTGGCCCGCCTCGATTCCAAAATTAGGAATATTGGTCACCTCAATCAACGAAAGCATTCCGTTCTGCAATTTCCTGGTTTCGGAAACCGGAGTGCTCGCGGAAAGAGACCGGCCGGACATGCTGGGAGCACGGTCCGCCATCGTCCTGTGGCAAGACATTGTCACGGTCAAACTAACTAGCCCGCTGGAAACCGCTCGCCTCACGGAGTTAGGTTTCCGCCCCAGTTCGTGACACGAACCCGAAGCGAGAGCGAGTGAGATCGCTCCACGGGACATGGAATACTTCGCGTCTCGGAACGCTCGCCCTCGTTCACGCTTCGGGTTAATGTGGTTTGTCACACACGGAGGCTTGAGCATGACGACCTCGCTCCCCATTTTGCCAATTGATCACTCGGCTCTCGAAGAGGCATCGCACTTCGCCTCGCTCGGCAACATTGACGCCTTGCACGCCGACGGCATTGTCTCTGGCGGCTGGTGGCATCGCGAAGGGGATCGGATCGCTTGCGATTTGTGTCCTCGACAGTGCGTGATGAAAGATGGCGATCGCGGGTTTTGTTTTGTGCGGCAGAACCTTGGCGGGCAGATGATGCTCACGACGTATGGCCGTAGCACCGGGTTTTGCATCGATCCGATTGAAAAGAAGCCGCTGAATCACTTTCTGCCCGGAACCAGCGTGCTGAGCTTCGGTACGGCGGGGTGCAATCTGGGCTGCAAGTTTTGTCAGAACTGGGACATCTCGAAATCCCGCGAGACCGAGCGGTTGTCGCAACGAGCTTTGCCGGACGAGGTGGCTCGCGCGGCGCTGGAACTTGGCTGTGCGAGCGTCGCGTACACGTACAACGATCCCGTCATCTGGGCCGAGTACGCGATCGACACCGCGCGCGCCTGCAAAGAACTCGGCATCAAGTCTGTCGCGGTGACGGCCGGTTATATCACGAAGGAGGCTCGCGGGGCGTTTTATCAATTCATGGATGCGGCCAACGTGGACCTTAAGGCGTTCACGGAAGAATTTTATTACAGGATCACGCTGTCGCACTTGCAACCGATTCTCGACACGCTCAAGTGGCTGAAGCACGAAACTAAAGTTTGGTTCGAGATCACGAATCTCGTAATCCCACAGGCGAATGATCAGCTCGATGAGTTTCGGCAGATGTGCGATTGGATTTTGCGCGACATCGGTGACGAAGTGCCGATTCATTTCACCGCGTTTCATCCCGACTTCCGGATGCTCGACAAACCAAACACGCCACACGAAACACTGATCGCTGCGCGGGATATCGCCGTGCAAGCGGGATTGAAGTACGCCTACGTCGGCAACGTGGACGACGTCGCTCGGCAAAGCACATACTGTCCCGGCTGCGGCAACGTCGTAATCGAACGGAACTGGTACGAACTTGGCGTCTATGCACTCGACCGCAACAAGTGCAAACACTGCGGAACGAAAATCGCCGGAGTCTTCGCGACTCGCCCCGGAACTTGGGGCCGCAAACGGCAACCGGTTGATATGAAGAAGTTTCATTCACCGGATCGCGACCGGCCGCTCGTGTTACCAGAGAGGCCACTCGCGCCGGCCGATGCTTCGTCATTCAGTCGCCCCATCAACGCTGCACCTGCCCGCGCCGCGACGCCACAAAATACGCCACCCAAAGGACGCGATCCCATGCAAATCCCGACAAACGCTCCGCAACTCGCGCCGGAACAACGAACATTACTTTTCAAAACGGCAGGCGAACTCGTGCGAGCGGCGACGCTTGGACAGCAACCGCGCGTGCAAGCGTTTGACCGATCCGGCTTGCCATTGCGGATCGTGTCCGGTTCATTCGTGACCGTGAAACGGAACGGACGGCTGCGGTCCTGTTGCGGTTCTTTCGGTCAGGCGATGCAGCTCGGACAGTGCTTGAAAGAGGCGGCTCATCGGACGGCCACGAACGATCCGCGCTTCCCGAAGCTCTCGGCCACTGAACTGCCGCACTTGCATCTTGACGTTTGGTTGCTGTTCGCGCCCGAGCAGGTCACCGAGCGAGGTGTTGATCGAATCGGAGCGGTGATGATCGGCAAGCACGGCCTGCAAATCATCGGCCGAGACAAGCGCGGCTTGCTGCTGCCGGGAGTCGCCACCGAAAATAGTTGGGACAGTGAAACGTTCTTGAATCAAGTTTGCGTCAAAGCGGGCCTACCGCCGACTGCGTGGAAAGACGACGACACGACATTGTTCCGTTTTGCTGGCGATGTCATCGAAGGCCCGCTGGCTGAAGCACTCGAACCAATTTCACTCAGCGACAGCCGACCGCCGCTGTCGATGGCCGACATTGGGCGGCTGGCCGAATATTGTCGGCAAACGATCACAGCTTTGCTGCAAGGTGCGACGCCGCTGTATTACTGCTCCGGCGTTCCCGATGCCGACATGCGTGGTGTGATGACGCTCGTCAGTGTGCCGAAAACCAATTTGTGGATGGCGTCGTCTCGGCTTTCGACGAAAGACAAATTTCCGTTACAAACGACGTTGTTCGAGCAATGCGAAGGCTTAGCCCAAGCGATTCGTGGCAACCGCAGCTTTCCGCCGAACAACCTGCAAGTCGATATCGCTGCGCTCGACGACACCGCCATGCACGGCACGGTGGCCGATCCCGACTTGTCCGGCATCGACACCGCTTCGCGCGGCCTGCTTGTCAGCGAACGGAACAAGCAGGCGTTCATCTTTGATCGCGACAAACAACCGGCCGACTTACTTCGCGATACCACCCAAACCGCCGGTGCCAACAATCCCGAATGGGCACAGGTTTTCAGTCTGCGAGTAATGACCACTCGCGACCGTTTCGTAATCGACATGACTCCGAAGCCAGCCCCCGGCTCGGATGCCCGCCCGCCCACCGTCGCCGGTCGTTTCTATCCCGGAGATGCGGTTGGAATCGCTGCCGAACTGGATCGAATGTTCGGTGTGAGTTCTGAAAAGGAATGGGAGAATCTCCCCATCAAAGCAGCCGGCGCAATGGTCCCGCACGCTGGCTGGGTATTTTCCGGTAAGCTCGCGGCCGATGTGCTCAAGCGAATCGACTTGCCGAAACGAATCATCGTGATCGGGCCGAAGCACACGGCTAACGGACTTGATTGGTCGGTCGCGCCGCATCGCATTTGGTCGTTTCCGGGCGGACAACTGGAATCGGATGTCGAATTGGCTCGTGCTCTGAGCGAGGCCATTCCCGGATTGAAGCTCGACGCAGCGGCTCACGCGCAGGAACACGGCATCGAAGTCGAGTTGCCGCTCATTCATCGGCTCGCGCCGCAAACGAAGGTCGTCGGGATCTGCGTCAGCGGCGGAACGCTCGAACGCTGCGATCAATTCGCGACCGGCCTGGCTTCGGTCATCGAAAAGCTCGACGAACCGCCGTTGCTGCTGATTTCCAGCGACATGAATCATTACGCCAACGATGTCGAAACTCGGCGGCTCGACGAGTTAGCTCTCGCCGACTTCGATCGCCTCGACGAAAACGCCTTGTTCGAGACGTGCCAATCCAACCACATCAGCATGTGCGGCCTGCTCCCGGCCGTGATCGTGATCAAGACGTTGAAAAAGCTCGGCAGCCTCAATCAGTCGCTTCCAGTCGGCTACGCAACGTCCGCCCAAGCTAGCGGTGACACATCGCGATGTGTCGGGTATGCGGGGCGGTTGTTGGTTTAAGCAACGTCGGTCGCGATGTTCTCGGAGATGAATTCAAACTTGGCCACGATTGGACTTCGTCGAAAAGGCTTAATCCGCACTGCGAGCGGGCGAGCACCTGCTGCCATAGATCTGTCTCTGCCGAGGCTTCACGATTCGCATGAAATGATGGAATACACGGAGCGATTTGGGAACCGTTCGCGGTCGGCGATTCGTTGACGGACATGCCGCTGTTGCCGAAACGTGGCGGCGATGTTTACGTCTCTCGTTCGCTACAAGCAGGTCCAGCCACCATCGACCATCAGGTTCAAGCCGGTGACGTATTCGGAAGCATCGGAGGCCAGAAAGACCACGGCTCCTTTAATGTCTTCATTGCCGAGCATCCGGCCGATCGGAACGCGGTGACAGTATTGATCGAGGAACGGTTGCGGCTGGTCGTTGAAGTAGCCGCCGGGGCTGATGCAGTTGGCTCGAACCCCTTGCTTGCCGTAGTAGCACGCTAAGTATTTCGTGAAGTTGATCATGCCGGCCTTCACGAAGTTGTACGTCGGCGGCTGAAGCATCGGCGTCCCTTCGTAGATCGTGGGATCGTTCGACACCACACCGTAGATGCTTGAAACATTGATGATCGACCCACGCCCTTGCTTCACCATGTCGGGCAGAAACTGCTGGCAGATCAAGAACAGTCCGGAAAAATCCCCGCCCGCTGCCTTCATCCAGACTTCTGGATTCTGGCTCTCCAAATTTCCCACATGACCATCTCGAGTGAGCGCGCTATTAACCAAAACATCCAACCGGCCAAAACGTTCAATCACATCGCGATGCAGTTGCCGGATCGAGTTGGTATCCGATAGATCGAACTTCATGCCATGCGCGTCGTGCCCCGCCGATCGCAATGATTCGGCGAACTGTTGATTGGCCTCCAGCGATCGAGACGCGGTGATGACGGTTGCTCCCGCTTCGGCCAACGCCAGTGAAATGCTGCTCCCAAACAACGGCCCCGCGCCAGCCGTCACCAGCGCGACACGTCCCTTCAAAGAAAATCGGTCGAGGATGCTCATGAACGATCACCAATGATTTCAATCCGCTCATTGCGTCGTTTGTCGAGCAGTCGCATGATGCGATCTCCAGAAACGTGAGCGGAAGTGGAATTGGCCGGGGAGGATTCTACGACGCACCCGAAAGCTACGGTAGCACCATCGAATCACCGTTGAGCAAAGGTTAGACAACGTCAAAGCCAACGACAGCGCGCCGTTCGACCTCGGAGTCACAAACGGAGCGGCAACGAATCTTCAGCGTGCAGTCCAACCGCCATCCACGGTGACGAGGCTGCCGGTCATGTAGCTGGAGGCATCGCTGGCGAGGAAGATGGCGGCTCCTTGGATTTCTTCCATGCGGCCCCAGCGGTTGAAGGCGACCGCTCCGATGACGTTCTTTTTCGCGTCTTCGGTCTCCGCGATCGGCTCGTTCATCGGAGTCAAGAACGGTCCGGGGCAGATCGCATTGACCGTGATGTTCCACGGCGCGAGTTCGAGTCCCAGCGTCTTGGTCATTTGCACGACCGCCCCTTTGCTCGCGGCATACGGCGAGCGGCCGGCCAGGCCGACTAGTCCCAGCGTGCTGGAAATGTTGACGACCTTGCCGTACTTCCGCGACTTCATGTGCGGTACGACCGCTCGCGTACAGAGCCACACGCCGCTCGAATTGATGTCGTTGACTTGCTTGAACTGCTCGAAGGTCAACTCTTCGATCGGCCCGCGAATGTTGATGCCGGCGTTGTTGACGATGATGTCGATCTGACCGAACTCGCGCAGTGCTCGATCGACCATCGCGGTGACATCGTCGGGCGAGGTGACGTCAGCACTGATTCCGATCGCCTTGCGGCCGTAGTCGCTCGCGATCTGTAACGCGGCAGACTCGGCTTCTGCGGCGTGTCGGCTGGTCAGCAGCACGTTTGCGCCGGCGGACGCCAACCCGGCAGACATGGCTTGGCCTAGCCCTTTCGAGCCGCCAGTCACAATGGCCGATTTGCCTGTCAGATCAAATTGCTTGATGCCTGGAAGCATAGTGGAACCTTTCGTAACAATGTGGTGCGACGTTACGAGTCGTGAATTCGCGACGCGGAGCGTCGCGCCACAACCGCAGGGTGGCATCTCAACAATCCCGCGTCGGATTCGCCAGTCTTCGGAAGGTCTCGCGGTTCTGCTACGATGCGGCTGAAGGAGACCCGTGGCATGACCGAGCGATTCCAAATCTCAGCGTTGTTGGTTGCCGGCGTCTTTCTGATCAGCAGCGTGACCGGTTGTGGCGGCAGCGGGACGTCGCCGATTGTCAATGGCTTGAACGATCCTTACAGCGGCCAGGATTATCGGCAGATTCAGTTCAAAGACAACGTCTCCAGCAACGCCGCGAGCGACGAAAACATTGCCGACCTGACCTTCATCGATATCAACGGTGAGCAATACTCGCTGAAGGATTTTCGCGACAAGAAACACATCGTGCTGGTCATCACTCGTGGTTATGCGGGGTCCGTGTGCCTGTATTGTTCGACTCAAACCGCGCGAATGCTGACCAGCTACAAGAAGTTTCAAGAACGGAATGCCGAAGTGGTGGTGGTGTTCCCGGTTCAATCAACCGACGACACCCAACGGCATCGCGACTTCGCGGTGGCCGTGAAAAACAAGCTCGATACGCCGCCGGAAAAAATCCCGTTTCCCATTGTGTTGGATATTGAGCTGAAAGCGGTTGATCAATTGGGGATTCGCAAAGACCTGTCGAAGCCGGCGACTTACATCATCGACAAGCAAGGGCAAGTCCGCTTTGCCTACGTCGGCGAAGCCTTGGCCGACCGACCGTCGGTCAAAGCCATGCTCGAACAATTGGACGCAATCAACAGCGATGCACAGTAACCCGAAGCGCCAGCGAGGGCGTGCGTTTCGGACGATGATGAATCCGAGTTTTGTGAAGCGTTGGCCCTCGCTGGCGCTTCCGGTTAGTGTGACTGGAGGTCGAAATCATGAGTGAGGAAACTCAAGACGACGGCGGAGTCGGCGTGCTGGATACACCGCTGCCGGAAGAACCGATTGTGCGGCCGAAGTCTCGCCGGACCACGGACGAGCAATCCAAAACCAAGAAGCAGCCTCCGTATGCCGTCATCGTCCACAACGACGACGAGCACACCTTTCAATACGTCATCGATGTCTTGATGAAGCTGTTTGGCTATCCGCTGGAAAAGGCGTTTGTCCTGACCAATCAGGTTCACGTCGCCGGCAAGTCGGTCGTTTGGACGGGAGCGTTGGAAGTCGCCGAACTGAAACGCGATCAAATCCGGGGCTTCGGTCCCGATCTGTTTGCCGTCAAGAAGGTCGAATACCCGCTCGGTGTGACGATTGAGCCGCTGCCTGAATAAGACGAACGGCAGGACTTATCCCACGGGGGTGTCACGCCACCAAATAGCCGCCATCGACCGGCAGAATCGCGCCTGTCACGAAGCCTGCTGCAGGTGAACACAAAAACAAAACCGGGCCGACTACGTCGTCCGGCTGGCCCCAACGGCCGAGCGGCGTTCGTTCCAGAATCTGTCGGCTCCGTTCGGCGCTGTCGCTCAGCGATTGAGTCATGGGAGTTTCGATCCAGCCGGGAGCGACCGCGTTGACTCGAATGCCGTCGGCTGCCCAGGCGATCGCCAGCGACTTCGTCAATTGCGCGACGCCCCCTTTGCTCGCGCTGTAGGCTGGGACGAACCCGCTGCCAAAAAAGCTCAGCATCGACGCGATGTTCACAATGCAGCCACGCGACTTGGCCAACAACGGCCGACATGCCAAGCAAACTCGCATCGGCCCCGACAGGTTTACGTCCACAACGTCATCAAAGGTTTCGGAATCAAATTCGGCTCCGCCGCGACGCAGCAATCCCGCGCAGTTGACGAGCACATCCAGCGACTCCAACTCAACAATCAAGCGTTCGATCGCCGCGCTGTCGCGCACGTCGAGCGGCCGAAATGTGACTTGCCGCTCGACCGCGGTGGCTTCGGCGACATCGTCCGCAGTCACACCAGTCGCGGTGACGTGGGCTCCCGAACTGATGAACGCTTGAGCAATCGCCAAGCCGATGCCACCGGTCCCACCGGTGATCAAGATTCGTTGATCGGCAAAAGGTCGGTCATTCATGATTCACCCGCAGGACTTGGCAACGATCCTGTCACCCCGTGATAATCCGCTCGCCTTGAAAAAGGGCAAAACCTGGAGCCGTCGCATGTTCATCCGGTCGCCGCGCCGTCGCGGTTTCACGCTCATCGAGCTATTGGTCGTGATCGCGATCATTGGGATTTTGGTCTCACTGATCCTGCCAGCAGTGCAAAAGGCTCGCGAGTCCGCGCGGAAGGCTCAATGCAAGAACAACCTTAAGCAATTCGGGCTGGCTCTGCACAGCTATCACGATCAGCACCTGATGTTTCCTCCCGGTGCAATCGCCGTGACTCCGCCAAGTAATGTCGTGATCTGCATGAGCGGCACCGGATTTGGCGCGGTCGATACTTGGACCGAGGCACAAAGCGCGGCCAGCGGCATGCACAGCACCAGTTGGATGTTGCGGATCATGCCGCAACTTGAGCAAGGGGCATTGTTCAAGCAGTGGGATTTCCGCCAAAACGTGTTGGGCAACGAACCGGTCGCCAAACGAAACTTTCCGGTGATGTACTGCCCGTCTCGGCGATCCGAAGTCCGAGGGGGCGACGATGTGGCGATCATGTTCCAGAATTGGACGGCGGGGGGGACTGACTACGGCGGCTGTCTGGGAGCTTGCAACGGGTATCACAACTGCGGAACTCACGAAAGTTGGCAAGTGGCGAATGGCCGTCGGCCGCTGTCTCCGTGCAAAGGGATTTTCTGGGTCAACACCCGCATCACTTTCGCTGCGATCCGCGATGGCACATCGCACACGGCGATGACTGGCGAAGTGCAACGTCTACGCGGCCCGACTTCCGCCCCGATAGATCATCGCACCAGTCAAGATGGTTGGGCGGTCGGGTCGTCATCCACGCATTTCAGTACCTGCAGTGACGCGTGCCTGGGAATCAACGGCAACCATTTTGAAGAACCCGGCAGCGATCACACCGGCGGCGCACACATCGGTTTGGGCGACGGCTCGGTAAAGTTCCTCTCGCAAAACATGAGCATCTTCATCCTTACCGCTCTCGGCACAATGGCCAACAACGACGGGCCAAGCGAAGAGCTGTGAGTCGCAGTCGCGCACTTGGCTCGCGTGCGCTGTTTTCTCGGTAGCCGCGTTTCGCCAGAACGCGGGTCTTGGGTTATTCATCCGCGTTCTGGCGAAGCGCGGCTACGGCTCGCATCATGTCATCACCCGATACGTGGTTCGTAAAAACCGGCTTCGGAACCGTGCTCGGCCCGATGCCGACGGATGTCTTAGCGGAAATGGTTCGCACCCAAGAACTGCTTCCAGCAGACTTGGTCCGAGCCAGTTCAAGCGACGATTGGCAACCCGCATCCGAAGTTCCGACACTCTTCCCAACGAAAGCCCGCATCGATTCCGGTACCGCAATAATTTCTGATCCGCCCGAAATCGAGAAAGCCGCGAGTTCGACAATCGCCGACTTCTCCAACGTTCCGAAGTCCGATCTCCTAGACGCTTGTGATCCGTTGGTTGCCGATGATTCTGCCGCTCAACCGATCCAAAATACAACATCCGAACCGGCACGCCGAGTCGCCCCAATCAGTCCTCTCGCGGCCGCTCGGCACAACGTCGCTCAAAAAACTTCCGATTGGCTGCAACACCCGCCACATTGGCCGAAAGCGGTCGCGTTGGCGATTGTGTTACTGGTCATTTGGGGTTTGTGGCCGCGCTCGCAGAACAACATTTATCCACGAGTCGTCGCCATCTGGGATGAACTGCAAACTCGCCGGGCCAAACTGGACGACACAGCCGGCTGGGAACAATTCCTGGTTCGAGCCAACTCCGAGCTGGACCAGATCGTCCCTTGGCTGGAAGAGCACGCCAGTCCCAAAGATCGCGAACTGCAGTTGCTGCTTTTCGCCAGCCGCGATTCGTTGCGAGTGATGCTGAAAAAAACTCGCGACACTGGCCTGCCTCAGGAAAAGCGATTGCGGCTCCTCTTCAAGGCGATACAAGAGCAGCGCGATCGTTCGGGACCAAGTCGGGCCACTGCCGATGCCATCGCCGATCAAAGTCGAAACGACTCGGCGAAGAATCTCGATCCCGAGGACAGCAGTTCCGTTTTGATCATCGAATCTTTTGATCGGGCAACTGCGCCTTGATCCCTTCGTCCAGCGGCATCTTGTCGGTCGTGATGCCGATCACGGTGAGTTGCCGCGCCAATTCCGCTTGCAGCTCGCGAAGTTTTTCAGCGGCGGCGGGATCGTTGATCAGGTTGCGGCGTTCGTTCGGATCGTTCGTGATGTGATACAACTCGGCCATGTGCCGATCGGGTTTGCCGTCGCCGCGTGGATAATGGATGTACTTCCAATCGTCGGTGCGAACGCCCCGCACGTTCGGCGTGTACGGGAATTGCTTCTCGTAGTTGTAGTGATACGCAAATGACGAGCGCCACGCCGGATCGCCGTCCGTCACCAGTTTGCGAAACGACCGGCCATGAATGTTCTTCGGCCCGGCCACGCCGCACAGGTCCAGCACACTCGGCGCGACGTCGACCGTCAGCACCAATTGTTCGATGACTCGCGATCGGTCAGTCGGCGTGAGCGCCGGGAATCGCACGATCAGCGGAATCCGAAGGCTCGGTTCGTGCATCGTGCGCTTATCGACCATGCCGTGCTCGCCGTTGAGCAATCCGTTGTCTCCCATGAAGACAACGATCGTCCGATCCAATTCGCCGCGCGATTCCAGCAGCTTCGTCAATCGGCCGACGCTGTCATCGACCGACAAGATCGTTCCCCAATAAGCCCGTGTCATCGCCGCGAAATCCTTGACCGCCTCCGGGCTGCGATCCGGGAATTTCTTTCGCCATTCAAACAGCGGCCCGTAAATCCCGTGCCAAGTGTCGAGCCGTTGTGTAATCCAAGCTGGCTTGTTTTTGAGATCGAACGCCGAATCGGGATACTTCACGTCGACTTGATCGAAGGCTCGCTCGTATTTCTTTTCCGGGAAGTAAAAACTGTGCGGTGCCTTCTGCCCCAGCATCATCACCCACGGTTTTGTGCGTGGCCGTTTGATCCAGCTTTCGGCCAGACCGGTGACGACATGCGTGTAATAGCCGGGCAAGACTTCGCGCCGCTCGTCATTCAGATTGAATTCGGTATCGAAATATTTGCCCTGCCCTTTGTGCGTGGCGAAGTAATCAAAGCCGGGCCGCTTGCTGTCGTTCTCTTCACCCATGTGCCACTTGCCGATGTAACCGGTCTCGTATCCGGCGGCTTGCAGTAACTGCGGAAAGCTCGCCAAATCGGCCGGGTATTCGGTGAAGTTGTTCGTCACCCCGTGAGCATGTGCGTACAACCCGCTCAAGATTGACGCGCGGCTCGGTGAACAGAGCGACGTCGTGCAAAACGCGTTCTTGAAGAAGACCCCCTCACGAGCCAACCGGTCGATATGCGGTGTCTTCAAATGCGGATGTCCCGCGCAGCCCAAAGCATCCCAGCGCAGATCGTCGCACAAGATGAACAACAAATTCGGCCGTTCTGGCTCGGCGGCAAAGACCGGGCCGAACCAAAACAGCAACCACATCACCCCGAGCCATCTCATCTTTGTCGCCAATTTCTTGTCCCGTGTTTTCTGTCATCAGTCTGGCTGCCATCGCAAAAACGAGGGCAGAAAAAAAACTACAACAATCGAGTTAGTACGCGGCCAGTCGAATCATTCTAAAGTCGCTGAATTTCATCAAACATCTTCGACTCCGGTTCCAATCCGAGGCAGTGATGCGTCGTGGCGTACAAGTGTGTTCCTAGCGAGAGAATACTGACCGCTTCGGCCCAGTCGTTGAGTGGGTAAGACTTTGAGCCGGAATGAACGAGAAACACGCGGCAAAGTTCAAGTCTTGATAAGCGATGTACAGTGACTTCGTGATGCCGGAGGCGTCATGACCCATGCAATGTGAGCAGACATCGCTCAATTTGCAAGGTGTTACGTTTGGCCGCTTCACACTCTGCGACTGAGTCGAACTCGTGTTGCTGCTGTTTTGGTTCTTTCGGTACAACCCACCGCTTCACTAACCCAAAGCGTCAGCGAGGGCGAAC
>JANMIF010000341.1:0-8029 GCA_031375695.1 Planctomyces sp.
CACGCGCGTCGCCATTGGAACGGTGAGCATCGACAAATCACTGTCCGTGATCCCGCGCGGCGCACGGATCGGGTCGGGAAGTCCGCGACGGAAAGCTCAGTTGTTGTCGCGCCGGCCCGATCTGCGATTTGAGGAAGCTCGCGGCAATGTCGAGACGCGACTTCGCAAGCTGGACGAAGGGCAATTCGACGCGCTGATCTTGGCTGAAGCGGGATTGACTCGGTTAGAGCTGGCAAACCGCATCAGTGCGATCTTGTCGCCGCCGATGTTATTGCCGGCGGTTGGTCAAGGGGCGTTGGGGATCGAATGCCGCGCCGATGACGAAGTTCGCGATGTGTTGGCTCAGTTGTCGCATCAAGCCACATTGCATTCGGTGATCGCCGAACGCGAAGTGCTGGCAACATTGCGAGCTGGCTGCCACGCGCCGCTCGGAGTTTGGAGCCGCTTCGACGGCATGAATCTTCGTCTGTCCGCAATCGTGCTTAGCCTAGACGGTGCCCAGCGAGCCGAAGCGGAATATTCCGCCGCGATCACGTCACAAGACGAAGCAACCGCGCTCGGCCGCGCGGTCGCCGAGCGATTGCTGAACGCTGGTGCGGGCGAGCTAATGCGCGGCTGAGATTGCATTGTGCAACATTCGCCGCTCACGAATCACGTAGCAGTTCCTGGCCGACAACTCGCACCGCGACCAGTAGTTCATCCAAATCATCAGTCGTGGTCAGCGGGTTGATAATCGTGACTCGCAGTGCGCCGCAACCGTTGAGATTGGTTTGTACGATGTAGAACTGGCCCGATTCGATCAGCCGTCGGCGAACGTCTCGCTGAAATGGACCAAGGACTTCGGGCGAGGCGTCTTTCAGTGCGGCAGGAACGTATCGGAACGTGACGATATTGCACTCCGGTTCGTGCAACGGCAGGAAATCGTCGGTCGCGAGCAGCTTTTCGTAGAACGCGCGGCCGAGTCCGAATGTGACATCGACCAAATCCTCGAACAACTGCTGGCCGAACAGTGACCAAGTTCCCCACAAGCCATAAGTCGCCGCTCTCTTGGTACATTCGAGAGTCAACATGCCGCTGTCGTATTCGGCCATGCCAGGTGCTGACGGATCGAACAAGTACGGCGCGTCTTGCCGAAACGTTTCAAACCGATGTTTTTTGTCGCGGTAAAACACGAAGGCACACAGCGCCGGGACAAACATCATTTTGTGAGCGTCCCAGACGACGCTGTCCGCTTGATCGAGTCCGTCAAGCAGATGCCGATGCCGCCGGCTGAGTAACGCCGCTCCGCCGTGAGCCGCGTCGACGTGCAACCACACGTCCTGCTTGTGGCAGACCTCGGCCACATCTCGTAACGGATCGAAGGCCCCGATCGGAGTTGCACACGCGCAGGCTGAAACGGCAAACACATGGCGGCCGTCACGCCGTAGCCGCGAGATCTGTTCATCCAACTTCTGCGGATCGAGCTTTCGCCGCGCATCCAACTCCGCGCGCACGACGTTCTTTGTTCCAATACCGATGATCCCGGCCGCTCGCGCGACGGAATAATGAGCATCACCTTGCACGATGATTGTCGGCTGCCCAGTAGGCGAATCACTCCCGCGGCTCGCATTCAACGCCCCCAGCGTCGCTTGACTCACACTGTCCCCAACACCGCATTCCCACGATTCGCCAAGTTTCACATTCCGCGCTGTCAGCAACCCGGTCAGATTTCCGAGCGATCCACCATGAGTCACCAGTCCGGCGAACTCATCACGTTTCCAGCCGATCTGTTCGCCGAGCCGATTGATCAACGCACGCTCGACGGCGGTTGCCCACGGGCCCATTTCGTAAATCGCCATCACTTGATTCGTGACCGCTCCAACAGCATCGAACAGTCCCGCGATCGGCACTGGCGCGGGGACTTGATGTCCGATGTAATGCGGATGATGCAGGTTGTGACCGCGGGCGAGCATCTGCCGCACGATGTTGGCGAACTGGGTGGAGGGCTCGGAACCTTGCCAATTCAACCAACGTTCGGCCTCGGCGATATTGGTGGCGGGATCGGCCCAATTGAGTACCGGAGTTTCGCGATTTGTGACAGCGTCTAAATGTGAGCCGAGCAGGTCGGCCCATTCGCTAGCCGCTGCGCGAAATCGCTGCGGATCGTAAGCCGCGAGCACGCGAAGCTGAGCGGTTCGCCATTCGGTCATACCGTGATCACCTTTCCGACATTCGTTGCCAGAGTCTCGCAGTGGCTGCCATACTATGCCACGAGTTGCGATGCTTTGGTTCAACACACTAACCCGAAGCGCCAACTAGGGCGAGCGTTCTCAAGATGACGAATTGGAAGTCCCGTGAAACGCGCGCCCTAGTTGGTGCTTCGGGTTAGTGTGATCTGTGTCGCGCAGTCGGTCTGTTTGAGGAGCTTGGTTGTGTTTGATTGGCGAAAAAAGCTGTGGACGATTCTGATGGCGTTGGCCTGCAGCCTGATCTGCGTTTCAGCCGCGACTGCTCAGAATGAAAAGGACAAGCCGGAGACTCCCGCCGAGCCGACTGCAAAACCGAAGTCGGAGGGGGACAAGAAAGATCAATCGACGGCCGTGCCGTTGCCCAAACGGGACGAGATGTTTCGCAATCTCCCGACCAAGGGGGATCTGTTGACGAAGCCGCCAGCTGATTGGGTGGTGTTGAAGAACGATGATGTGCTGGTCGTGAAACCAGTGCAGCCTCGGCCGAACACCATGGTGACGATGAAAGCTCGTCGCGAAGAATTCTTGAAGGCTCCGTCGCCGAAAAAACTGCCGGGGGAATCGGCTGAGGATTACGCCGCTCGCGTGCGGCAAGCGAACGAAGAAAAGACGAAACAACTTGCCAAGTTGGAAACGATCGCGATTAATCTCCCAGATTCCACCAAGCTCGCGGAAGAGGAGGACAGTGATGGATTCACGATCAATGTGGAAAAGTTCGTCAAAGAAATCATCCACCATGAAGATTTAATGTTGCTCGCCACGGATCGGTTGCTCGACAAGAAAGAGCTGGAAGACGCCTACGAACTGCTGCTGGTCCAGAATCGAACTTCGGCTGGGTGGCCGGGGTATGACGAACGTTTCAATCGGCTGTTGCTGGTTGATGCTCAAGTCAAATTCGCAGCCGGGGAAAAAGAGCAAGCGTATTCGTTGTTGGAGCAGATGCACGGGCGAGTGATGGAATCGATCAACTCGAAAGACCAAACAAAGCGTTATCCCACGATGGGTGATGACCGTATCAAATGCCAAAAAGAATTGGGCCGAATCACCGATTCGCTGATCGAACCGACCGTGGCCGCTCGTGATTTTCGGCAGGCGCGGTTTCACTTGGCTCGGCTGCTGAAGCTTGAGGCGGATCATCCAGATGGTGCGAGATGGAAAGAGCGATTGACCTCAGAGACGAATCAAATTCTCGCCTTGGCGACTCAAGCGGCGGCCGCGAACAAGCACGATCAAGCGGCATTGCTGGCGGACGAGGCGGCTCTGATTTGGCCAGCCACTCCCAATTTGAAAACGCAACATCGTCAATTTGGAGTGCGCTGGCAGACGTTGAAAGTTGGCGTCGTGACGGTCCCGCCCAACGACTATCCGTTTGAAACGGAAGCGATCCGCCGTCGCGAAAGACTGGTGCGGTTGCCCCTATTTGATCCGATTCGGATCGACGGCGGCGCGAAATATCGGTCGCGATATCTGGAAGGCTGGGAACCGACGGATCTCGGCCGGCAAGCCGTGTTCACCCTCCGCACAAATCGCTCACCATCCGAGACACATCCGATCGTGACAGCTTCGGGGGCGGTGTCTTCGTTGCTGGAACGGTTGCGGCCCGAGTCGCCGCACTTCGACGAACGACTGGCCAGTTTCGTGGACGGCGTGGAAGTTCGCGGTCCGTTTGAATTCGGAGTGAAGTTCTCACGAATCCCAGTTCGCACGGAAGCACTCTTCGCGATGCCACTTGGCTTTGATGAAGCCAGCAGCGCGGAGTTAGATCAGCGTTATCGCATTCACATGAAGACCGATCGCGCGACCACATTCCGCCGCGTCGTTCCAGAATCCGATCGGACGTTGCAGCGGCATCTTGCGGAACTCACCGAACTCACTTATCAGACTCAGGAAAAGGCGGTGCAGGGCTTGCTGCGTGGCGAAGTGTCGATGCTCCCCAACTTTCCGGTCTGGCTGTTAGACAACCTGCAAAAGGACGGCCGGTTCTTCGTCCGCAAATACTCCGTCCCACAGACTCACTTCTTGCAATTCAATCCGCAGAGCAAAGCGCTCCGCGTTTCGGAATTGCGTCGGGCAATGATGTACAGCCTCGATCGATCGCTGGTGTTGCGCGAAGTCGTGTTGCATGACCTGACATTGCGGACGATCAGCGAAACGGTGCCGAAAGCGAACGTTCCGGCGAAAATGCCCTCCCCGGAAAGCGGCCTGACTTATAATGATCGCAAACTCGAACTCGTCTGGAGCGGCCTGTCGATGACGGATACGCAGCTTCGATCGTTTCAGAATCTCAGCCGCGATTCCGAATGGCGGAAAGCGGTCGTGACACTATACAGCCGCAGTCAGCCGGATCGCGGTAGAGTCGTCTCGGCACCGTGGAGCACGAAGTTGGCGGCGTACAACTCGGTCGTCGCGCCGCGCGAAGCCGATCCATATCTGGCGTTCGCGCTGTCGGTCGCGGCGAAAAAATCACTCGGCGGAACATTGCCGAAGCTGCGATTGATCTGCGAACCGGATCAAATCTGTCTGGCCGCCGCACAACGGTTGGTCGACGAATGGAAGCGAATCGATATCCCGGTAGAACTCATCACTCAAGGCGCGACACCGGCCGGTGAAAACCAAGTCGCCGGAGCATCAGGGCAAGACGTGCTCGTAGCGCAAAACGACGCGGCGGGGCAAGCTCAACCTGCCGTAAACGAAGAGGGGAGCGAACCGGTCGCTTGGGATATCGCCTATCGCACGATGCGCATGACCGAACCGATGCTGGAACTGTGGCCGCTGTTGTCGCTCGACAAAGTCGCCCGACTGGAGACAGTGAAATATCTCCCCGATTGGCTGCGGCAAGGTTTGATCAACCTCGACCGCACTGCCGATTGGCCGACGACAACCGCCACGCTGCAAGAAATGCATCGCCAAATCGCCGAAACCGTGCAGCTCATCCCGTTGTGGGAAATCGACGATGCGATGGTCTTCCGCCAAACAGTCCGTGGCATCCCCGACGTCCCGTTACACCCATATCAAGACGTCGATTCGTGGATCACCGCGCCGTGGTATCCGACCGATTGACTTTGGATTGCATCACTTTGGAACTTTAGAGTGTGGTGTGTCAGCACCGCTTTGGATTGTGATGGGTGGCGTAACATGAATTCTGGAATGGTGCTCACTCAACCGAAATCGGACAGCGGTTTACGCCGAAGGCGTTATACAACAAAGCCCAGCGTCGCGCTGTTGATTGTCGTGCTGTCTTGTTTGGGGCGGACTTCGGTCGCTGCCGACACGTCGACGGCGAAACCGTCTGCCCCGCCGATGGCCGATCCGTCGGCTGTTACCGCTCCGGCAACAGTGTCAACAATCGACACCGCCGCGACATCGACAAGCCCAAAGTCTGACAAACCCCCCGCCGCCCCCCCGCCGATTCCGATGGAGTTGCAGCCGTATCGGATTCACATTTCCGTGGCTTTTGAACAAGACGCAACGTTGCCAATCGCGGTACGTCGCGAGGTCTTGGAGAAGTTGACCGTGTGGGTCGATCGGACATACGCCCAAATGTGGGAGGCTACGATCGAAGAAAACCTGTGGCTCAGCCCGGTCGGACCAGCGGGTTTGTCGCGACTGACCGCGGCGATTGTGGAATCTCATGTGCCGGACAAATCGACTGACAAGTTGTTAGTCCTGACGGTGTCGGCCTATGGCGGTGGCTGGAGGTTGTCGGGGCGCGAATGGGATCGGCTGACCGGCCAAGTCTGCGCTCCCGCCTCGCGATTGGCGACCGATCGCCGCACCCTGAGCACCCAACTCGGAGCGGTCTTGCACGATCTGTTTCATCCGCTGGTTTTCATTGAAGCGGTCGAAGCGAGCAAGACCGCGACCGTCCGCATCCGCGCCGGCGAATTCCCGCCGGGCGACCCATCCGCCGAACAATGGGCGGCCGGAGCGTTCTTTCAGCCGGTCTTTCTGAATTACAACAAAGCTCGCGAAATCACCAAGGTGCAGTTTGTGCCGTGGACTTACGTCGAGGCTCAATCGGCCGAACGAGCGGTTGGCAAAGGAGCCGTGTACACCGGGCTGTCATTGCCGTTGGGCAAGAACAACAAGCGTATGGAAAGCTGGGCGATCGGCGTGCGGCCGACATTCACCGAAACCAAACTAAAGATCACGCCGCACAATAACCCGACCAAGCCGCTCACTGGTTATCAAGTCAAGGTGTATGAGCGACGGATGGTTCCGCCGCTGCCGCCCGATCCGAATGTTCCCACTGCTGCTGCCAGTTCGGACGACAAAGTCGCGACAGAGAACAAAGACGCGAGCACCGAGAACAAACCTCCCGAACCGCCAGCATTGGTGCCGAAGTTTGAGCCGGTCGCCAGTCACGTTACCGATCGACGCGGCCAAGTGACGATCCCGCTCAATCCCGAAAAGCCGCTGATCTGGTTGTATGTTTCCAGCGGCGGCAGTTTGCTCGGCCGATTCCCGTACATTCCCGGGCTGAATCCGTTGTCTTCTGTCGAACTCCCGGATGACTCGTTGCGGCTGCATATTGAAAGCCGCTTGGAGCTGTTGCGAGCCGAGTTCATCGACACGATCGCTCGCCGCGCGTTGTTCACTGGCCGAGCCAAAGCTGCTGCGCGTGCCGCCGACTGGCCACGATTCACCGAAACCCTCGCCGAAATGGACCAACAACCGAACGGCAAATACTTTCAAACGCTACTCGACGCGATCAAAGCCGCCACGCTGAAACAAGCGCAAGCCGCCAAGAACAAAGCCCTCGAAAAGAAGATCGAAAAACTCTGCAAGGAAAGCGCCGACCTGATCGAGCGTCACTTGAGTGTCGAAAAACTCGACACCGTCCGCACCGAACTCCTCGAACTCAAAAAGATCGACGACGAAGCCAACGCCGCCGAGAACCCCGCTCGCCGTCCGTTGCCCGCGAAAAAACCGACCGCAACCAAAGAATGATTTGGCGAGCCGGATGGCGTCAGTCCGGCTCACTGTCCGTCACACCAATAGGAGCCTCGTCCGTGTCTCTTCAACTCAGCCAATTCACGAAGTCACTCACCGTCGAAACCGCCTTCACCGTGCTGGCCGTCGCCAAGGCATTGAAGGCCAAAGGCAAGGACGTCGTCGAACTCGAAATCGGCGACAGCCCGTTCGACAGCACCGCCTCGGCCAAGTTGAGCGGCACACAAGCGATCGCGAACAATCAGTCGCATTACTGCCCTTCACCCGGACTGCCGGAGTTCCGTGACGCGGCGGCGAAGTTCGTGCGTGAAGAGTTCGGCATCCCGGCCGAAGCCAAGAACGTCGTGGTCGGGCCGGGAGCGAAGGTGTTTGAGCAATTCTTCTGCGAAGCGTTTCTCGATCCGAACGACGGAGTGCTCGTCTTCAGCCCTTACTTCCCGACGTACACGCCGAACATTCTGCGACGAGGTGCTCGCGCGGTCTTCAAACCGCTCAAGCAATCGAACGGCTTCCGTCCGGCGATCGCGGACATCGAAGCGTTTCTGCGCGACGATCCGAAACCGAAGGCGATCTTTTTGAACTCACCGCACAATCCGACCGGCGGCGTGCAGACCGAGCAAGACCTCCGCGAGATCGCCGACCTGATCCGCGGCAAGAACATCGCGGTGCTCAGCGACGAGCCGTATTGCCACATGGTTTGGAAGGGGAAGCATCATTCGCTGCTGGCTCAGCCCGGCATGATGGAGCAGTGCGTGGCCGCGTACACGTTCAGCAAAAGCTACAGCATGAGCGGCTGGCGTCTGGGCTTCGCGGTCTCGTCGGCCGAGATCGTGGACTCGATCAGCAAG
>JANMIF010000442.1:0-1712 GCA_031375695.1 Planctomyces sp.
CCGAAATCAAGCCGTCCCACCACCGCATCAAGCCCCCTCAACACAGGACGAACCACCGATTCCTAGCCGCTTGCTTGACTGAAAAAATCGTGCTATCCAAGAACGTATGAAGCACGCATACCTGGGTTGGATTGATCGCGACGGACTCAAAGGGTTTCAGCCTGAAACCGAATCGGTCGATCGTTTTTTGAATCGGCTACGTCACCACCACGATCGCCACACGGTTGGTATCTGGAGTGTGCTCGATACCGAAGTCCTCGAAACGATTCAAAGTCTCCTTGACGCCGCCGAATATCAAGCCGCGTTGCATTGTTTGCTGTCCCACGCAGCGTTCGTCGGTCAGCACCGATAACCGTTATCAGCGACGCTGCTGTATTGGATCGAAAGCTGGCTGCGCCTCATTGATGCGCATTGGATTTTCTGAGGCATGGCTCGCATCGGAGTTGTTGGGGCGAGTCTGGCGCAGGGAGTGCGGTCGAAAGATCATGCCTGACCGCGAGGCGAACCTTCGCTGAGAACCAACAAAACAGGCCGGAGTGAAGCAGTTCCAAGAACCGTTCCACTCCGGCCATCGCGTGTCGAGTTACTTCGACGCGTCGACTCGGCTATTCCTCGGTCAGGTTGCGTCCCCGCAGAGCCTGCCTCCGCTTCACCGAGCACAACGAATCTGCCACGAATGCACCGCTCGCACAAGGACATTCAGAAACAGCAGGCCCCACAGGTTCATGGCCGCGACGGGCTTGCCCGGCGAGTGACTGTTTCCTGAATGCGGTTTTTTGTGGGTTCAGCTCATTGTGATGTCGAGCACTTCAGCCAACCCGCCGTGATCACTGACCTTTTTTGATTTGCTTGCCGCAAAGTCGTTTCTGTCGTACCGTCAGGCCATGCTCCGCGACAAAACACATCGACTCAAAAACCTTGTGCCGGCAATTGCCGTGACCACGGGGATCAGCGGCACTTTTGTTGTCGCCTGGATCGGCACCACATGGCTCCAGACTCTCTGGCTGGGAAACATGCTCACCTTCGTCGTCGGATTTATTCTCTCTCGGAAGGCCGTTGACGACGAGTGTGCCATTGGTCTTCTCAACACGCCGTTCCATCTCTCACAGGACGCTGAAGTCTTCGATAGATACCAGCGGATGTCGCAGCAGATGTTGCGCATCAGCCAACGCCGAAACGTTACGTTTCGAGAACTGGCGTTGCGGAGCCTCGACGAGATGGTGACGTGCTGCGCGTTGCTGGGCCAAGGTTTGATCGTCTTTTCGGAAACGGAAACTTGGCGCATCGCCTATGAGCGACTACTGCGTGAAACCACCGTCTTCAACTACCGCTCCGTGGCCCTCGTACGTCATCAGCAATACTGGCAGGACGCTGCCGGGACAGGGAGCATGCAACTCAACTTCCTGCTCGTCGAACAAAAGATCGTGACGATCGAACGCATCGTGGTCATCGCCGATGAGCTTTGGCCGAAAAACCAAGACCTGCCTGTTGAGGAACTGCGTCAGTGGATTCACGAGCAATCCGCTCACGGAATCTGGGTACGGCTCGCTCGCGTTTCTGACTTACGAAATGAACCTGAGTTGCTTCGCGACATGGGGATTTACGGGCAGCTTGCCGTGGGCACGCAGGAACTGGCCGATGACAATCTCCGGACGCACCGTTTCTTACTGAACTTCGACCTGCATGCCGTTCGCGAAGCCGAACGTCATTGG
>JANMIF010000456.1:0-1576 GCA_031375695.1 Planctomyces sp.
CTCCGCTGCGCTGCGGGAGATTTCGTCGTCGGGCATCATGCCGACAGTGCGCCGCCAGTCCTTCTCGCGGGGCTTCAAGCCGAGCACTTGCGCGCGCAGTTCGGTAAACTCTTTTTCGAGCGCGGCAATGCGCTGCTCGACTGTCTCCGTGGGTTGAGTCGTGGTGGCCATGCGCTGAGTTTATCCGGCAGTTACGATGTTGCGAGCGCGTTTTACGTCATCGCCCGCACGATGCTGTGCTCAAATGGATCGCTGAATTCGGCGAGCGGAATCAGAACTCACGCAGGACTTCCTGCCGTGCGGGCAGTGAGATTCCGATGCCGTGCATCACGTCGTTGAGGACGCTGAGTTTCAGGTCGGTTGAAGTCGTGGTCAGCGCCCAAAGATCACTCGCTGGAATTCGCTTGGCGTTGGCTGCATTGGCAAAGCGATCAACTTCTTCTTTCGATGTCGCAAAATACTTTCGGTTTCCACGGTCATATCGAAGCAGGACATCACGCAGTTCAACTTTTCGACCAAGCAACCAAGATAAGAGCGCGAGGTAACGGCCAACTTTTGCGTTGTGCTGTTTGAACTCCCAAGACTTCGCGAACTGAATCAGTGCCTCTTCAAACTCATTGACTCCCTCGCGCGGCGGAGCTGGCGGAGTCGGAAGCTCAGGTTGGCGCGTACTGCCGACTTCTTCAGGATTGTCAGGTTGATTGCCGCTTGGCATTCCGCCGCCGGACTGCGGAGGAATCTCGCCTCCTGCGTCTGTGATTTCGAGAATCGTGCCGAACTTGAGCGCCAATTCCTTGGCAGTCGAATCGGGGATGATGTCTTTCACCGTCCTGAGCGTGAATCGAAGTGCTGACAACGGTTCGATGAGCACGCTCACCTGCAAACCGAGCGCAGCAGCAAGAGCTTTGGCAGTCACCGGGCGATTCATCATCACCGACTTCAAGTCTGGCGGAGGCTCCGCTACACTCGTTTCGGCTTCGGTGTAGGTCGGAACCGTTCGGGTGATCCCGGACGACCGAAATCCGAGACTCCATATCCGACGGCAGACATCGTCGTGATTTTCGGGCTGCGAGAGTTGTGCGACCAATTCGGCAACCTCACTCGCAGGCCCGCTGACGTTTGAGCTTTCATCGCCAGGCTGGTGAATGAAATGCAGGAAGCAAGTCGAGCGACTGCAACAGAGATAGAGTTCTCGCCGCGCCTTCCACATCCGTTTTTCAGCTTCCGTTTCGCCATCGTTCCGCCAATCGCTCATTTCCAAGTCTCGCGGAAATCCTTCGATGACAACGACCGGGAATTCCTGCCCTTTGACGTATTTGTCCACTAACTCTGCCGACTCGTCACTGAAACAGTTGTGATATGTCGGCGACGGTTCAAAACCGGATTTCTTGCCGGAACAAAACCGGACAGGTGTTTACAGGGTAAAATGGGCTAGAATGGCGGGCCAAATGTGCGTTGGAGGATGCTCAAGAACCCAGAAGCGGCGACGGGGATGATGGATGAGGGTGACGGTTTTGCGCAGAGTGGAGGCGATTTGATAGTTGTGGCCCTCGAAGTCGATGGTGTGGTCGTGGTT
>JANMIF010000504.1:0-16024 GCA_031375695.1 Planctomyces sp.
AGTCGCTCCCGCGACTGAGATTACTTGGTCGTCGGCTTGAACGACTCGAACACATCGGCCAGTACTTTATCGGCGAGACGGCCGGCTTCATCAAGGATCAAGTCTTTCGCTTCGGGCAGCAGCGGCGACGAGTTGGGTTCGTAACCTCCCGACTTGTACGACTCGTGAGTGCAGATGTAGCCGAGATGTCCGTTCGCGTAGCCGATCACGATCGGGATCGCTCGGTCGGCGATTCGTTTTTCGATCTGCAAACCATACTCGACCATCGGCTCGCCAGGGATCGTCAGCAGCAGAAACGGGCCGATGCGCAGAGCCTGCATCTCGCAGGCCAACTTCTCTTTCTTGCCGGGAAGTTGAATGACGCTCGATGCGCACCTGAGTGAATAGATCGACTTCCGCTTCGCCAGTTCCTCTCGCACGATGCTGCGGTCGGCAGCTCGGACGACTGCACAGCCGAGACTGCGGCCAGTCCATTTGATGTCAGCCTCGTCACCACAACGATACGGCTCACCGGGCAGGTTCGGCCGGATGTCGCCCGCGCAACCTTGCAGGAACATCGCGTGCGTCTTCGATCCGTAAACCATCTCGACAAACGTCTGCGCCTCGCCGGGAAAGTCGGCGCTGATCTTCGGAAAGCCGTTCGGATGCGGCGGTGTGAGCTTGTCGCCCCAAGTGAAAACGCAGGGATGACAAACAGCGTGCATGAGCACCGTCATCGGTTCCAGCGTCCGGCCGTCGTCGAACCGCAACACCTTAACGCGATGATCGCACGGGCCATCGGGATTGAGCCGCACGACCGCTCGGCCATTGATGACTTTGCGGCGGTTGATATTGAAGTCAATTCGATCCTCGCCATAGCCGACCGTCACCGGTCGCATCTCTTTGACGGCCTCGGCCGTCGCCGCGCCAATCTTGGCAACCATCTCGCGGCTCCAGGCCGACTCGCGCGACCAGCCCGGACCCGAATGATTGTGCGATGCCGCCACAAGAATGTTCTCGCGAGGCATCTCGGTCTTCTGAGCAACCACATCCCGCAGAGCGGCGACCATCTCGCTCGACGCGCTGATCAAATCGAGCGTGACAATCGCCGCCTGGGTGTGCTCATTGGCCAGCAACAACACGCCGGCGCGAATTGGATCGCGAACTCCATTCGTCGGCCGCACATGCCCAACGACCGGCATATCGGCCGGCGGAGTGATATCCACCTTGGCCACTCCAGCCCGCAAGTTCGACTCGACGCGGAATTGAAAGTTGTCATCCGCCAGCGTGTACGTCGCCGGGAAGCCGATCGCAAAACACATCGCGATCAGTATCAATCTCATGTGCCATCTCATCGCGTAAATTCCTGGTGATGATTGTTTTATTTCATCTGCGGCCGACTCTGTTAGCTGCCAAAGCGAAACAGCGTCTTCGCATTCTCATACAGAATCTTCCGCTCGGCGGCTTTGTTGGGAGCCAGCTTCCGGATGGCGGCGATTGTTTGCGAACCTTGGCACTTGGCACCGGTCCCTTCGGAGTCGGCGCAGTCGCTGCCGTAGAGGATTTTGTTCTGATGCCGATCAAGAAACCCGCGCGTGTGATCTTCGTCGCGAGTCAGCGCGTTCAACCCCGAGCCGGCTGACATGTCGGCGAACATGTTCGGGTAATCGGCCAAATACCGATCGGTCAAACCCCCCGGCGTCACTTTGCCCTTCGGATAAAGCACCGTCTGATCGCTGTGATTCTTGTCGATGTTGGCCCACATCGTTTGAGCGTGTCCAATGAACGTCGTCTTCGGAAACTTTTCGAGCATCTTGGGCAGCCGCTCGAAGCTGCGGTTGTAGGTACCGTGTTGAAAGTGCATCAGGATCGGCACTCGATACTCAGCTGCGAGGGCATACAGTTCTTGGCTCTCCGCCGAGTCGCATTCCACGCCAAACTTCTGCTCGCCGATGATGATCCCGCCGAGGTCCAGATACTTGGCGATTTCCTTGCGAGCCTCCGGCAGATCGGTCACTTCGTTTGCGCCGAAGAAATACTCTTTCGGATACTGCCGAGCCAACGCCAACACCGATTCATTCCCCCCGGCCCCGACGCCTCCTAGCCCATTGTGTTTCCCGTCGGCGGTCGAAGCTCGGCTGACCGCTGTCCCCGCCGGCAACAGGATTGTCTGCGTCACCCCCATCGCTTTTTGATGAGCGATCAATTGCGCGGCATCTCGCTGCCGATAGTTTGTGTGCTGATGAATGTCGATGATCGGCTCCGCCGTCTCCGCCCCGTCGGTCATAGATGACAAGGCCATCGCGCCGCTCGACATCGACGCGATGAGAAAATCACGGCGGGATAGAGAACTCATGGCAGACTCCGAAAAATGGACGAGGTGTGGTCGTTGCGATCCGCAGCTTTCATGCGAACAGTTCCGTCACGGCTTTACCCGTGCCGTCTTCCGTCGCGTAGAAGGGGCGTTTCTCAACATCGAAGGCGGTTTTGGGGCTGATGCCCATGGCGGTGAAGATCGTGGCGTGAAGGTCTGAGACGCTGACGGGGTTCTCGATCGCGACACATGGCCGTTCAGGATTCGTCTTGCCGTACAAGAAGCCGCGTTTCATGCCACCGCCGAACATCACGACGGACGAGCCTCCCGTGAAGTGGCGATGCAGACCATAGTGCTTCAGCTCCTGGAAGGCATCGACTTTCTCGGTCGTCTGGTCGTTGGCGTTTGAGCCGGGTTTGCCTTCGATCATCATGTCGCGGCTGAACTCGCTGGCGATGATGATCAGCGTTCGATCCAGCAACCCGCGCGATTCCAAATCGAGAACCAACTGCGTGATCGGCCGGTCAATTTGCTTCTTCATGTCGGCCAGCGTCGTGTGGCCGTTGGCGTGTGTGTCCCAATTGAAGAACGGGACATATTCGGTAGTCACTTCGATGAACCTCGCCCCCGATTCGACCAGCCGTCGCGCCAACAAACAGCCGCGACCGAACCGGCCAGTGTCGTACTTCTCGTAGCTTTCCTTCGGTTCTTGAGAGATATCAAACGCAGTTCGTTCGGGGGAACTGAGCAGCCGATGAGCCTTGTCCATCGCGCGGACCATCGACTCGCGCTGATGATCGCTGAGGACTTCTCGCTGCGGTGTGCGGTCGATCAGTTTTTGATAGAGCCGGTAGCGGTTCTCGAAGCGGTCGGGGACCATCCCTTTCGGCGGCTTCACCGATTGAGCGGCCTCTTCGGCGAATGGCAAGTTCATCGGCCCGAACTCGGAACCGAAGAATCCTGCCGTCGTGAAGGCTTTCAGTTCTTCCTGCTCGCCGACACCTTCGAGCCGTTGCCCAATGTTGATGAACGGCGGAATGACGGGATTGCGAGGACCAAGCACTCGCGCCATCCACGCTCCGAGATGTGGGCACGCAACCGTCTGAGGCGGCACATACCCGGTGTGCCAGTGATACTGATGCCGCGAGTGCAGGATGCTTCCCAAGTCTGGCTGCACATGCGAGCGGACCAGCGTCGCGCGATCCATGATCTTCGCGAGGTTTTCCATTCCTTCCGTGATCTTGATGTTGTCAACAACCGTGTCGATCGCGGGAAACGTGCTGAGCACACGGTCGATCGGCAGTCCGACCTCAAACGGCAAATACGTTTTTGGATCCCAAGTGTCGGGAGCACCCATGCCACCACCCATCCAGAGCAGAATGCAGGCGTCGGCCGTTGGTTTGGGCTGAGCGATCGTCTCACCCGACGGGGCGGCTGTGAGCAACCGCGGCTCGCCGGTCATCAACGCGGCGGTGCTGGCGGCGGCTAGTTGTTGCAGAAACGTGCGTCGTGATTCGTGCATAATGCGGCCTCCGTAGGATGGGCACTCTTGCCCGTCCGGATTTGGTGTTGAACAGCGGACTGGCAAGAGTGCCCTTCCTACGGTTCACTCATCTCACTAATTGAAACTCGGGCAACATGACCGCCGACCACAAAACGTCTTCGATGCCTTGATCAGTCAGTTTATCACCGAGGGCCGCAGTGAGAGCCTCCAGTTCTTGAGACGTCGGGTCGCGGCTGATGGCGTGACGCCAGAGCCACTTTGCGAAATGTTCGGGCGAGTCCCATTTTCGGGCGAGCAGTCGAGAGGCTCCACGATTCAAGTTGTCCGCCAACGTCTGTCCGTTTGATAAGTCAATGGCTTCGAGCGTAGTGAGCATCTCTGGGCGGACGCTGACAATTTGATCGCGGTTCGGGCGACCAAGCGACTTCATCAGGTAGTCGCATTTCACGAGGGCCGCTCGAACTATGAGGTTGCCCGACTGAGTTGCTTGCGTCAGCAGCGAGCCGATCACGGGATCGAGCGGTGTCGTCCAGACGGCCGGATTCGCGACGAGGACCGCTGATTCCCAGTCTTCCGGTGGTTTCTTGAACTTGCCGTTCCCATCGGGCAGCGATTTTGAATAGGTCCAAGTTTCGTCCGTGCCGAGCGAGAGAGTTTGCCCGTCAGACATGCGGACTTGCAGCTCGCAGAATAATCCGGCGGGATTCGGACCCTCACCGCCGTTCTTGCCGATGATGACGATCTCGTTGGGACCAGCCTTCAATCGGTTCGTGATCAGGATCGCTTGTGGCTGTTCCCAGTTGTCACCCGTCTCAATCCGCGCTCCGTTGATCGTGAAGACAAAACTGTTGTCGCAGGTGATGACGGCGACGGCATGTTGCGGAGCGGCGTCCAATTTCCAAGTGGTCTTGAACGCGAAAGCTTCGTTGGCGGGAGACGCTTCGGCAGCGGCGTAGCCCCAAATCCACTTGCCGGTTAAAGGCGCTTGGTTTGTTCCATCGCTGGCTGGTTTGCCACGAATGATCTGCGCGTCGTAGCGGGTCGGCGCGGCATCCGTCAGTTGCCAGACCGCGTCCATAAATTGTTCGGCCGTCAGCCGCTTCGCTCTCGGTCCCGCGTACACGTAACCCGCGTCGTCGGTTGTCTGCGTGACCACCTGAGTCTGCGATTGATACGCCTGCGACGTGACGATCAACTCCAGCGTTTGTTTGAGGTTATACTGCTTTTCGACAAGATCGGCGGCGAGATGATCGAGCAGGTCGATATTCCACGGTTCGGTCTGCATGGCGTCGGTCGGATGCACAAGTCCGCGTCCCATGAGCCGGTGCCACAAACGGTTCACGATCGTGCGCGGGAAGCGGCCGTTCTCCGGATGCGTCATCAGAGCCGCGAGTTGCTTGAGCCGTTCAGGCTGCGGAGCCTTCGCGTCAATCTGGCCAAGTTCAGGGAAGAGCCATGCCGCCTGAGCTTGTTTGCCGACGGGCTTGTCACAGCGGTGAATCTCCAGCGGGCGCTGCGAGAAGACGGCGGCCAGGCCATACGATTCATCGAGAGTCCAGCGGTCGATGAAGCTGTCGTGACACGACGCACACTTCAAGTTGATCCCCAGGAACGACTGCCCGACGCTCTGAGCAAACTGAATCTCAACCGACTGCCCCGCACTGACCTCACCACGCCAGCGAATCCCTTCACCGAAGCCAACGCTCTCTTGAGTCGGCGGGGCAATCAGTTCTCTCGCGAATTGATCGTACGGTTTGTTCGTGACGAGAGCCTGATACAGCCACTTCGTAATCTGCTTCCGACCGCCGGTGATGAAGCCGGTCCCGATGTAATCGTTCCGCAACAGATCGTTCCAAAACGTGAGCCAATGTTCGGCGTACTCGATGTCGCGACTCAGGATATCGCGCACGAGCCGTGTCCGTTTGTCAGTCGCTTGGTCCGCGAGGAATTTGTCGAGTTCCTCCGGCTCCGGCAGAAGTCCGATCAAATCGAGATGAACCCGCCGCGCGAAGGTCGCGTCGTCGATGGCCTTCGGTCGCGGGGTCTGCTTCGCCACGAGATGCGCGTCGATCACCCGATCTACCGGATGAGTCCGCCCATCAATCGCCGCTGGCAACTCTGGCCGTCTCGGCTTGAGAGGCGGTTCATACGGACGTGCCCCAAACGTGAAGCCGCGTTCCCACGGTAAGCCAGCGTCGATCCACGCCTTCAGAAGCGCCACCTTCTCAGCCGGAACACGCGGTCCTTCGGGCGGCATCCGCACATCGGGATCGTCACTCGTCAGCCGCTTGAAAAGTTCGCTCTCGGCACTCTTCCCCGAAACGACCACTTTGCCCGATTCGCCACCGAACAAAGTCGTCTCGCGCGTGTTGAGCGACAGTCCACCTTTCTTTTGGTCTCCGGAATGACACTTCCCACAGTGCTGCTTGAGCACGGGCACGATCTCATGCGCAAAGTCGATCTCGGCCGCAAACGAGGGTGCCGCGGTCAATAGGAGGCAGAATGTGATGGTTTGTCGGACGGTCATTTCGCTCACTCGTCAAAGGAAAACAATTTAGTGCCCTGCAAGAATGATTCGGCGATCTTAAGGATGCAAGCGCCCGTCCCCATTCGCACAGGACTGTGCCGGTCAGGACATCTGGCACATTGCTGCGTTGGCACGACGCATTTTTTGAATTTGGTTAGATGATTGGTGTCGGTGGCATCGGTAAGTCTCCGTCCGGAACCGGCTGGGTCTGCAGTGTTGGCCTGCTCCATTAAAAACTGCAGGAACTCGTGCCCCACCTTGCAAGCATCCGACTCCAGTTCTGCGAAGGTCGTCCACTAGGCCGCCTCAGTTGTACGACTCTCGTCAGGCCCTCATCGTAGGTTACCAACAAGTAGCGAGTCTCTCCCGTTACGCTACCATTCCGCCTCACGAGGAAACTGTTATGAGCGATTCGGTGTACGACGTTTCGATTTCACGATTGTTCGCCGATCTCAAGGCTGGTCGGAGTGAAGCCGCTGACGACTTGTGGGCGTTGTACTTTGATCGACTGGTGCAGGTCGCGAAGCATCGTCTTTCCACAGTGCCCAAGCGGGTGGCCGACGAGGAGGACGTCGCTCTGTCGGTCTTCAAGAGCCTGTGTGCGGGTGCGACCCGTGGCCGATTCGCCGAGCATGTGCGGCGAGATGATCTCTGGCGATTGTTGCTGCATCTCACACGACAGAAGACCGTCGATTACATCCGCGAGCAGACACGGCAAAAACGGGGCGGCGGTGAGGTGCGCGGCGAGTCGGTCTTTCTCAACGCCGCGACCAGTTCTTCCCTGGGTGGCATCGACCAAATTGTCAGTGATGAGCCAACGCCCGACTTTCTGGCCGTGATGAACGAGGAACACGTTCGGCTGCTCGATTCTCTTCCCGATGACATGTTGCGGGATATTGCCGTCAGACGGATGCAAGGTGACTCGAACGAAGACATGGCTGCGGCGTTGAATTTGTCAGTCCGTTCTGTCGAACGAAAGCTCAACCTCATCCGAAGTCGCTGGCAGCGTGAGTTCGATCACAATCAGGCTGAGTCGCAATCGTAAAACGGTCCGGTCTGGCGATGGTTGTTGATGTCACACACTTCGACGCCAATAGTGATCTGCTGGAAATGGAAGTACGCTGTCTTGACGCCGTCTGTCTGCTGTCCGCAAACAGATTGCCGATGATGAGGACTCAACGATGCCCGACCGTCAGCAGCCACCAGGATTCAATACACTTTTCGAGTTTGAACAGATCCTGGATCGCTTCGAGGCGGCTTGCCGAGGCAACCAGCGGCCGGAGCTGAACGAGTACTTGACGGCAATACCAGAGGCATCGCAGGCCCCGTTGTTCTGTGAGTTGCTGTCGCTGGAGTTGGGCTATCGACTTGAAGCGGGTGAAACACCGCAGGTCAGCGATTACCTCGTGAAGTTTCCGCAGTTCGCTCAGCAGATTCAGCGCTGCGTTTCAGAATCAATGCCCGACAAGCGACGTCGTGATTCACAACGATCCCGACGTACGCGCGGGGCGGATCGCAATTTGTTGTTCGGCATTCTCGCGTTGCAGATGGAATTTATTGGCCGTGACGCGCTGATCGAAGCGCTGCGAGACTGGACGACGCAGAAGGACAAACCGCTCGGACAGATTCTGGTGGAGCGCGGTGACTTGTCGGCGTCGCGACGTGAGTTGTTGGAACCACTGGTCGATGAGCATGTGCGGCGACATGACAACGATCCGGCAGCCAGTCTGGCGTCGATCAGTTCGGTGATTGATGCGGACATCGACTGGCAGAGTGTCGTGGATGCCGATGTCGCCGCCAGTCTCGCCGCGCGGCGATTCACACGGAATGCCCAGCGATCGCAAGGTCCGAACGCAGCGGATCACGGCGGAGCAACAGGCAGTGCCGATCGGTTTCGCGTGTTGCGACCGCACGCGCGGGGCGGGATTGGCGAGGTGTTCCTGGCCTTCGATCAGGAACTGAATCGGGAGGTCGCGCTCAAGGAGATTCAGTCGCGGCATGTGCGGGATGAGTCGCATCGGGAACGGTTCTTGCGTGAAGCCGAGGTGACCGGTGGGTTGGAGCATCCGGGGATCGTGCCGGTCTACAGCTTGGGCCATTACGGCGATGGCCGACCGTTCTACGCCATGCGTTTCATTCGCGGCGACAGTTTGAAGGAGGCCATCGAGAAGTTTCACGCCCCATGTAGCACGGGCGGCTCGCCTGTGATTGTGAAAGCAGGCGAGCCGCCTGCTCTACGGGATGACGTCAACTCCCCCACGGTCATCGGCGTCTCACCGCCGGAAGCTCCGGCGACAGCGCCCGCACCCGGCCAACGCGAGCATCGCGTCTCCAGCGAACAGTTCGCCTCGGTCGAGTTCCGCAAGCTGCTGGGCCGTTTCATCGACGTGTGCCAAGCCATTGAATACGCACACAGCCGAGGCGTGCTGCACCGGGACTTGAAGCCGGGCAACATCATGCTGGGCAAGTACGGCGAGACGCTCGTCGTGGACTGGGGCTTGGCGAAAGCTTCGGGCAAGGACGACCGATTCGCGGATTCCGAGGAAGCGACGTTCGTCCCCTCCTCGGGCAGTGGTGTCGAGCAGACGCAGCAAGGCTCGGTGGTCGGAACGCCCAGCTACATGAGTCCCGAACAAGCGGCGGGCAAGCTGGATCAACTCGGCCCGACCACCGACGTCTACAGCTTGGGAGCCACGCTATACCACCTACTGACCGGTCAGGCTCCATTCACCGCTCAGCCTCGCCGACGGGGTGCCGGGAATGCTCCCGCACCGCCGAGGCAGTCGACGACAGAGCTTCTGCGGCGCGTGCAGCACGGAGACTTCCCTCGACCGCGTGAGATTGTTTCGCACGTCCCGAATCCGCTGGAGGCCGTCTGCCTCAAGGCGATGTCCTTGCGTCCGGAGGACCGTTACGCGTCGTCATCCGCCCTCGCCGAAGACATCGAAGACTGGCTCGCCGATGAACCCGTGACCGCTCAACGAGACACTCCGCTCACCACCGCCTCACGCTGGGTCCGCAAGCACCGCGCTTGGGCCATGTCCGGTGCCGCAGCGCTGGCCTTGGTCGCCGTAGTTTCGAGCATCGCCGCCGTGTGGATCAACTCCGAACGGCGAACCGCGGACATTGAGCGTCAGAACGCCATCGTCGCTCAGACAAAAGCCGAGTCCGCCAAGCAGCAACTCCAACTCGCAACATCCGAACTGGAAATCTCGCTGAGTGAATCACGCCGTTTGCTGGGGTTGTCTTTTGTCGCTTATGGCCGTGTCTGTTCGTTGGCCTCACGGATCGCGTACCTCGACAAATCCGTACTTGATGCGAGGGCGAGGGAATCGCAAATTTCCGAACAGGTAAAATTGCAGTTTCAACTGGACAGTGACTTGCTGCTGGTCGCGGGAAATGATTCGGTCAAGAACGTCGTCAAGCAGTTTCAGAATGCGATCGAGAAAAAACGGTCTAGCATTCAGGAGCATGATCAACTGCGGACGTTATCACTCGAACTGGCGCGTCAGTGCGGAAAAGCCTGGCTTGACAGCACAAAGGATGATCTCGATTTACAGAATAAAATTCGTCGGGGACTTTACAGGCAGGCATGCACGGCTGCGGATCGCCTGGCGCAGGCTGCCGACGTGGAGCAAGTGCGACATTTCCAACAGCAGTTTTGGGAGCTGTATTGGGGGGAACTGGCTATTGTCGAGTCGCCGGAAGTGGAGTCAGCCATGGTGGCGTTTGGAAAATCGTTAATGCCCTGGCAGACCGGCAAAGCGCCCCTCGAACTGCAAATACACGCGTCCCAACTCCGAACCGCGTGCCATCTCGATCAAGAGCCTTGAAAGGATTTCAATTGGGAGCGGAAAGGGAACATTATTCTTTGAATTGGAGTTGAGAAATGAGAAAGCCGAAGGCGGATCAGCCGACTGATTGTGGCACGCCGCCAAAAGTGAATGAAGGATTGGGAAGTGCAACCGTGGACGCCGCAGTTGCGAGCGGAGCGTGAGGTGCTGATCCACTTCCTGCGTGGCCGGCGCAATCCCCGATCCACATGGCTCAACGACATCGCAGCCGACCAGCCGATCAGCGACTCCGTCTGCCGTCGCGTCCAGCAATTCGCTCGCGAGTGGAAGTAATCCAACGTACGAAGACGCCCCGGCTTTTCAGAGAAGCCGGAGCGTCTGGTTGTCTGCTGCAACGTGCTGTTGTCATTGAGAGAGAGCGATCACTCAATGTCCGGCAAGTGGTAGATGATCTCTGCAATTCGATTCGACTTTCGGAGTTCGACAACCATCTCTTCTGCCTTTTTGACGTCTGCCGGGATTGGCGTTGAAGACCATTGGCCGCAGCGAATGGACATGGACCTGCGGACGAGCGAGCAGGATTTGGGTTTGAGGTCGTTTTGAAAAGCCGGATGGGCCAACAGCGGATCAACGCGTTTACCGGTAAGGATGCCGACATAATCGTGGGTTTTACGGAGCTTGGCGGCGGCTTCGCAGGCGGCGTAAACGTCGTCAAACGTGGCCACGACTTCCATGCTCCGCTTACAGCCTCCACCGCACAAGGAGTAAGTCGTTTTCGCGGGCGTCTTCGGCACCTCTTGGGCCTGGCAGATCAATCCCAATAGACTCGCAACACCTGCTGTTGCCGCCACGACCAATTTGCGAACGTGAGTTTTCATAGCCAATCTCCTCATTAAACGTGTGTGAATCACACCGCAGCAGGCCTGACGAATGCGGCTTGAACTGCGATGTCCTCTCACCGCCATTCGTCTCCAATGCCCGACAAGAAATTTGGAAATTATCCGTGACCAGTTAGCTTGGCTCGAAAAGCGTGATTGCAGTTCCTGTCTGATTCCATCTGACATTGATCCTGAAAACGAGAAGAACACCCCAAATCTTTCGACTCGGAGCGTTCAATTTCGGTCCGGACAACACTTCTTAGCTCGACTTTTGCCATTGCCCCTATATTCACTTTGGCGGGAATTTGGGATTTTTTCATCGCGTTTTGATTTTTTAAGCCCCCGGTGCAAATAGCGGTCGTTCAAAAACTCAAGTGCGAAAATGGAACGTCCTGTGAAATTAGGTCGTCGGCGCCGATGTCGATGGCAAAAGTCGAGCTAAACATGCGTGCCAAAAATAGTGACTCACACTGACCGTGAAATGCCGAGCACCTCATCAGACAATCCGGTGGAATGGCAACGTGCTCTGCGATCCGATCGGTCATTACCGTGGCGTGACTGATGCTTCTCGATAGCAATGTCATCTTCTTCGCGACCCCTTGAGCGAGACAGATCTCTGGGTGTTGCGAGCTGCGTGTGAGTCCCCTGCCACACCTCGGAATTCGCAATTTTCCGGAACGTACCCCAGTAAAATTTCAAAACAAAAAGAGCCTGGAACATCACACGGACGTTCCAGGCTCTGGGATGTGGTTCTCGGCTTTTTACTACAACAGTACGGGCGTCTTCGGATCTCAAAGTTTGTAAATCTCGACGTCGTTGTACTGATCATTGCCGAGGCTGACTTGCACCGTATCAACTCCATCTGAGCCATTCAGAGTGTCGTTTCCATTTCCACCGTTCAGGTAGTCGTTACCTTCGTCACCTTGTAAATAGTCATTCCCGTCCGAGCCATCTACGGAATCGTTTCCATCACTTCCAAGAAGAAAATCGTCGCCGATGCCACCCTCAAGAGTGTCATCACCGGAGCCGCCATAGAGGTTTCCATCGTTTGACCCGGCTTTCAGGATATCGTCTCCAGCAGATCCACAGAGAATGCTGTAGCCGGAGAATTGGGAAGCGTCCAGAATGTCATTCGATTCCGTGCCATCAATGCGTACAGTTTCGATGCTTCTAAGCGATGTCACCACGCCATCGATCTCCACCCGGTCATCCATCAAAAGAACTGTCGAACCGTGTGTTACGACGTAATCATTAATTGCTGTATCATAAATTGTTGCTGCACCGCCATCGACAAAAGCGACGCCCGGCTCTTCGAGAAACATCCAGTCGCTACCGTTGCCACCGTAGACGTTGTCACCTTTACCGGCGTAGATCCAGTCGGTGCCATCGTCTCCATAAAGGGTATCGTTTCCGGCACCGCTCTCAAGATTGTCATTACCGGAACCGCCTGCGAGTTGTCCTCCGTTGGTACCGGCCTTCAGGACATCATCCCCACTATTTCCTGCGAGCTGGCACCAGCCGGAGAACTGTGAGGCATCCAGAGTGTCATTCGACTCCGAGCCATAAAGGTATCCAACCTCGATACTCATGAGTGACGTCATCAGGCCGTTAATCACTGCTTGGTCATTTGCCAAAACAACAGACGAGCCGCCTTCGGTGGCCCAGGCATCGGCTATCAGCCAATCGTGTCCGTTACCACCATCGACCAATGCAACGCCCGGATACCCTAAATCGATGACGTCGTTACCGTCTCCGCCATACGCGCTGTCTCCTGTCGCTGCTTCGATGCTGTCTGAACCATTACCTCCATAAAGGCGGTCATTCCCAGCGTCGCCCTCCAGTAAATCGTCCCCATTGTCACCCGACAGGACATCATCACCCTCGTCACCATAGAGACCATCGCGACCATCGCCTCCAGAAATCGTGTCGTTACCGGCTCGACCATGAATCAAGTTGTCGAGTTTGCTGCCGACGATATTGTCCGCGAAGTCACTGCCGCTGACCATTTCGGTGGTGTCGAGTTTATCTGTTCCTTCGCCGGTTGCTTTGCCAGTCGCAAGATTGACCGTCACGCCAGCCGTGGCTTGGCTGAAATCGGCTTCATCGTATCCTGCGCCACCAGACAGCAGGTCATTGCCTTGTCCACCTTGCAACAAGTCATTGCCGTCCCCGCCAGTGATCTTGTCGTTACCGTTTCCCCCTAACAGCGAATCATTTCCACCGTTTCCCGACAGGACGTCGGCACCGTCGTCCCCTTGGATCGAATCATCGCCGTCCCCGCCAGTGATCTTGTCGTTGCCAGCTCCGCCATTCAGCAGGGTGGAAATCAGGATGACTTGCTGACCAACTCCTGGTGTCAAGGAAATGGTGTCGTTTCCGCCGCCGCCGTTGACTTCGATCCGTGTCACATCAGAGGCACTGATGGACGACATGGGTTGGCCGTTGACCAGGATCGACACATTTTTCACCGAAATTTGCTGATTGGTTTGCTGGACGCTGATAGTGTCTTTGCCTGCCGTTCCTTCGACATGGAGCACACCACCTGTGAAGTTGGCGATGATCGCCGCCGTCGGCAGGCTGCGGCCTTCCAGCGATTCGATTTGTGACCAGCCGCTCGATGATCGCGACCGTCGCCGTTTGGCCGGACGCTGGGGACGGCTAAGACAGAGGCTCGCGAGGCGGGTCAACCAAGAAGACATTTGCATGATGGGGGCCTTTCAGCAGGTTTCTCTGGATTCACTCCACCGGGCGATTCAACTGAGATCGCTCGTCGGCAGAGTTGTGATGCCCCTACACCGCCAACGCGGTCGCCAGCCCGACACGCATTCTGAAAGATTCCGAAAAGTGCCCAAATCTCCCGGTGAAAACGAAAAGAGCCTGGAACATCACACGGACGTTCCAGGCTCCTCATCGCGACGAGTTCATTTCGGGGCGATTAGGTGACGGAAGGTTGCTTGATCAAGGAGCAGTCAAAGCCAATTGGGAGACGAAAAGGGAGAAAACGGGGACGCCGGGACAGGTGTCCTGCCCGGATTACTGTTCCCTTCGAAGTTCGAGCAGTCAGCGTATTGGTTTTTCGCTGCGGAGGGACTCGAGGGATTCCCAACGAGCGAAAACTTCCGCGAGGTCGCTTTCGAGGACTTCGAGTTTCGCGCTGGCGGCGGCGATGTCGGACTTTGGCTTTTGATAGTACGACGGAGCCAACATCGCGGCGTGCAGAGCGGCTTGCTCGATCTCCAATTGTTCGATGCGAGCCGGGAGCGATTCGAGTTCTCGCTGTTCTTTGAAGGTCAGCCGTCGAGCGACGGATGTCTTACGCACGGGGCCGCTGCCTGATCCGACGGAAACTGAGAACGCGGATTCCGATGCCTTGGTCGCAGTACTGGGAACCGATCGTTGCCGGAGCCAATCGTCGTAGCCACCGTCGTAGTCTTTGACGAGTCCGTCTCCCTCGAAGACCAGCGTGCTGCTGACGACGTTGTTAAGAAACTCGCGGTCGTGGCTGACGAGCAGCACCGTGCCGGGGTATTCGATCAGCAGGTCTTCGAGCAGCTCCAGCGTCTCCGCATCGAGATCGTTGGTCGGTTCGTCAAGGACCAGCGCATTGGACGGTTTCGTCAACAACTTGGCGAGCATTAGCCGATTGCGTTCGCCACCGGAAAGGTATCGCACCAGCGTGCGTGCGCGTTCGGGCGAGAACAGAAAATCCTGCAAGTAGCCCAACACATGCCGATTCTGTCCGTTGATGAGCAGCATCTCTTTGCCGTCGCCGACGTTTTCTTGAGCGGTTTTGTTTTCATCGAGTTGCTCGCGAAGTTGGTCGAAGTACGCGACCTCCAGCTTTGTCCCCAGCCGCACTGAGCCGGTGGTCGGCGTCAGTTGGCCGAGCAACAATCGCAATAGCGTGCTCTTGCCGGAACCGTTCGGGCCGATGATCCCGATCTTGTCGCCGCGCAGAATGAGCGTTGAAAAATCGTGGAGCACATCGTGAACTTCAACCTCGCCCACACACTCCGCGTCGGAACGAGAGCGATCGCTGCCAGCGTCCGTCGCGTAATGAAAACCAATCTGCTTGGCTTCGATCACCAGCCGGCCAGAGCGTTCGGCGTCTTGAACCAACAGCCGCACATTGCCGACTCGATCTTTGCGTTGCCGGCGTTCCTCACGCATCTTGAGCAGTTCGCGGATGCGGGCCTCGCTGCGAGTACGGCGAGCTTTGACCCCCGCGCGAACCCAAACTTCCTCTTGAGCCAACTTCTTGTCGAACAGCGCTTGCTGCTGAGCCTCAACTTCAAGCGCCGCTTCTTTTCGTTGGAGAAACGTCGTGTAATCGCACGGCCAATCCAGCAGTCGGCCGCGATCGACCTCAATGATGCGGGTCGAAAGTTTGCGCAGAAAAACGCGGTCGTGAGTCACGAAGATCAGCGTGCCGCCAAAGCGAACCAAAAACTCTTCCAGCCAGGCGATCGCTTCGATGTCCAAGTGGTTGGTCGGTTCGTCGAGTAGCAGCAAATCGGGCTGAGAGACCAACGCCTGAGCCAACAGCACTCGGCGTTTCATCCCCGACGACAACTCTGCGAATCGAGCATGCGGATCGAGATTCATTTGCAACAGAATCCGCTCGATTTGTTGTTCAAGCTGCCACGGTTCGCTGTCGGGATTTGAAAACAAGAGTCCAGTCGCAACGACCTCATGCACAGAGCTTTCGCTGCCGAGGGGCACTTCTTGAATCAACCGCCCAATGCGGACTCCCGTCCCGCACATGATTTGCCCGTCGTCCGGTTGCAACTCGCCACTGATCAGTTTCATCAGCGTCGACTTCCCGCTTCCGTTGCGGCCGACCAAGCCGACTCGCTCACCCCGCTCGATTTGCAGGTCAACTTGATCCAAGAGGTGCCCGCCGCCGTAGCCAAAACTCACCTCACGCAGACTCACCAAAGCCATGAACGACCTCAAACCAGTTCGACGTAACAACAATTCCTGAACATGAAATAGTGACTCGGTCATCCAAACGCGAGCGTGCTCCCA
>JANMIF010000558.1:0-9511 GCA_031375695.1 Planctomyces sp.
GAACGCGCTAGCGTCCGGTTTGTGCGTCTCCAACTGAACCGGACGCTAGCGCGTTCCGGCTGATTAACACGACAAAATGAGGTTGGGCGAATGAGTGAATCGCAAGCTTCCGGTTCTGATTCGGGCAACGGGGTGATGATCGAAGCCCGTGGCTTGAGCAAATTCTATGGGCCGTTCGCGGCGGCTCAGGCGGTGTCGTTTTCGGTTCCGAAGGGCGAGGTGGTCGCGTTTCTCGGACCGAACGGTGCCGGCAAATCGACCACGATGAAAATGCTGACCGGGTTCCTGACCCCGACGGAAGGCTCGGCGCGGATCGGCGGCTTCGATGTCGCCACGCATCGGTTGGAGGCGGTCAAGCTGATCGGCTATTTGCCGGAGAATGGGCCGCTTTATTTGGAGATGACCCCGAAGACGTTGCTTGAATACCTCGGCACGGCGCGGGGATTGAGCGGTCCCTATTTGAGCAGCCGGATGGAATACGTCGCCGACAAGTGCGCGCTAAAGACGGTCTGGAACAAGACGATCGGCAAGTTATCTCGCGGTTACAAACAGCGGGTCGGCATGGCGCAGGCACTGCTGCACGATCCGGAAGTAATGATTCTCGACGAACCGACGAGCGGTCTCGATCCGAATCAGGTTCACGAAGTGCGTGACCTGATCCATAGTCTTGCCGCAACCAAAACGATCCTGCTTTCGACGCACATCCTGCGCGAAGTACAGGTCTGCTGTAACCGCGTGGTGTTGATCAACGCGGGGAAGATCGTGTTCGACGGTTCCGTCAGCGACATGGAGGGAGCCGGTCACGACATGGAGTCGCGGTTCCGTGAGTTGACGAAGGGTCGAATGACCTAGCGCGACAGAGTCGCAAATTCGAAATCCGGTTGTCGAAATCCGAAATGAATATGGGCAAGTGATCAGAAACAGTAGGAATTAGATTTCGTGTTTCAGAGTTTTTGAGATTTGGTTCTTGAGATTTGAGTGTTCCACCGGGAGTGACCATGCTGCGAAGTCCTGTGATCAAGGCCGTCTTTTGGCGGAATCTGGCGAGCTACTTTTCGGGCGTGCTGGGTTATCTGTTTATTGTGGTGTTTGTGGTGTCGTGTGCGGCGGCGGCGTTTGGTCCGCGGTTCTTCACGAATAACCTAGCCACGCTGGATCAGCTAAGCGAGTACTTTCCGCTATTGCTGTTGTTCATCGTGCCGGCCGTGACGATGACCTCATGGGCCGAGGAAAAGCGATCGGGGACGGACGAGTTGCTGTTCACGTTGCCGGCTTCAGATTTGGAAGTGCTGCTCGGAAAATACTTCGCGGTGTTCGCGGTGTACACGGTCGCGTTGGCGTTCTCTGGGTTCAACCTGTTCGTGTTGGAGTTTTACGCCGATCCCGATTGGGGTCTGTTGTGTACGACGTATTTTGGTTATTGGCTGGCGGGAGGCGCGTTGCTGGCGGCCGGGATGTTCGCGTCGGTTTTGACCAGCAGCATTACGGTGGCGTTCGTGCTGGGCGTGTTGGTCTGCGTGGTTCCGGTGTTCGGTGACAGACTGGCTTATTTCGCGGCGGCGTCGGTTCAGTATGCGGCGATTCTCGGTATCTTGCTGCTGCTCATCGCGTTCTTGATGCAGATGCTTTTGAGCAATCCCAGCCGCGTGACGATCACCAGTTTGTTCGGTCTCGGTGGGTTCTTCATTGTCTGTTCCGGTGTCTGGTTCCTTGTCACACGTTGGGCTGGCAAAGATGTCGATTTTCATTTGTCGCAATTCGCTCCATTTAGTTTGAGCGAACAGACACGCGACTTCAGCTTGGGAATCGTGTCGTTGAACAGTCTGGCTTACTTCGTGACGTTGACCGGGTTCTTGCTGTATTTGAATTCCGTGTTCATCGGCAAGCGGCATTGGAGCGGCGGGCCGTACGGGGCCACGATGGGGAGCCAGTTCGTTGTCCGCACCGTGGCATTGGTGGTGATTTTAATTAGTGCCAACGTGCTGGTGGCTCGTCTGAGCGAAGTGCCGCTTCCAATCCCGACGGCGCTCGACATGACCAGCGAGAAGCTTTTCACTCTCTCAAAGACGACGACGAATGTCATCAAGCAGATCGATAACAATCGGCCAGTCACGATTCAAGCATTCATCTCGCCGGAAGTGCCTCGCGACCAAGTGATGATTCAAAAGCGGCTGAAAGGTTTGCTGCGACAATACGATCGCGAAGGAGGCAGCCGGTTGGAAGTGCGGTTCGTGGACGTCACGCCGTTCAGTGAACAAGCGGAAGAGGCACGGCTGCTCGGCATACAACCGATTCAGGTGATGACCGACGAAGATGGCCGTCGCGGCACGCAACAGATTCACATGGGAGTCGTGGTCACCAGTCCGACCGACGAAGTTGTGGTGCCACTGTTCGAGGCGGGGACTTCGGTCGAATACGAGCTGACTCGTTCGATTCGTACTGTGGCCACCGAGAATCGCAAGATGCTCGGCATCTTGCGGACGGACGCGAAGGTGAGCGGCGGGTTTGACATGGCGAGCTTTCGCAGTGCCCCCGAATGGCGAGTGATGACGGAATTGAAGAAGCAGTACAAAGTCGAGGAAGTCACGCCCGATACGCCGATCGACGGGAAGAAGTACGACGTGCTGTTGGCGGTGATGCCGTCGACGTTGACTGCGAATCAATTGCCCAACTTGGTCGAGTACATCAAATCGGGTAAGCCCGTGCTGGTCTTCGATGATCCACTACCGCTGATGATCGACGGAAGCGGCGGTGGTGCGCTGGCTCCGCGGCAAGGGAAGCCTAAACCGGGCGGGATGTTCGGCGGGATGAATCAACCCCCGGAACAAAAGGCCGAACAAGGCAAGCTGACGTCGCTGCTGCGAGTGCTTGAAATCTCCTGGGACAACGGTGAAGTCGTGCTCGACGTGACTGGTCCGAGCTTGCATCCCGAATTCGCTCAGATTCCGCCAGAATACGTCTTTGTGACAGAGAAGAAAGATTTCAAAAATGCGTTTCATCAAGACAGTGATGTAACCAAGGGCTTACAGGAAGTTTTGGCGATTTATCCCGGCCATATTAAGCAGCGCAAAGAGAGCCAACTCAAGTTTGACGCACTGCTCCGCACGACTCCAAAGAAGTCGGGATATCACGAGTGGGAAAAATTGGTTTCACCTGGCGGAATGTTCGGCGAGGGAATCCAACTCAACCCCAATGCTCGCCCCGTAATCACGGCGGACAACTACACGTTGGCCGCGCACGTCACCGGCAAAGCGGACAAGGATGCCAAGCCGATCAACGTCATCTTCGTCGCTGATGCCGACATGATTTCCAGCCAGGTGCTGAATTTCGAGTTTCAGGCGGTGTCCAACACGTTGCGGCTAGATAACGTGAAGTTTGTGCTCAACTGCGTAGACGTGTTGGCGGGCGACGCGGCGTTCAACGATCTGCGGACTCGCCGCGCTCAACTCCGCACGCTGACCCGTATGCAGGACATCACAGAACAGTTCCGCAAGGACCAAGCGGAGCAGCGCAACAATGCCGAATCTGAAGCGGCCGATCAACTGAAGAAGGCTCAAGAGCGGTTGGACAAAGTAGTGGCGGAAATCAAGAACGATACAACGCTCAGTGCGATTGAAAAACAGCAGCGCATCAAGATCGCGCAGGAGACCGAACAAAAGAAACTTGCCGCTGCCTCCGTAACTATCGAGCGAGAACGAAGCGCACAAATCGAAAAGATCAACGCGAAGACGCAACAAAAAGTGCGGGCCACGGAAGACCGGATGCGGTGGTGGTCGATCTTGTTGCCGCCAATCCCCGCTGTGTTGTTGGGTGTGATCGTCCTCTCGATGCGCATCAATGCCGAGTATCGCAACATCGAAACCGACCGCTTGGTGAAGACGTGATTTGCGATTTTTTGATTTGAGATTTGCCATCTACTAATTGCCATTTGTGTTTTCCGCATTTCGGGATTTAAACCATGAATCCGATGATCCGCACACTGACCTTCGTGGCTGTGGCCGCGATTTCCACCGCCGTCGCGTTCACGGCGAATTACTTGGCCAAGCCAAACCGATTTCAGGGGCCAGCCAGTTACGGAGAGTTCTTCAAGGACTTTACTGATCCGTCCAAAGCGACCGCGATCCAAATCGTGTCGTTCGATGAGGCGTTGGCGTCGGTGAAGGATTTCCGTGTCGTTCACGAGAACGGTTGGCGAATCAGCTCGCACAACGACTATCCGGCCGACGGGCAAGAACAACTCGGCAAGGCCGCCTCTTCAATGATCTCCTTGAAGCGTGGATCACTGGTCACGCGACGAAAAGTCGATCACGAACGCTACGGGGTCATCGACCCCGTCGACCAGGAAAACCAGTCTCTGAAAGGCCGAGGCACCCGAGTCACGCTGCTCCAAAAAGGGTCCGTTCCACTGGCGGACTTGATTGTCGGCAAGAAGGTCGAAGGGAGCGAAGAAAAGCGCTACGTCCGCAAGTACGGCGAAGACAATGTCTACATGGTGCAAGCCAAGTTCGACATCTCGACCAAGTTTTCTGACTGGGCTGAAACCGATCTGTTGAAAGTCGGCGAAACGGACCTGACACGTCTGCGCGCCAGTCGGCCCAAGTTCAATGAGGCCAGCGAACTGGAAGGACATGAGGTCGTCGAATTGACTCGCGACAAATCGGCGGAACCATGGAAACTGGCCGACTTGGATGCCGCCGCCGAGGAATTGAAGACCTCCGAACTGAGCACGATGACCAGCACGCTCGACAATCTGAAGTTGGCGGGCGTTCGTTCCAAGCCCCGCGACCGTAGCGGCCGCCCGCTCTTGACCAGCGATCTACGAATGGCCGTCCCCGCTGAGATGCGCGGCGATCCCGAATACCTCGGCGAATTGCAGCGTGCCTTGATGAAGAACCTTGGCGAGAAAGGATTCTTCCTCAGTAAAGACGAAGAAGGAAATCGCCTGCTCGTTTCGCGCGAAGGAGAATTGCTGGCCGGCACTAAAGACGGCGTTCTTTACCGATTGACGTTCGGCAGCGACTTCAGTGGTACCGACGAAGAGATCGAAATCGGTAGTAAAGATGCCGTCGCGGCGGAAGACGGAAAGTCCGGCGACAAAAAGAAGTCGGAAGAAAAGAAATCTTCGGATGACAAGAAAGACGTGGACCCGAAAGACGTGGACAAGAATCATGATCACGCCGACGATGCTGACGATCCGCACAAAGACCACGCTCATGCCAAAATCAACAAAGCAAAACCGGGTGAGTTGAAAAAGAGTCGCTATCTGATTGTCCGGGCCGAGTTCGACGAAAAGCTGCTCGGCGAACGCCCCGTCGCCCCTGTAAAGCCTGAAGCCCCGGCTGGTGTCGAACCGCTTTCGGATGGCAAACAAGACGACGATCCGAAGAAATCCGACGAGGCCAAACCTGCTAAGGAAAAATCGGACAAGCCGGCTGATGAACCGAAGTCCAACGAGAAACCCAAAGCGGAGGACAAACCGAAGTCTGACGCGAAGGAACAGAAGAAAGACGACACCGGAGCCAAAGGGCAAGACACGGTCAAAGGGACTGACGACAAAAAGTCAGCCGGTGATACGAAGGACGAAGCGAAGAAAGCGGATGCTCCCACGAAGTCGGACAAACCGGCCGAGCCGTCAAAAAACACAGACGCCAAGCCGGACGCTCCCGCCAGTGACAAGCCGGACGCGAAAGCCGAAGAACCGCCGAAGAAAGACCCGAAGGCCGAGTATCTCGACGCGATCAAGAAGTACGACTCGGAAAAGGGCCGGTTCAACATCGAAACCAAAACCTTCGATGCGAAAGTCGAATCTGGAAAGCAGAAAGTTCAAGAGCTCAACGACCGTTTTGCCGACTGGTACTACGGGATCTCGAACGACAGCTTCGAGAAGCTCCATCTCTCCCGTGCCGACCTCGTCAAAAAGAAAGACCCGCCAGCCGAGGAAAAGAAAGACGAAAAAAAAGCTGACGACGTGGATGCTGCCAAGAAACAATAAACCAATCGCGGAGTTAAGCTTGGCGGAGCGCGGTCGAGGCTGGTATTCGATGTCGCCGCTCGCCCAACAGACGCTGTTCGTGCTCCCAATTCGCACGGACCAAGGCGGTCGCCGCAATCACAAACGGCGCGTACTGGTAACTGATGTAGAGCATTGTCGTGACGCAGATCGCCAACAGATGTGCGAGCAAATAGATCGCATCATTGAACTGCCGCAGCCGCCACAACGTCAGCACCAGATTGGCGAAAGCCAACAGGGTCAACACCAATGCCGGAGCACCGATCACCAGCCACATCCCCAAGTACCACACATGCACTGTTTGATCCATGCGGTCTTGACCCATCCGTTCGTAGGCACCGTTCGTGCCAGATCCCAGCAGCCAACAGTCGTCCATCGCATATTTGATCGCCATTGAGGCCAGGTGTTGACGGTCACCGACTGACTCGTCCACATAGGTCAGCCGATACAGAATTGTGTCCCACAGCTTGCCGAATGAGAGCGCGGCTCCTTCGCCGCGAGCCAGCACGAACGCCCCCAAGAGTAGTAGGACACTCAGCCCGCCAACGACCTTCCGTTTCTCCGGTTCGCGCCAGAGGAAGTAAAATAGAAAACCTGGCAGCGCCAGCACGATGGCCTTAGACACCGTGCTGGCGATGCCGCCAAACAAGATCAAAGTGAACGCGACTCGCAGTGTGGCGCGGCGAATCGACGGCAACAGCAAGAAACACGGCGTCAGCGACATCGCAAGTGAGTTGCATTGCAACGCCAATCCGGGAGCACGCAGACCTCCGGTCGTCGTAAGATCGATCACCTTTTGTGTCGGCAGTACCGGCAGGAACCCGGCGAATTGTCCCATCGCCATCACGCTGCTCAGTGATGCCCCAATAAGCAACAACAACGCCAAACGCTCTTTCGGAACTGTCACGAATGCACACCAGCCGAACGGAACCAGAAAGCCCCACAAGTACACCATCTGCAGCATCGGGATGAGCTCTCCCCCTGGATCGAGCATGTGCGACAGTAGATTCAGCGGTAGCGCTAGCAGTAACAGGAACTGAAAGAAATGCAACCGCAGCGCAAACCCAATGTTCAGAAAAACTGCCGGGATCAAGAACAGATCCGCCACGGTCAGACTGACTCCCAGGGGCTTGATCGCCGGCATCAGCAAAAAGAACAACGCCGCCTGAGCACAAAACATCTGCATTGCCGCCGTCAACGTGTGACTCGTTTCCACGGGGCCTGCCCCCGTGGGACGACAACTGACCGCTACCCGATCACGATCATTCCGTTTCCACGGGGCCTGCCTCCGTGGGACGACAACTGACAGTTTGGCGCTCTGTACATTCATTACTTTTCGCTTTCGTGTCTGGTCTGTTTATGCGGCTCGTTGCCGCACCGTCGCCGTCGATGAATCTGTCAATCGAGTTCTCGCCGCCGACGCCCGATTCACACATCGAGCCAACACAAACAGTGACCACAACGCCGCAGCCAATTCCGTTCGTCCGGCATGATACTCCCGTTCAACGCGCTGCAAAGTCGCCGAGTTCAGCCAGCCACATTCGACAACCGTCCGTTGCCGAAACGCTTCGTGAATCAAATCGCGCAACGGCCCGCTCAACCACGAGCGCATCGGGACCGAGAACCCGTGCTTCGGCCGTTCAAACAACGAGCGAGGTACGAATCGAGCCAATTCATCGCGCAACACAGACTTCAATCCTTTGCGGAATTTCGTGGAGGCCGGCAGTTCCGCGCCGAACTGCGCGACCCGATAGTCCAACAGCGGCGAGCGGACTTCCAACGAATATCGCATCGACGCCCGATCCATTTTTACCTGCAAGTCATCAGGGATGTAGTACGCCGCGTCGAAGCAAGCTGCCGCCGCCAACTCGTTCCCATTCTCTGCGTGGGAACGGCAATGCACGCGAGCGAACAGATCGCGCACCAACTGCTCCGCCGCCCCGTTCGTTTCGCGAGCTGATGCGACATCGCACAACACGTCGCTTGGCAAACATCCTGCCGAAGTGCCGAGCAATTGCACATATAGTCCGGCCGCATCGCGAGTTTCCAACAACCGCTGCAACCGCATTCCGCGCTGACGATCAATCAACGGCAACACCCAGCGGAACAATGCTCGCGCCGCGGCCGGTACTCGCTGAGCCAACAACGCTTTCCGAAACCAGAGATATCGCGAATACCCGCCGAAGAACTCATCCCCGCCGTCGCCGCACAGCGCGACGGTGACGTGTTGCTTTACCGCCTGACACAACAACATCGACGGCAGCCCGCTGCTGTCTGCATACGGCTGTTCGTAGCAGTCGAGATACTCGTCGATCATCGTCGGCAGACGACGTTCATCGAGCGACAAAATTTGATGGCTTAAATCCAAATGCCGAGCTACCTCCGCTGCGAAAGGCGCTTCGTTCGACGAGCCTTCGCGGAATGAAACTGTGAACATCGGCAGATCGCTCCGCCCCGTCTGTTTCAACAACGCCGCCACCAAACTCGAATCCACTCCGCCACTCAAGAATCCACCGATCGGAACATCGCTCAGCGTCCGAATCGAAACGGCATCGGCGAGCGTGCGTTCCAAGTAATCCGAAGCGTCAGCGAGGGGGGGCTCTCCAAACGACTGTGAACCTTGAGGCGATGAACTGAGAACCCCTGAATTCCCCGCTTCGTGAAGCGTTCGCCCTCGCTCACGCTTCGAGTTACTTGGACTTCCCCAAGCCCACTGCGTTACATCGAAGTATCGCCGCCGCGATCGAATTTCTCCGCGATGCAGCGTGACAAATTCGCCGGGCCGTACTTGCGAGGTGTTTTTGAAAAACGTGGTCGGCGACGGGAACCAGCCGAAGTGCAGATACAGCGGCAACGATTCCGGGTCTGGCTGCAATCCGAAGTCCCCGAAGCATCGCAGCTCCGAGCCGAACGCGATTCCGTCGCGAGTCTCATGGACGAACAGCGGTTTCTTGCCAAGCCGATCGCGGACCAACGTCACTTCGCCGCTGACCAAATTCAAAAACGCGGCAGCGAACATACCGTTCGCCTCTTCAAAGATTGCCGAACCGCGCCGCTCGAACGCTTCGAGAAAAACCTCGGTATCACCGGTCGTCCGCAGCCGCAGATTGCCACAATGCCGCGCCGCCAATTCCGCCGAGTTGTAGATTTCCCCGTTGAAGACAACCGCCGTCCGTCCGCTTGCGCTGACCATCGGTTGATTTGCGCGCGGGTCGAGATCACGAATCGCCAATCGCCGAAAGCCGAGCCACACTCGCTGATCGGTCGAAGCCAAATGCCCATCCGAATCCGGCCCGCGATGCGAGATCGCGTCGGTCATTCGCCCAATCCATTTGCGAGCTCCGTCCTGCGGCTCGCGCAACACCAATCCCGCGATGCCACACATCAGGCCGCCCTCTCGTAGCCGTTCGGAACGTAGTCGTCTCGCTCCGCGAGGCGAGCCGAATCACCGTTCGAAGCGATCAACGTCCCGTGCGTGTTCGGTTCGCCTCGCGGAGCGAG
>JANMIF010000596.1:0-21752 GCA_031375695.1 Planctomyces sp.
TAATGAGGTGGTTTCTCCGAGAGCGGATCACGAACCTCAGCAGCATTGCCTCCGACGGGCAACCGTTCGTCAAGTTTGGCCAGCTCCTTTTGGAGCGCATCGAGTTCCGCTTGTTGACGCCAGACGACTTGGCTCAAGTGATCGAAGTCATGCTGCAAGTGGGACAGCAGCGATTCGACGGACATCAAACGATCGGTAGAAGAGTCGGACATGCGGCAACTCATGGATGGCAGAAGGAACGAAACCGGATGATAGAAAGTTTCGGATCAAAAGAGACGGCTGAATGGCATTTTTGTTCCCTCAGCGTTTCTCACTCGAGGCGCCTTCAAAACGTCGCACAGGCAGCTCGACTGTGTCGTTACTCCGATGAAATCACAGGCGGGCCGCCTGCGCGTTGGGATTAGAAAGTGCCTCGAACAATCGAGATAGGCACGATCACACGGGGGCTGAATGCCCGCTAGTTGACACTTTGGCGAAACCGGTCGTAACTTGCCTCTCGTCTGGATCATTTCTTGGACGAGTAAGGGGGCAACATGTTGCAGGCTTGGCGGAAAATTTTCGTTGACGCAGTGATCGTCTCGATGATGGCGACGACTGGATTTAGTCAGAACGACAATTCGGAACCAGGGCCCGTCGTCATTCGGCGTGAACCATTGCGTTTGACAGCACCGGAAGCGTATCGCCTGGAGTTGCGGTTGGAGCCTGTGCAGCAGTTGATCGTGGCGGCAGTTTGCGATGGCACTGTGTTGTCGGTCGATGTGGCGGTTGAGGCGACCGTCAAAGCCCAAGAACTCTTGGTGCGGCTAGACCCGCGCGAACGGCATTTGATGTTGGAACGTGCGCGAGCACATCTCAAGGTCACGGAGTTGGAACTTGCAGAAGCCAAGAAAGTGGGGCAGGGGGGGGCGACCGAGTTGGCGGATGCTCGGCATCACGCGGCAGAGGCCGAGGTCAAGCTGCTGCAATTTCAAGTGGAGCAACTGGCCATGCGAGCCCCCTTCTCTGGCACGGTCCTGAAAGTGCATGTGCAACCCGGCCAGTTTGTGAAATCAGGCGAGCCGCTGTTGACGTTGGCGGACGTCTCGCGGCTGAAGGTTGATGTGCCAGTCGATCGCGAACTCATTCGCCCAGGCGACACGATCGCGCTGAAAGTCGAGAATCAATCGCTTGAGCTGAAGGCGGAAAAAATTCTGCCAGCGGAATCGAAATTCGAAAAGCTCCGCGACATCGCGACCTCGCTGGCAACGACAACCCTAGTACTCGACAACGACAAACGGACTTGGCATGTTGGCCAATCCGCATTCGTGCCGCTCGCGCCACGGCATCCAGTGACGCAAGTCATGACCAGTGCGGTCGGTGTCGATGCCAAAGGACATCGCAAAGTCCAAGTCGTCCGGCAAGGCATCATCAGGGATATCGAAGTCGATCTACTGGGGCAGGTCGGAGCGGAACGGATTTTTGTCAGCGGTTCCTTCGTCGCCGAAGATCAATTGGTGTTAAGCAGTTCACGTGAATTGGCCGACGGCACCCAAGTTCGACCGAATCCGAATGCCGCTGTCGTCGCCACCACAACGCCCAAATCCGCCGAGACAGTTCCCACCAAACAAGATGCACCGAAAAAGAAATCCGCCGCAGGTTTTTGAACCGTCGATTCGGACTGCGTCCCGTTCGTGTGGCACCGAATGAGATGTCGGGATGGAGTGGAGTTCGCATTCTGGTCGGGACGCAGTCCCAACATACCTTGAAGGAACCTGATCGTGGCAGATAAAGACAAAGACAAGCCGGTCGACGAAAACAAGATCGACCACTATGTCAAACAGGGGCACATCGCCAGCGGCAAGCATGCGCAGGTCATTGAGGTTCAGGAAGAGAACACCAGTAATCGTTTCGCGCTCAAGGTTCTCTTGCCCGAAGCCATGCTCGATCCCGAACAAGTCGCGATACTCAAGTACGAAGGCAAGGTGGCACAGTCGCTGGAGCACCCCAACATCATCAAGTGGTACGCCACTGTGGTTCGGAAGACAAACGTCTATTTAGTGCTGGAGTTGTTCAAGGCGCTCAATGTCAAGAACTTCATCGCCAACGACAGTCTTGGAGTGCATACGCGGCTACGGAAACTCATTGACTCACTCGCCCTGGCCTTGCAGCACATGCACGAAAAAGGCTGGCTGCATTTGGACGTCAAGCCAGACAACGTGCTGCTAAACCGCTCGTCGGAAGTGAGACTGATTGACTTTTCGCTGTCGCAGCGGATCAAGTCGGGCTTGGGGAAAATGTTCAGCGGAAAAAAAGAGGCTGGCGGAACACTGACGTATGTCGCGCCGGAAACCATTCGCAAAGATTTACTGACACCCCAAACTGACATCTACAGCTTCGGCATCCTGATTTTTGAATGCCTGACCGGAACGTTTCCGTTCAAAGGGAGCACGCCCAAGGATTTGCTGATGAAACATCTCAGCGCGGCTCCCGCGCCGCCATCTGACTTCAATAAAAATGTCACTCCGGAAATGGATCGCATGATTCTGCGAATGCTCGCTAAGAAGCCGAAGGATCGGCAAAAGAATATGCAGGAGTTGATGTCCGAGTTCCGCAATATTCAAATCTTCAAAGAAGACCCAGAAAAGCTCGCTGAGCAAAAGATGGCCGAGGCTAAAGAAGCTGCAACTCAGCAAAGTCTTGGCAAGCGACTCGACAGCCGGACCGACGCCGCACGCCGCGAGGCCATTAAAGCCAACCCAGAGTTAGCTAAGGAACTCGCCGCTGCGAAGCCCGCGCCGCCGCCGAAGCTGCCGGAGCCAGCCAAGCCCGCCGCCAAGAAGCCTATGCCCGCACCCCCTCAACCGGTCTCAGCTCGCCCCCCGATGCCAATGATGCCGCAACCGATGGCGGGGTTCCCCCAGCCGATGCCGTTTCCGCAAATGCCTGGCATGCCGATGATGCCGGGCCAGTTCCAGCCGATGCCGGGCCAATTCCAACCGATGCCACAAATGCAAATACCAAGTTATCCGGGAATGCCGGCCCAAATGCCTGGCTATCCGGGAGGGATGCCGGGAGTGCCCGGCGCTCCCATGATACCCGGACAGATGCCGGGGGCTTATCCCGGAATGCTGGCAATTCCCGGCCAACCAGTCCAACCACCCAATCCGCAAACTCGACCTGCACCGGCTCGTCCCGTTCGATTGGAGCGCCCTGTCGCGCCGGCACCTCCAAAAGATGGGGGTGACTTGCCGACGATGGACGAACTCCCCGATGTGTTGTAACCGGTTTTGGTTCGTCGATTGACATCAATTAACGCCCTTGCCCAGTCGTGAAATTCGGCAAGGCGGCTTGCAAAAGTAACGGTTCCGATTTCCAATCCGCCGCCGATTGACCGCGTCACGATTGACCGCGTCACGATTGACCGAGGCCTGAATGAGCAGTTCTACCAGTTCAGATGACAACCACGCCGACCGCAAACCAAGCGGGGAAGGGGGGATGTCCTCCTCCGGTCTCCCGCTGGCGGGCAACAGCCGTGGGATGATTCTACCGTTCGAGAAGCCGATTCACGAACTGGAGTTGCAGCTCGGCAAGCTGGAAGCGGACCTGCATCCCAGCCCAGCGGTTCGCGAGGCCATTCAAAGTCTTCGCTCTGAGATCGCCAAAAAACAGCGTGAGATGTTTGAGAAGCTTGATCCATGGGACGTGGTCCAGTTGGCGCGACATGAAAAACGCCCGCAGACCTTGGATTACCTGGAGTTAATCTTTGACGAATTCATTGAGTTGCACGGAGACCACGCCTACCGAGATGATCGGGCAATCTTGACCGGATTTGCCAAGCTTGACGACCAGAAAGTGATGTTCATCGGCCACCAAAAAGGGCGGAACATCCGCGAACGGAATGAGCACAACTTCGGCATGGCTCATCCAGAGGGCTACCGGAAGGCGCTCCAAAAGATGCAGCTCGCCGCAAAGTACAAACTCCCCATCATCAGCTTTATCGACACCGGCGGAGCGTACCCCGGCGTCGGGGCCGAAGAACGCGGTCAGTCGTATGCCATCGCCTACAACCTGCGCGAGATGTCGCGGATCAACACGCCGATCGTTTGCACGGTAATCGGGGAGGGTGGCTCGGGCGGCGCGCTCGGCATCGCGATCGGCGATCACATTGCGATGTTGCAATTCGCTTACTACTCAGTCATCAGCCCCGAAGGCTGTGCCGGTATTCTCTGGAAGCACGCCAAACACAAAGACCTCGCCGCGAGGGCGCTACGATTCACCGCAAAGGATTTGCTGGGTTTCGGAGTTATCGACGAGATTATTCCCGAACCGCTGGGGGGCGCCCATCGCGATCACCGTCGCATGGCAACCAATCTGAAGATGTCGTTGCAGCGCACTCTTCGGAATCTTGGTTCAATGCCCGCCGCCCAGATTTGCTCTCGGCGCTACGATAAGTTCCGACGGATGGGCGTCTTTCAAGAAGAAGCCTAAGCAAGACCGAGCCATCCATAAGCCCCAAGAAACCACTACGAGCAACGTCCGATAATGTCTGTTATGTTGTGATTCACTTTCGCGATTTTGGCTTGGGGGAGTAATCAAAATTCCTCTGCCCTGCCCGAACGGAGCGGGCCATTCAGTAAATTCGTGGGGCATGTTTTCAGCCTGCCCGGAAGAAAACGACGCCGCTGGCAGGTTGAAAAATTGCCCCACGAACACGAGGTTAATTGGCGGGGACGACTGGATTGAAGCCGGCGGTGCCACGCTTTCCGAGTGGTTCTACGCGGCTGAAGTCGATTCCGAGACCACCGCCTGTGGCTCTAATCAGATCCGCGAATAAGGCGTAATTACCCGCGTCACTAGCGCGAATATCGGCTGACGCTCCGGGTCCGGCAATATTCATCAGGCCAATTGCAGCGATATTTTTCGTGCCTTGTGTGTCGGAGCTTGTGAGGTCGGTACCCCATTCAGCAAATGACTCCAGAATCATTTGCCAGCGGTGAAGTCGAGTTCCATCGAAGGATCGCACGAAATCTGTTGTGGGAGTTCCGCTTTCCGGAATGAATGCGACTTCAATTGCGTCTACCACCGCACCCGAGAGACCTTGGATTCTCACAGGGACGCCCCGTTCCGGTTCTTTTTCTGTTCGTACTCCTGTTGTGAGGGCGGTGCCGGTGGCGATCAGCGCGTCACGTGCAAAAAAATCACCCGCGTGGAGAATCGTCTCTTCCAAAAAAGCTCGACCAATGAACTGATCAATCACACCGGGAAGCGCTTGTTGGGTTCCAGAAAAAATCGTTTGTCGATCGCGGAAGAACGCACGATCCTCGTTTGTCGCACCGGCAACAATGACGTTTTGGTCGAATTGTAGAGGGAGCGCGTTATCCTCAGCCCAGAGGAGTGGCGTGACGGGACGACCGAGGTAGTCCGTGGTTCGTCCGGCTTGGATGTCGTCCAGGCGGTCGAGATGGAAGTGCGAATCGGACAACGAGAGACCGGCCTGCCGAACCAAACGATCAGCCGTCCCGCCCGGGATGAACTGATCGATGATTGGCGTGAGTGCCGTATATTCGGCGACTCCGGGTGCATACGAGCCCTGAATTCGTGTGGTGCCGTCGCGAATGTCACCGAACGCACGGAATCGTCGATTGTATTGGATGGTTCGTTGATTGACCTGGTCACGGATTCGCGATGGATCGTACCCAGCCAGTGACTCACGAAGTGCGGTGTAGGTGCTGAAAACCTGGTCGTAAATTGTGAAATCGTTTTGTTCATCAAACTTAACGACACGCCACGCAGTGAGGTTGCTTCGATTTGGTGCATTAGTAGGGATGTTGGAAAAATTGGGATCCAACAAGATATCGGTGTTTTGATTGTTGTTCCCGCCGCCGCCGCCGCCGCCTCCACCCTGCTGGCCTCTGGTTGGATCAACGACTTCTGCTACTTTGACCACGAAACCCGTCGAGCTTAAATCGGGATAGACCTGCCGCTGTGCGATATTGATGTTGGTGTTGTTTTGTGGAAGTTGTGTGTTGTCCAGAAACAGGATTTCACCGCGACGGATCGAGTTCGCGATATTACCGATCCGAGGCCGCTGGTTGTTTCCGCCGCCCCCCCCACCTTGTTGCGGCCGAGCTTGAAGAAGTGAGGGGCTTGCCAGAGTGAACCTACCCGGCAGCGGTGCTGACGCAAGAACGGCGACTTTTTTCTTCTGACTGCTAGATCCAAAAATGCGATTAAAGTTTTCGTTCCTTCCTGCCACGATGTTGTCGCGATTGGCGATCAAGAACTGAATGACCAACTCGACTTGCTGCTGGGCGATTTGATGATTTAGGATGATGCTCTTCGCGGCCTTGGTCAGTTTGGTCGGATCCGTTCCCACGGAAGAGTCCAGAACGCTGTCGAAGAGGAACTTGGCTTTGTCTTCGGCTCGAATGATGGTCGAATCAAGTTTCGGAATTCCAACACCCGCATTGCCGAAGACATCCGCTGAGGGATTAGTGACGTCGGCCGGAGGGACTCGATTCAGTTGAGCTGATGACACCGTTGTCTGGGCCAGCACCAATGCGGTGACGCACATAACGAGTGTTTGTTGGATCCGAAACATGACGGCCCCCTTCTCCGTTTGAAACAATTCAGTCAACAGACTCTAGCTGACGTGGAAATCCTACGTAGCCGGAACAACTGGCGTCAAAGTCCTTTTGAGAAAAGTTTTCCGCCCTAGTTCCGGCCTTGCGATTGAAGATCGGCGGCGCCTTTGCGTTGACAAAAGTCACCAAACGCCTCGCCCGGAAGTCTTTCTTTTCGGAAATAGCCCAGGACCGGTGAAAGCGATTGGGTGATTTCTTCCAGCGGAACCAGGTCTTTGAAGACAAACGCCAGTCGCGTCCCCTCAGCATTTCCACCGAGGAAAACCGTGTACTTCCCTTTCGCCTTGCCGACCAAGCCGATATCCGGCGTGTACGGTCGGGCGCAGCCGTTCGGGCAACCGGTCATGTGGACCGCTATTCGTTCGCCAATCAAATCGTGTTTCCGAAGTTCAACTTCCAGGGAATCAATAACGTCGGGCATCACCCGCTCCGAGTCCGTGATTGAGAGTGCGCACGTCGGTAAGGCCGGGCAAGCGATCGAATAGCGGCGCAGCAAAGTCAGTTCTTCGGCCGACTTGATGCCGTGCTCGGTGAGTATGCGGGAGATGTCGACTTTGTCTTGCGGTTTGACGTCGCACAGGATGACACCTTGCAGCGCGGTCAATCGCGTGTTCATACGGTATTTGGTCAAGACCGCTCGCAGCCCGGCTTTAATTCGCAGCGAACCTTCGTCTTTGAGCCGGCCGTTTTCGATGTTGATCCCAAGGAACCAATTGCCATCCCCCTGCTCATGCCAGCCGATGTGATCGTCGACGCCGGTGATCGGAACGCCGCGAGCTTCTCCCATTTTGCGGCCGAGATGCTCTTCGGTTTTGGCTCGGAAGAAATCGACACCATGATTAGCGATGACGTACTTCAGTCGCGCGATCTTGCGATCAGCGCGATTGCCGGTATCACGAAAGGCTTTCACGATCGCGGCAGACACGTCGAGGAGTTCGTCGGGCCGGCAGAAGGCCATTCTTTTGGCGACGGTTGCGAACGTCTTCTTATTTGCCGGCGTGACCCCCTGCCCTCCGCCAACATACACGTCGTAGCCTTCAATCCGGCCACCGCTGTGAATCGTCACGAAACCGAGGTCGTACGTCAGCACGTCGATGCAGTTGTCTTCCGGCAAGCTGATACCGAGTTTGAACTTTCGCGGCAGATAATTTTCGCCGTAAATCGGCTCGACGATCGGCTGAAACTCGGTGACGTTCTGTTCCTCGCCGGTTTGCTCGTCGCGCAGCCAGATGTCGAAATACGCTGACGTGCGCGGTTTCAAGTGATCGGCTACTTGATCGGCCAGCATTTGATTGTCGCGGCGGATCGAATTCGTGTTGATCGGAGCCGGGCAGCACATGACGTTGCGATTCACATCGCCGCAGGCTGCCAACGTGGTCAGTTTGATCCGATTGATTTCGCGGATCGTCCCACGCAAGTCGGTTTTTAAAATGCCATGAAGCTGAAAGCCCTGTCGAGTCGTGATCCGCAGCGTCCCATTGCCGAAGCGATCGCACATTTCAAGCTCTGAGAGAAATTGGTCGGCGGTCACTTTTCCACCGGGGACTCGGCTGCGAACCATGCAGGCAAACGCTTTGTCCTGCCCTGTGCCGCGACCGTCTCGATTTTCTTGCTGATAAGTGCCGTGATTTTTCAGCAGGTTTTCCGAGTCGCCGCTGAACGGCTCATCCGGTTGCAGCATCTCCTCCGCGATGGTGCCGCGAAGTTGGCGGCTGCCTGCCTTGAGATGTTCGATCTTGCTAAGCTCAGTTTGCTCCGACATCGGTCTTTCACCTTGGAATGCGGTGTGTCAGCATCGCTTTGGTTTCTCGATTGATAATTGTCGCCAAATAACCCGAAGCGTGAGCGAGCGATTCACAAGACACGAAAATCGTGCATTTGTGAAGTGCTCGCCCGCGTTCACGCTTCGGGTTACCTTTCGCGACGGCGCGGCACTGACACACCGCGCCATCCGTGGCGGCCCAGTCTAGTTGCAGCAACAAAGCATGAGTAGAGAGCCTTTCGCCGCTGATGCCGCCACCAAATTAAATTCGCTCGATCGCATGGCTTGGTTGCTGGCCACTGGTTTCGGAGTCGGCTTGCTTCCGAAGGCTCCAGGAACATTCGGAAGCTTACTCGGCCCCCTGCTCGTTTGGAGTTGGCAGCAACTTCAACGACCAATTTATGAAAGTGTGCTTGCCTTAATCGGGGCCTTTTTGATTGGAGTCGCCGCCGCCGATCGAACATCGAAACGAGCCAGCCTGAAAGACCCAGGATTCATCGTGTGCGACGAGACCGTGGCCTTTTGCCTTGTTTTCGTTGCGACAACGGTCACTTGGCCAACGGCGATTCTGGGCTTTGTTTGGTTCCGACTTTTCGACATCTGGAAACCGTGGCCGATCCCGCGTCTTGAACGACTTCCAGGTGGCTGGGGCATAATGGCCGATGACCTGCTGGCCGGAGTTTATGCTGCCCTGGCCTTGCAAGCTTCCACGCACTTGCTGGAATTCGTCGGATGCGAGTTGTGACACACGCGAGTCGCGTGCGTCCGGCTCGCCAAATGAATTATGGAGGTTTCATGACGGCCCAAATCATTGATGGCAAAGCGGTCGCTACGCGGATGACCGAAGAGATCGCGCGCGACGCGGCGGCGTTTCGGAATTTGACCGGAGTCACGCCCCACTTGGTCGCCGTGCTGGTTGGAGACGATCCCGCCAGCGCGGTGTATGTCCGCAACAAGCAGCGAGCCTGCGAAAAGGCGGGACTGAAAAGTTCGTTGCATCGACTAACGGCCGATACGACTGAGGTGCAATTGCTCGACTTGATCGAGCAACTCAACGGCGATCAGTCGGTGCATGGCATTCTCGTGCAGTTGCCATTGCCGAAGCACTTTCGCGAGCAAGTGATTCTGGATGCGGTGATTCCCGGCAAGGACGTCGATTGTTTTCATCCACACAACGTCGGCTTACTGGTTCAAGGTCGGCCGCGTTTCCTCCCCTGCACGCCTGCCGGATGTCAGCGGTTGTTGTCCGAGTACAAAATAGAGACCGCCGGTGCTCACGCGGTGATCCTCGGCCGCAGTGAAATCGTCGGCAAGCCAATGGCCTTGCTACTGGTTCAGCGTGGAGCGGTGGCCGATGCGACGGTCACGATTTGTCACAGCCGCACGCGCGACCTACCCGCCCTGCTCCGCCAAGCCGACATCGTCATTGCAGCGATTGGCAAAGCACGGTTCGTCACTGCCGACATGATCAAACCGGGAGCCACCGTCATCGACGTCGGCATCAATCGCGACGGCGACAAACTCGTCGGCGATGTCGATTTCGAGCCGGTCTCGCAGGTCGCCGGAGCCATCACTCCCGTCCCTGGCGGAGTCGGCCCGATGACGATCGCCACGTTGCTGCGAAACACGCTGACGGCGGCTCAATTGGCAAATGGATAAAGCAGCCGAAACCGTGAGGTTTCGGCTGACATACAAGGTTGATGGACAACCGCGTCGAAGTCTCACGACTTCGGCTACTTTTATTCATTGGAGATCAGAGATGTTGTTCACTGTCATCAATGCCGGAGCGGCAGCAGCCGCTGCTGCCGCCGCTGCGAAACGAGCACGCGAAGAGGAAGAAGAAATGACACAGTACACCGATCAAGAACTTCAAACCGATTGGGAATTCAAGATCATTCGCTCGAACACAAAGTCGTTCGACAAGCCGGATGTCTTTCGTCGGATGCTGGTGGAAGAGTCGGAATTCGGTTGGCAGTTGGTCGAGAAATTCGACGGCAGTCGAGTCCGCTTGAAACGCCAGCGACAAGCTACTCCCGCCGACGCATACGGCCGCGACCCGTATCGCACAACCTACGGTGTGACGGAAGGTGCGATGGTTGGGTTTATACTTCTGGCGATTGGCGCAGTGTTTTCCGTCTTAATGTTGGTGATCGTCTTACTTACAAAGAAATGACGGCAACAATCCGACTCTTCCTACTTTTGGTGATAGCTCAGCCGATACGCCATGAACTGCTCGGCGATCAGCAGCAGCGTGAGCAGGATCAGTAGCGCATCGCGGACTTCGCTGCCGATGTCGCGGCCGGCGATCCACGAGAATTCGCCTGGCTCTTGAATACTGACGCGGACTTTTTCGCCGAGTTGTTTGCGGATCAATTCCGTCGTCGCCAGCGATAGGTCGCTTTCGTCGGCCGGAAAGTTGTATGTGATCCAGCGTTCCCAAGGGACTTGATTCAGGTCCAGCAACCGCACGCGATACAGCCCCGGCAAGTCCGTGTCACGAAACGTCGCCGTTAATCGCAGCGAGGCCTGCTCCTCATTAGTCCCATTCAGATTTCGGGTTTCGGATTTCGGATTTCCCGCCGGGCTTCCAGCATCGGGAGAGGCTTGCAGCCGAACCGTTCGTTCACCAGCGGCATCCGGGGCCACGATTTCAATTTGATCGGTGAACTCGCTCGGATTCAGCGACAGTTCGATTGGTTCGCCGCACTGTCGGCGTTCCAATTGCCGGTCGCTGCGGGCGATTTGTTTTTGCAACTCCAATTGAAGCACGACATAGCTGGCATACTTGGCCCAGTTGTTCCATTCAGGGCCGCACGTTGTCAGACAAGTGATGACATTCCCTTTCCCGAACCGATGCTGAAACATCAGCGGCTGTCGGTTTCGCAGCGACGCGATCGTCCGAACGCCGTCACCGCGAGCTTGATCATCTCGCGGCCAACTGGCGGCCACCGGAAAGAATTTCGCCACGCGAGTCACATCCAGATACGGATTCTCTTGTCCCTCGAAGACGCGGAACATCGGATGCGACGTCAGCACCAAATCGGGTCCGGCGTCGTCCACGATCGGCAGTTCGCGCGGCGCGGCGTCGAGCGGTACCGGGAACAAGCCTCGTCCTTCGCGATACAGTGACTCGTTGTAAAACGCCGGCTTCACCGCCGAACCGACAAACCACGCGAGGCCCCCCCCTGCCCTGACGAATTTCTCCAGCGGGTCGAGCGCATCGGCCGGCAGCTCGCCAACATTCAGCAGGTAAACCGCTTGAAACTCGTCAATCGGCCGGCGACGCAGATAATCAACCGCTTCGATCTGCGGCGCGAACCCGGTGATCCGCGGATCGGCTGCCAGCGAATCGACCACAAACGTTCCTTCGTCGCCGCTTGGGCTTCCGTCTACGATCAACACTTTGTGAACGGCCGACGTTTCGAGAGCCAGCAATCGCGCGTTGTCTTCGGAAAGTGAATCCCCTTCCAGGCTGACTCGCACGTCGTGCTTCTTCGGCGATTCGAACACGAGATCGAACTCACGCTCCACTGCTTCTCCCGCTTCGATCTTGTCGAAAGTCAGCGTCATCGGCAACTTATGGCCGTCTTGATGCACGGACAATCGGACGTCGGTTGCCGCCTGCTCGGAAAAGTTTTTCACGGTGATTCGCAACCGCACGGGCACTCCCGCAGCCGCCACTTGCAGATCGCCGGACAAGTCGATCACCGCCAGATTCGGATGCCGCCGTTCAACCGTCTTCACAAAATTCAACGTCACGCCAGCCGCACCGAGCGACTCGGCCGCGCCTGATAGTGCCTTTTGATCGTGCCAATCGCGTTGCCGGAAATCGGACAAAACATGCAGGTGCTTGATCGTTCCACGCTCTTCCTTATCGCCAAATAACGTTCGAGCCGCGTTCAAGCCATCGACTAGCGACAACGCTCGATGTGACGACCGCAAGTTCTCCAGCTTCGTGTCTAGTTCCGCCATGAACGACTCGCTGACGTCTCGCTGCGAAAACACCGGCTGCTCTGGGTTCGACAACAGCACCAGCGAAAAGAGCTGTGTCCCCGGCCGCCGCGATCCTTCGGCCACCAGCTTCTTGATGACCGACACTCCTTCGCCGAACGCCGTCGCCTCCCCTGCCCTGTCGCGCATCGAACCGCTGTCGTCTAGCAGCACCAGGTGATGCGTGCGTGCTCCGCGAAACATCGACAACTGGCTCGGATCAAGAATCAACCGTGCGATCAAAAGCATCAACGCCAGCACGAGCAGAATCCGCAGCAATAGCAGAATCAACTGCTCCAGCAGCACGCGGCGGCGATTCCGCTGCTGACTCGCCAGCAAGAACTCCATCGCCGCGAAACGCACCCGGCGATACCGCAACCGATTGATGAGATGAATGATGATTGGAGCCGCAACCAACGCCGCTCCCGTCAGCACGAACCCCGGATTCAGAAAATAATTCAACAGCCAAGACGGCATAAGTCGGAACAATCTTGCTCGGCGATTTAGTGCGAATGGCCGTGCGATTCGCCGCCGTGTCCGTGCGAGTCACCGTCATGGCCATCGTGATGACCGTGTTCGCCATGAGCGTCTGGGTCACCCATCTCGACGACGCACCATTGATTGCAGCAGCCCGACAATTGCACGCTGCCGCACAAAAACATCAAGACCAGCAGCGACGTCACGTAAACGAGCTTGCCGACAAAGTTGCTCAACGTCAGCCCAAAGAGGTGATGACTTCCTTCGGTCGGCGGTGCGACGGAGCCCCAAATCAAAATCCACACCGCCGCGATCAACAGCACGCCGAGCAAGCCCCCCTTCTCCATCAGGATTACACGGAGCTTCGCCCAATTCACGGCGAACAACCAAAACCCAACCCAGACCGCCAACGGAAACCAAGGCAGTAGCAAACCTCCGACTGCCTTCAACAAACTCCAAACCGCGATCAACAAATCGCTCAAACTCACCAGTAACTCAGTCATGGGAAAACGGCTCCGCCAGAGCAGGTGCTCCGTCAATTGGTCCAATCGGTCAGAACTCAACATCGCAGGCGTATCAAAGTGGGTTGGCAGAAGATCGTCAACCGTCCTGCCCGATAGATTCCCGATCGCGTTCATGAGTCGTTTGTCACGGTGCCGGTGACCGCGGCTGGGGCAAGGCTCCGGCGACTTCAGTTCGCTCGCAGTTTAGCCAGGAAGATGTCATTGATGCCTCGATTTGGGATCGAGTGGCTGCCGAACTTCGCGGCTCCGCTGCAGGCTCCGGAGAGATACAGGTTGTCTTGGTGGTCCGACACGATGGTGTAGGCGTAGTCGGTCCGGTCGCTGCCGGCTTGTTGGAACCAGCGGAGCGTTCCGGTTCGGTCGTATTTGACAATATGGATATCCGAGGCGGGGCTGCCGCTGGTGTGGGGCGTTCCGTCGAATTCGACGCGGCCTGTGAACGAGCCAGTCAGAAAACTATTCCCGTGTCCGTCGGTGGCGACACCGAGGCCATAATCAATGCCAGTTCCGCCGGCCGTTTTCGTCCATAGCCTCTTGCCCGTTGAGTCGAAGCTCGTCAGCAGCATGTCGTGCTGTCCCTGATTCGCGATGTTGCGATCTGCGAGTTTCAGCTCGCCCTGAAACATTCCTGATGCCCAGACATTTCCGGCGCTGTCCGCCGTGAGTTCATGGATCATCGCGTTCGAGCTGCCGTGTCCTTCGTGCAGCCACCCGAGTTTGCCCTGCGCATCGAACTTGGCCACGAGGATGTCATGGCCGGTTGGAGTGGTGAGCTTCTGCCCGCCGAACGAGGCGTTGCCGCTGGCGTAACCGCCGAGATAACAGTTGCCTTGTTGATCGGCCGCGATGCCGTGACCGGAACTGGCGCCCTGGCCTTCCGCCGTGTGAATCCAATTCATCTTGCCATCGGGATTCATCGCGAGGCAGAAGACGTGCGCCGGGCCGGGATGTCCGAGTGGTTCGGCTTCGATCGTTCCTTCGCCCACGATGGCTCCGGTGACAAAGACGTTTCCGAGCTTGTCGGCCGCGATACCGTGTCCGTAGTCGTAGCCGGTTCCACCGCCGCTCTTGAGCCACGCGAGTTTTCCCTGCGAGTCATACTTGGCAACGAAGAGGTCATAGTCGCCGACGGTCTTGATCGTGAGCTGATCGAATTTGGCTGCGGGACTTTGAAAGTGTCCGGTCACGTAACAGTTCCCCACGTGATCACTCGCGACCGCATACCCCCGATCAATCAAGTCACCGCCACCGCTGCGGACCCACAAGAACTTTCCGCGAGGATCGACCTTCGCCACGAAGAAGTCCATCGCTCCGACTGCCGTGAGCGTCTGCTCGCCAAAGGTCGCCGTGCCGGTGAACTCACCCGTGAGCAGAATGTTCCCGGCCGGATCGACCGCGATGCCTCGAGTCTTATCGTGCAAAGTCCCACCCGCCGAGATCGCCCACTCAAACTCCGGCGGCGTCTCCGGTTCTTCAGCCGTTCGCGGCGACTTCGCTCGAATCGCCGCGGTGTCCTCCGCTTGGACAGACGGGCCGATGATGACCAGAAGAATGACGAAACAGAAACGTTTGCTCATGGCTGCACCCCGCTCGTCACGATTTCAGCATTCCGTCCAGCTTGGGACCGGTAAATTCGCCGTAGATCCCCTCGCCCCAGCGGATGGGCTTGAGTTGCGAAACCGCCTGTAATCGTTCCGCGAGCCGATCTGGCACAACGGTCTCGGCAAGTGTTTCGCCGTCCGGAGAGATCGAAAGTACTAGTTTGAGGGTAATCTCATCCGCCACTGCTTCACTGGCGACAAATGCGAATAAGTCACAAACAAAAGCAGATCGCAAGCGGTGAAACGTACATGACATGCGAGATTCTTCCACGGAAACGGTCTCGAATCGGCCGACGGTTTTGATCTCGTTGTTCGCAACACTCGGGGATCGTAATATTACGGTCGTCAGTCTATCCGCTCCCAGCGAGCGGAGAAGCGATTGGCATTCGCTTTCGCCCGCGAAGAAAAGTGTCCTCACTTCGCGAAGTGTCCTCATTGAAATGCTCACATTCATCACGGACTGGAGTTTACCCGATGTTACGAAGATTGTGTCTGTGGGGAATGATTGTCGGCCTCGCCACTTCGTCCATGTTGGCGACCGCTCAAGAGCCGTTGCAGCGGATCGCGTTTGGATCGTGTGCGAAGCAGGATCAGCCGCAGCCGATTTGGGAAAGCATTGTCGCGGCAAAACCGCAGCTCTTTTTATTCATCGGCGACAATATCTACGGTGACTCGGAAGACATGGCAGTGCTCAAGCAGAAGTGGGATTTGCTGGGGGCTCAGCCGGGATATCAGAAGTTGAAGCAGACCTGCCCGGTGCTCGCGACGTGGGACGATCACGATTACGGAGCCAACGACGCCGGGGCCGACTACCCGAAGAAACGCGAGTCGCAACAGTTGTTTCAAGACTTCTTCGGCGTTCCCCAAGACAGCCCGCGTCGTCAGCAAGAAGGGGTCTATCACGCCGAGATCCTAGGACCTCCCGGCAAGCGAGTGCAGATCATTCTGCTGGATGCTCGCTACTTTCGTGGACCGTTGCAGACTGGCTTCAAACCGGGTGAACCGGGCGACGGCTTCCGAGGCAAATACGCTCCGAACACTGATCCGTCGGCGACGGTACTCGGTGACGATCAATGGAAGTGGCTCGAACAACAATTGAAGACTCCCGCCGAAGTGCGAGTGCTCTGTTGCAGCTACCAACTGCTACCTGACGAGCATGGATCGGAAGCGTGGGGGAATTTCCCACTCGAACGAAAACGACTGTTGAATCTGATTCGCGACACGCAAGCGAAAGGCACCCTCGTTATCAGCGGTGATCGGCACCTCGCTGAAATGATGCGTCTGGCCCCCGATACAGCCGGTATTGGCTATCCGCTTTACGAAGTCACGTCGAGCAGCCTCAACGCCCCCAGCGGCAATTTCACGAAAGCGGGAGTCCGCTTCGCGAACGAAATCAATTCGTACCGAGTCGGCCTGACGTACTTCGACACGAATTTCGGCTTCATCGACATCGACTGGTCGCAACCGTCTCCGCTCATCCGCTTGCAAGTCCGCGATGAAAAAGGAGCGGTCGTGTTGCAGCAACGAGTGAAGCTCAGTGATCTTCAGTAAGTCGAGTGGTCGTGATTGTCGACTTTCGCTCCGCGAAAGCACGTCCTTTCTCGCAGCGAACTACGACAATTGATCGTTCGAGTCATTGCCATCTCCGATCGTTTGTCATCATTGGCCGTCCAACTCGATCGCGTGAATACACCGTTCGATCGCTTGCGTCGCCTGATCCGTGCTTGCTCGTCGGGCCAAAGTGATGCTTGCGTGCATCGATATCAACATCTAGGAAATTGAAACTGGAAACACCAGTGACGGAGTTGTTGATCGACAGATTCAATGTCACACTGGCGCTTAAGTGGGTTGGGACTCCTTCCCGACCGGTCGTCTGGCGTCGCATGAATTCACTCCCCGGAGTTCGGACATGAAATCAATTCGATTGTTGATTTTTGTGATGTTGTTTGGTGGATCGTCTGAAATTGATCTGCTGGCTGCGGATGATTATCAATTGGGGCCGGACTCAATGGTTCAGGAGGGGACTCCACAAGGGAAAGTGATCGAAGGAAAGCACACGAGCGAAAAGGTATTTTCCGGAGCGGTGAGAAGTTATTGGGTCTATGTGCCGGCTCAATATGACGGGTCGGCACCGGCGGCTCTGATGGTGATTCAGGATGGCGGCAGCTATGTCAACAAGACGGCTCAATTCCGGATGCCGATCGTGTTTGACAACTTGATCCACAAGAAAGAGATGCCAGTGACGATCGGCTTGTTTCTAAATCCCGGCGAGATTCCGGCCACGAAGCCCGGCGAGAAAGGACGCAGCAATCGCAGCTTTGAGTACGACTCGCTGGGCGATCAGTACGCTCGGTTTTTGATCGAAGAGTTTCTGCCGGCGGTAACGAAAGAGCATTCACTCAAGCTGTCCGACGATCCGAATCAGCGAGCGATTTGCGGCATCAGTTCGGGCGGGATTTGTGCATTCACGGTGGCCTGGGAGCGGCCGGATCAATTCCGCAAAGTGCTGAGCCATGTCGGTAGCTTCACGAACATCCGAGGCGGCCACGTTTATCCGGCATTGATTCGGAAGACCGAGAACAAGCCGCTGCGAGTCTTCTTACAGGACGGGGCGAATGATCTCGACAACCTGCATGGCAACTGGCCGCTTGCCAATCAAGAGATGGCTGCCGCATTGAAGTTCAAAGCCTACGACTACAAGTTTGAGTTCGGCGACGGCGGCCACAATGGCAAACACGGCGGAGCCATTCTGCCCGATTCGCTCAGATGGTTGTGGCGAGACGAAAAGTAGGCGAGTCATTCCAATCGGGACTGCAGACTATGTGCCCTGCTCGCCTTTGCGTTGCAAGTTCGCTGGTCAGATAGCGGCGAGGAACACGCAGAGTTTCAAATCCTCGACTTGTTGTTGTTATTGGGCAACTTTGTGAGATTCACAGACCAGGAGTTTGATCGTGGGGATGACTTTCATCGAAGGGAAGCTCGAAGACCTTGGGCTCTTGCGGAATCCATTGACTCGGAAATTGCATCCCACGCGAATGCTGATGGCGTGCTTGATCGCGATGTTCGGGTTGTTGTCAGTTGCGACGGCCCAAGACATGCCGCTGACGCAGGTGCAGATTGATGGCGAGGGTTGGCAATTGCTCAGTGAGGGGCACGCCTTCACGGAAGGTCCGGCAGCGGACAAAGACGGGAATGTGTTCTTTACCGATATCCCAAACAACCGCATTCACAAGATTGCCTCGGATGGCAAGGTGTCGGTCTTCGCAGAGAACACAGCCAAGACAAACGGCTTGATGTTTGGCTCGGACGGACGATTGTACGGCTGCCGCAATGGCGAACGAAAAATCGTGGCTTATGACTCGGCGGGCCAGCCGCACACAATCGCCGAGGACATCGACAGTAATGACCTCGTCGTCGGTTCTGATGGCCGCATCTTTGTGACCGATCCGCCGAATCAGCGAGTTTGGCTGGTGACGCTCAACGGCGAAAAGAAAATCGTTGCCAGCGGCTTTCGTCCGAATGGCATTATCCTATGGCGTGATGAAACAACGCTCGTGATCACCGATGGCGAAAAGCCACACCTGTGGACGTTTCGAGTCGAGATCGATGGAAGTCTTTCTTGCCAAGAAAAGTATTACGGCCCGCTCGTGGTGCCGCCCGGCCGAGACACGCCCGGTTCCGACGGCATGACAATCGACAAAGATGGCCGCTTGTACGCCACGACCGCCGCAGGTTTGCAGATGTTCGATCCGACCGGTCGCTTGGGCGGAGTGATCCACAAACCGCAGCCAACCAAAGGACTTTCTAACGTCTGCTTCGGCGGCCCTGGCCTGAACTTTCTGTACGTGACCAACGGCGACAAAGTGTTTCGTCGCAAAACGAAGACGGCGGGCATCGTGTACGGCGTGAAACCCTGAACCTGGCGCACGCGGCACAAGTGCGAAAGTTCCCGCTCAATCGAGATTGCTCAGCACATTTGAGCCATCAAATTTCGTAATTACGGCAATGGCCGATCGCGAAGCACATGGCATCACGGTCCTCACTTGCGTCAGGTAAGTGACACGACGCCGATGCTGGGTTCACTCTTCTGGCGGAGGATTCGGCGGGTTGGACTTGGGCCGGATGACTTCGTCGCCAAAATTCGGAAGTGCCGACGCTTGGCTTTCGTGATTCACTAAGATTCGTCCAACCAACTTGTCGCCGGGGAAGTTCGCCAGGACGTACGTGTTGCGACCGTCGTGGATGTCGATCTCCGTGCGATCAGGTCGACCGAGCGGTTGGTTATCATGGCCAGCCGGCTGAAGCGAGAGCGAGTGCGATCTGGCAGGGAGTTCGATGCGACGGACTTGAATCTTCGCCGGGAGCAACCCCCAACACCGCGTGTCTGCATTCTCGGAGGCTTCCCAAGCGACGCCGACCGCGTCCATCGCCAGTTCGGCAAGCGGATTTTCGACGTGTAATGCATCTTTCGCCGCGTACAGCGAACCTTTCTTGACCGCGCGTCGCACGATCGTACGCGCCATGACGTGCGGAAAGACCGACTCGAATTGCTGAGCCGCCAGCTCTCCGACATCCGTGATCGTTTCGGTCGTGCCGAAGAACTGGTCGTCGATTGCGATTCGCACCGACTGCACGCGGTTGTGCGGCACAACGACGACTGGAACTTTCACGGGAGCGAATGTCGGCGTGACCGTGTGCTTGCCGATCGCCGACAAAATGTGATCGACGATCAGCATTGCCGCCTGAGTCGGCTGTTCCGCACGCTCTTCTTTGTACGGGCCGCGACCGACGAGCGTGAACACATACAACACGCCGTTTCCTTTGGCCGAATGACGGCCGCGAGTCACTCGTTCCAAATCTTCTTTGGCCGGCGCGAATTCCGGTTCCCAATTGGCAACGAGCTGAATCGCTTTCGCTGCGTCGTCGTAATCGCGATGCGTCGCCTCGCGTAGCATGCCATTGACGTAGGCACCGAGCGCGACCCGCTTGTACGCCAGCTTCGGATTCTGCTCGGCGTCAGTCCCGCCCGCCTCAATGATTCGCCGCTGCTTGTCGTTGACTTGCAGGGCGTAAGCCTGAGCATCGCCGCCGTCGTGCATCAAATTGGCCAGCACGAGAAAAGCTCGGATCAACACCTTCTCGTAATCTTCGCCGGCATACGCGCGATGCGTATCATCCGTAAGATACGATGTGGTCCCTTCGGCGAGGCTCTTTTGTTCGAGATACTCAAACCGATCACGCACCTCTCGAAGCGTTCTTTCCGCCTCGGCCGCACGGCCCGACGAAAGCTCGATCATGGCTCGTTCTAGCTTGAGCGCATCCGCTTCCTTGGCTCGCCGCCGCTTCGGCAATTCCGCTGCAATGACTTGCTCGGCCGAAACCAAATTGCCACTCTGAAACTGAGTTCGCACGTCCCGCACACGATCGGCATAACTTGAGCAACCGGCGGCCGCCGAGATGATCAGTGGGGCAATCACCGCAACGATGAGGCGGTGGAAATCTGAATCTCGAAAACCGAAATCCGAAGGAAGCATAGAGCCCGAAAGACGTGTCTCGCTCATCTCGACAGCCTTCAGCCTCATTCGTTGTCTTCCTGAAATCGTTGGGGAACCTCTGTCATTCCAACGAACTCAGGAAGAAAACGAATGGGAAAACGTCCGATACTTTTGATGAAGTCGTCATTCCGATTTCATCCAAACACTTTGCCGAACCATGACCGGTAATAACCCTTCCGCAGCGTCGCCGATTCTTTTTCGTACTTGCCGGTGTGAATGTTGACGATCTCCAAAGTCATCAAGTAATCGCGCTGCGTGTCGCTGTTGCGCCGCGTCGTGCCAGATGTGAGTTTCGCGTACAGTAGATAATCGAACGACTGCCCCATCTCTTCCATGACCGCTTGGAAGTTCCGTTGATTTTCTTTGATGAAGAGTTCATCGGGCCGCAGGCGCAGTTGTTGCAAACCCGCATCGACGTAACGTCGGCTGAGCTGTTCGTACATTTCCGATTCGTTCAGCTTGGAGTCGATCAACTCGTAGATTTGTTCTTTGAAATCGCCAATCTCCTCGGCAGTGCAATTCTCGACGCCGATGAAACAAATCTTTTTCCGCTCGCCGACATTCAAGCCCGCCGGCTGAATGTCGCTCGGCCGACACGCGCGGCCCAGCAACTTCGCGACCGCCTCGTCGATCAGTACGGGATATGTTTCGCCTCCCGCCTGATGACTGCCGACCATGCCGCGGTCATGTGAATTCAACACACGTGCATGTTGTGTTGATCGACAACCCGTGATTGAAACCAGCGCGGCCGACCACAAGCCAGCGCACCGCTTGACAAACATTCGCCGTTGCATCGGGATTCCTTCCCAAGTCGCCACGCAATCGGTCGTGACGAACCGAAGCCGCACGTCCAGCACGGCTCATAGATTGCATCGTCCAACCAACCACCAGACTGCAATCGGTTTGACGCGGCGAGATCGTAGAGGACGAGTCAAAGTGCGCGGAGAGGAGATTTGGGTCCGACCGTGCTCGATTTGTGAAAGCCTTCGGAAGCCTGGAAGATCAGGCAACTTGGGCTGACTGCTGGCCGGAGCGTTTCCCGTTGGGGCAGAACCGCCGGAAGGCGGAACGACGAACAGACACGGCTGGCTAATTCATTGCTTTGGGCAATCTGTAGGTCTGGCCCTTGTGGCCAGCATGATTCGATAATCACCGGGAAAACACGGCTTTAGCCCAGCATCCCGGTCACAAGGGGCGGAGCTACATATTCCGCAGATTGA
>JANMIF010000601.1:0-13092 GCA_031375695.1 Planctomyces sp.
TCAATCTGCGGAATATGTAGCTCCGCCCCTTGTGACCGGGATGCTGGGCTAAAGCCGTGTTTTCCCGGTGATTATCGAATCATGCTGGCCACAAGGGCCAGACCTACAGATTGCCCAAAGCAATGAATTAGCCAGCCGTGACGCAGGGACGCAGGCGACTTTCATTCGAGTTGTGCCTGGGCTAGATTTCTGGCCCAACGTGCTTGCCAGATTTGACGTAAGGCAGTCTCGTTGTTGCCGTTTGACTGGCTTATGCGGCCGGTTTTTCTTTTGTTATTCAGAAGTTTGCGAGACATGATGACGTCACTGAAACTGTTCGCTGTATCGGTGTTAGGTGCGGAAGCTCTGGACGGAACCCCGGAAGTCACGTCCGCACAATGGGGCCTCACCGGTTTGGTTGTGGGGTTGCTACTTGCCGGGTTGTTTGTGTTCATCTACATGACCCGCACGGGGATCATCGCCCGCGCCACGACCAAAGAAGCGGTGCGGCAACCGGTCTTTTTGCTGATGCTGGGGATCGCCGCACTGCTACTGGTGGTGAATACCTTTTTGCCGTTCTTCTCGCTTGGCGAAGATATCAAAATGCTGAAGGACTGCGGGATGATGACGATCCTGTTCGCGAGTTTATTACTTGCGGTTTGGACGGCCAGCACCAGCATCGCCAGCGAAATCGAAGGGAAGACCACGATGACATTGCTCTCCAAGCCGATCAATCGGCGGCAGTTCATCGTCGGCAAGTACGTCGGGATTTTGAATGCGACGTTGATTCTGATGGTTCCTCTGGTGCTGATCTTCCTGATGCTGATTTTCTACAAGGTCGGTTATGACGCGCGGGAATCCTCGAAAGAAGTGCCTGCGTACTTTGAGCAAGGAAAATTCTTGGCGTACTTGCCTAATCCACAGCGGATGGCGGAAGTCGTGCAGGTGTTGCCGGGTTTGTTGTTGATCGTGTTGGAAGTGGCGGTAATGACCGCCGTCAGCGTGGCGATTTCGACCCGGACGCCGATGGTCGTCAACATGGTGTCTTGCTTGGCGGTATTCGTGATCGGGCATCTGACGCCAGTGCTGGTGAAAGCGGGCGTGTTGAGGCTTGAATTCGTGTCCTTCATGGCACGGTTGATTGCGACGGTGCTGCCATCGCTGGAAGTTTTCAACATGCAGGCGGCTGTCGCGACCGGCACTATGGTCCCACCGACGTATATCGCTCATGCGGCGATGTACGGCGCAGCGTACATCGCCGTCATGATTTTGCTGTCGTTCATTTTGTTTGAAGATCGAGATTTGTCGTAGCCTCATGATGAGTCCCGACGAGGATGGCTCGCCAGGAGATCCAAGATGGAGACTCCGTTCCGGCGCGTGTTTGCTCCGAAAGAGATGCTGCGCGGCTCGGCCCGTTGGGCGTGGGTTTGGTCGTGTCTGGCGACGATCGCCTTTTGCGGAGTGCTGGTCGATAGTGTCCTGTTGCTGGATCTGCTAGCGCATCGCGGGTCGGTGACGTTGTCCTCACCGACCGATGCGCGGCTTTACGAGCGATTGACGGACAACACACCGGATCAACCGCCGGACGTTGATGCCAAAAACGAGCTTGTTGCGGCGGAGTTGCCGTTTCGGCAACAGCGGCTCAATCAGGGAATGCGGCCGACGGTCTGGCAGGCTCGGCATCGGGCCTGGGTCGGAATGCTGGCTTGGTGCGTGCGGAATTTTTCGCTGTTGCAGACCACGAACTCAGCGGCCGGAGCGTTGCTGTTGAGCAACGTCGTGCTGGGATTGTTGGCCGCGCTTTTGGTGCTGCAATTGCGGAACGTGGCCTTTCGGACATCTCAAGTAGCGGCCACTCGCCTGCGGCAGGCATTGCATCGGCAGGCGTTGCGACTGGGCCCCAGTGACCTCGAAGACGATTCGGGTGACGCGGCCTACTTGATGTTCACGGGAGACATCGAACGGGTGCGCGAAGGAGTGCAATCGTGGATTGAGCGGGTCGTGCGGTATCCACTGTTCTTGGCCTGCCTTCTGCTGTTGATACTGCTGACGCATTGGCTGGTGGCGCTGCAATGTCTCGTGCCGTTGCTGGCTTGTTGGTTCTTGGTGCACATAGTTCGCGAACGATTTGAGCAATCGCGACGTCGAACCGAAGACCGCTTGGGCACGGACCTCAAGCTATTGGCCGAGGGATTAAGAAAGACTCGCATGGTTCGCGGCTTTGGCATGGAGAATTTCGAGCACGAGCGATTCCGCGGACATCTAGATCGGTTCTTGAGGAAGGTGGCCTCGCTGAAAGATGACGAGCGGTGGTCGCGGCGGCTGTGTTGGATGGTGGTGCTGTTGGCGGTGTTGGCGGTGTTATTTCTGATCGCCACGAAAGCCCTGGCCGATCCGAGCGATCCGACACACTTGCCGGTGTCGGCGGTGTTGTTACTGGTGGCGGCGTTTCGGTTGGCGTTTCGGCCGCTCAACGAACTTTCGGAACTGCCGCATATCGAAGAGCAGACTGGTCGCTGGGCCGACAACATTCAACGATTTCTGGACCGCATTCCCGAAGTGGGGCAAGCGGTCGGAGCGAAGTTTCTGCAACCGCTCGCCAAGCAAATTCAATGGGAGTCCGTGACGTATCGCCTGCCGGACCGGCGTCTGCTTTTGGACCGAATCGATCTGCGTCTGCCGGCGTTGAAGATGTATGCCGTGATTTCTCTGGATCCACTGGAGTCGCGGGCGCTGACGTATCTGCTGCCGCGATTCATCGAACCGCAGTCGGGTCGAGTGTTGATCGACGGTGATGACTTGGCGTTTGTGACGCTTGATTCGTTGCGGGCCGAAGCGCTCTTTGTCGGTGGCACAGACCCGGTTTTTACCGGCACGGTCGCCGAGAACATCGCGTGCGGTGATGCACGCTTCACGCTGCAAAGCGTCAATAATGCGGCCAAGGAAGTGCATGCCCATCAATTCATCAGCAAGCTTCCGCAAGGTTACGAAACCCCTTTGGGCGAGCACGGCGAATCACTCGATGCCGGCCAAACGTTCTTGCTCGGCTTGGCTCGTGCTTTGGTTCGCGATCCAGCGCTGATTATCATCGAGGAGCCGGCCGAACGGTTGGACGAGGATACGAAATCGCTGCTCGATGACACCTATGCTCGCTTGGCCAAAGGCCGCACGCTGATCTTCTTGCCCAGTCGCCTTTCGACCGTTCGCAAGGCGGACCAAGTTATCTTGCTGCTCAAAGGTATGATTGAGGCCGTCGGTCCGTACTCGAAACTGATCACGTCCGTCCCGCTGATGCGGCACTGGGAATACGTCCGCTTCAACGAATTCAACCGCAGCGAACAACTAGCCGATACGTAGCCCCTGACGAACGCGGCTACGTCGTTTCGCGAATCGTCCACAGCTTACCGATGTGCAGAATGTCCAGCACCTCGCGCTCCGACTTCGTCAGGTTTTCGAGCGTCATCGTTCCGCCATGACGCCGGACTTCCTGACCGATCCGAATGAGTGCCTCGACTGCCGATGATCCAAAGTACGATGTGCGCCGAAAGTCCACGACCACATTGCGAATCGTCAAATCGGTTAGCATCGTCAACACCTTGCCGACGCTCTCTTCAATGTGCTCGTACTGAAATTCGCTCAGATTGGCCAGTGGGCGAATCATCAACGTGTCGCCGACCGATTCGAGTTCAATGAATTTCGTCGGGGAATTCATGGCGTTAGTCCTCCAACTAAAATCCGCAGGTCCGGTTCGGTCACGGCACGAATGACGAAAGCTGCCCTTGGACCGGCCTAATAGCGAGCCAAGTTGTAAGAACTCTTCGCCCGGACTGCGAGTGAAATGAACTCCGATTAGTGTCATTCGCGACCGCGTGGAGAATAAACTCCGGCAGTATGAGGGAGCCGTTTAACATTGCCGACCGGTTGCATGAGTCGGCGGGGCGTTGGCCGAATCAAGTGGCGGTCGTGCAACCGCACGGGCGCGATTCGGTCGGGCGATATCGCTATCAAACGTCGACGTTCGCCGAATTGGATCGCGAGGCAACTGCGATTGCATGCGGGTTGGCCGCGTGGGGTGTTGTGCCAGGTCAGCGATTGGTGCTGATGGTGCGGCCCAGCTTTGAGTTCATCGCATTGACATTCGGCTTGATGCGTGCCGGCGTGGTCGTTGTGCTGATCGACCCCGGCATGGGGCGAAGCAACATCTTTCGGTGTCTCGAAGAAATTGAGCCGGACGGTTTTGTGGCGATCCCGCTAGTGCAGTTGATTCGTGTGTTGAACTGGCGTCGGTTTCCGAAAGCGAAATTCAACGTCACGGTCGGTGGCTGGAAATGGCTGTGGCGCCGCAAGTCCTATTCCGAGCTCATCGCCCCTGCTCCATTTCACTCCCACGCTCTCTCGCCCGTCACAACATGCAACTCGCCCGCCGCGATCATCTTCACGAGCGGCAGCACTGGGCCACCGAAAGGGGTGACTTACGAACATGGGATGTTTGATGCTCAGGTGACGATGCTGCGGGATTTTTATGGCATTCAGCCGGGCGAAGTGGATCTGCCGGGGTTTCCGTTGTTTGGATTGTTCAATGCGGCGATGGGTGTGACCACGGTCATTCCCGACATGGATCCGACAAAGCCAGTACAGGTTGATCCAGACAAAATCCTGGCACATCTGCGCGACTGGCGAGTGACACAGGCGTTCGGATCGCCGGCGATTTGGAATCGAGTTGGCCGGCATTGCGAAGTGACCGGCGACAAGTTGCCGGAGACATTGCGGCGCGTTCTGTCAGCCGGTGCGCCGGTGCCGGTGCCGGTCATCGAACGAATGCGACTCGCCTTCTCACATCCCGAGGCCGACATTCACACACCGTACGGCGCGACCGAGTCACTACCAATCGCCTCGATCAGCGGTCGCGAAGTGATCGACGACACGTCTGCGAAATCACGGCAAGGAGCCGGCACCTGCGTGGGCCGATTGTTTCCGAATGTCAGCGTGAAGATCGTCGACATCACCGATGGCCCGATCGTTTCGTTGTCCGATGTTCGCGAACTTCCGACCGGACAGATCGGCGAGATCATCGTCAATAGTCCCTCCACAACCCGCGAGTATTTTCGTCGGATAGATGCAACGGATTCAGCCAAGATCAATGAAGCCGCCTCCTCCCCTCCGTCCTTCTGGCACCGCATGGGGGACGTCGGATACCTTGACGATCAAAATCGGCTTTGGTTTTGCGGACGCAAGTCGCACCTACTTGAAACCGAGTGCGGGCGGATGTTCACAATTCCCTGCGAAGCAATTTTCAACAATCATCCACACGTCTTTCGGTCGGCGTTGGTTGGGATCGGGACCAAGCTGCGGCAAGTGCCAGTGATTGTCGTGGAACCGGAGGCCGGCCAGTTTCCACAATCGCCTGCCGACAAAGATCGGTTTCGCTCGGAGTTGCTGGAACTGGCTCGTGTGAATCCATTGACCGCGTCGATCGAAACTGTTTTGTTTCATAGGTCGTTGCCGGTCGATATCCGGCACAACGTCAAAATCTTTCGCGAACAACTCGGCCCTTGGGCCGAACGAGAATTGGGACTCGTGTGACAAATACGATGGAAAATCAGACATCCGTGCGTTCCGATTCCGACTCGATGACGAATCCGGAACCCGCCGTTTGCCGACCGGTCTGTCCAGTTTGCGGCGGTAGGTTGATCGAGATTCGGCACAAGCTGCAATGTGCCCAATGTCACACGATCTGCGAAACATGCTGCGAAGGTGGACGGGGATGAGACACCTAATGATTCGCCAAGCTGACTTCGTTTACTCGACCGAAATCGCTCGGTAGATTCCGCGCCCGCAGCTCGCGTGCGATACAACGGATTAGATGCCGATGACCGGCAAAAAGCCGACAAACAAAACGGCCGGAAAGAAGACGATTCGGCAGGGCCTGACCCTGCGCGAGCTGGGAGGTTTGTTGCCCAAACAAGCATCGTTTGCGGCGGTGCTCGAATCGCTGAAAAGAGGGCAGGCGGGAGCGATCGACGGGGCGTGGGGGTCGAGTGCGGCGCTCGTCGCCGCAACATTGGCCGAACAGACCGAAAGTCCGTTGGTGGTCGTACTGCCTCGGATGCATGATGTCGATGAATTCGCGGACGACTTATTTCAGTTCCTCGGCGACGTGCCGGCGATCTTTCCGGCTTACGAAAGTTGGCCGCCAGAGTCTTCAGCGACGGATGCTGTTGGCGGCACGCGACTGAGGTTGCTGCGAGCGTTGTCACGCGACAAGCCGCCGCGCGTGATAGTGACCAGTGGACCGGCTGTCATGCAGCCAGTGCCGAGTCGCGAATTGATGGCCGCTTCGTCGCGCACGATGAAAGTCAGCGAAGCGATTGACGTCGAAGAATTACTTCGCTGGTTAATCGAACGGGGCTTCGAACGAGTCCCGGCAGTCGAGCTGCCGGGCGAAGTCAGCGTGCATGGCGGGATTGTCGATGTCTTTCCGCAAGATGCCGACGATCCGCTGCGGCTGGAATTCTTTGGTGACGAACTCGAATCGCTGCGGCGGTTCGATGTCGAATCGCAACGCACGATTGAGACGCTGCAGGAAGTGTGCGTGACAGCGCTACGTAGCCCGGTCGCTCCACGACAGGGGGAACGAGCGTCGCTTGGTGAACAAACGACGTACGACGATCGCGAGTCTGCGGACCGCTCGGAATCTGCGGTGCGGAGCGACGTGACTAAGTATTCGGTGACCTTGTTACCTGATCATCTCCCCGCCAACAGTTGGATCGCGTTTATCGAATTGGCGGAGCTCGTCGATGAAGCCAAGCAATATCGCGAACGTCTGCGCGAGGCGGCTGGCTTGGCAAGTATCGAAGCGGTGATTAGTCGGCTCACGGATTTCCCGAACGTCACGATTGCTCCCATCGCGGCGGACAGTTTAGAGACGACATGCCACTTGCAGGTTGAGTCGATTGAGCGATTCAGTGGGCCGCGAACAGAAGTGCTCAACGAATTGGCGTCGGTCATCGGCCGCGATGAGCAGGTGTTGATTGCGTGTCACAACGACGGTGAACGCGAACGACTCGCGGAGTTGCTGGCAGAGTGTGCTTGTGACACACGCGGCTCGCGTGCGTCAGAAGTGGATTCGCCGATAGACGAAACAACACGAGGAGCACGCGAACTGCGTGCGCCAAAAGCTCTTGCCGACTGCGTTTCGCTGTGTGTTGGTCGCGTGAATCGCGGGTTTCGGCTGGTCGCCGAGCGGCTGATTGTGCTAAGCGATCATGAGCTGTTTGGCCGGACAACGGTGGCTCGCGACACGAAACGGCGGCGAAAGGTTGAGTCGCGAGCAATCGACAGCTTTCTGGATTTGTCCGAAGGCGATCTAGTCGTACATCTGGCTCATGGCATCGCGCGGTATCGCGGGATGAAGCTGATGACGAAGACTGTCGGAGCGCGGCCCGACACTCTTAACCTTCAACCCTCAGCTCTCAACCACGAAGAAGAACACCTCGCGCTCGAATTCGCGAATCGCGTTTCCGTGTATGTGCCGGTGTCTCTGATTCATCTCGTACAGAAATATGTCGGCTCCGGTCATGCGTCACCGGAGTTGAGCACTATTGGCGGAGCGGCGTGGGCACGGCGGAAACAGCGGGCGGAAGCCGCGGTCGCGGACTTGGCGTCGGACATGTTGCAAATGCAGGCGGCTCGCGAGACAAAGCCCGGCACCGCGTATCCGGCCGATTCGCATTGGATGCAGGAATTCGAGGCGGCGTTTCCGTATGAAGAAACGCCCGATCAAGAGTCCGCGATCGGCGACTGCAAAGCGGATTTGCAGCGTCCGCAACCGATGGATCGGCTGATTTGTGGCGACGTAGGTTACTGCAAGACCGAAGTCGCGCTGCGAGCCGCGTTCAAGGTGCTCGACGCCGGTAAGCAGGTCGCGGTGCTCGTGCCGACAACCGTGCTGTGTGAGCAACACTTCCGCACGTTCAGCGAACGGCTCGCCGAGTTTCCGTTCACGGTTGCGAATCTGTCGCGATTCAAAACGAAGGGTGAACAAAAGAAAGTCCTGCAAAGTTTGGAAAGCGGCGGGACCGATATCGTGATCGGCACGCATCGGATCGTGCAGGCGGATGTGCGATTCAAAGACCTGGGCTTGCTGGTCATCGACGAGGAGCAGCGGTTCGGGGTCGAGCACAAAGAGATGTTGAAGAAACTCCGACTGGAAGTGGACGTGCTGACGTTGAGCGCAACGCCGATCCCGCGGACGTTGCACATGTCGTTGCTGGGAATTCGTGACATCAGCAACCTGACGACCGCTCCGGTCGATCGCATGGCAGTGACGACTCGTGTTTGCCGCTTCGACCCGGAGTTGATTCGGCAGGCGATCGTCCGCGAACTGAATCGGAACGGGCAGGTCTATTTCGTTCACAACCGGGTCTACAACATTCAACTCATTGCCGATCAGTTGCAGCGGATCGTGCCGGAAGCTCGCATCGGAGTCGGGCACGGGCAGATGACGCCGCATGAACTCGAAGACGTGATGCTCAAATTCGTGAATCGCGAACTGGACGTGCTGGTGGCGACGACGATCATCGAGAGCGGTCTCGACATCTCGAACGCGAATACGATCTTCATTCATCAAGCCGATATCTACGGGCTGGCCGATCTGCATCAGCTTCGAGGGCGAGTCGGCCGGTACAAGCACAAGGCGTATTGCTATCTGCTGCTGGAAGATGGCAAGTCGTTGACGCCGCTGGCCACGAAGCGGCTGAAGGCGATTGAAGAATTCAGCGAACTCGGTGCCGGCTTCAAGATCGCGATGCGCGATCTCGAAATCCGCGGAGCCGGTAACATCTTGGGCACGGAGCAGTCGGGTCACATTGAGGCGATCGGTTACGAGTTGTACTGTCAGCTTTTGGAAAACGCGGTTCGGTCGGCCAAGCGGATGCCGCCGAAAGAGCACATTCACGTCCAGATTGATTTGCCGTTCTCCGCTTTCCTGCCGCACGAGTACGTCCCGCCCGGCCGCCCGAAAATCGAAGCCTATCGGCGGTTATCGGCGGTCGGGTCGTTCGACGAACTGGCAGACTGGCATACGGAAATGCGAGACCGCTTCGGCCCAATGCCCGTTGCCGCCGAACGACTGGTTGAATTGCGAAGTCTGCAATTGCTTGCCGCCCGCTGGGGCATTGACCGTATTTCGCGAGAAGCCGATTTCCTGGTCTTCAGCTACCGCGATTCGGCCAACATCCGCCGGCTGTCAGCAGTCCACAAAGGTCGCCTGCGGATCGTTGACACGAAGTCCGCCTACTGGCCGCTGGACGAGGCGGACCTTGCACCAAACGACCTGATTCCCAGGCTGAAAGCGGTGTTGCAGCCAAATTGATTCCAACGCAATACTCCCGCCCCTTCGTTTGTAGTCCCGCCTTCAGGCGGTCTCCTCCAAACCGCCTGAAGGCGGTACTACGAACTTCCGCAAGGACGCGGTCTTCATGCGATCTGGTTTGTTGCTTCTGATGCTGATGCTGGCGATGGCCGGTTGCAAAGGGAGCGGTGTTGGTCATCGCGTGGACAATCCGGTGGTCGGGCCTCCGCCGCCGCGTCGGGCCGGCGCGAACAATGCTGACATCGCCCGGCGGCAGTCGCGCGATCGCCAAGTGGACGACGATCAGAACGACGTTGAGCAAACCGCGTTTAGTCGGCGAGACGAGGATCTACCGGGCGATCTGGACGGGAACCGAGTCGTGGCGACCGTCAACGGTGCGCCGATCTTTGAAGCGGAGGTTCTCGAACGTTACTCCGAAGGCCTGAATAAAGCTCGGACTCAATTGCCCGAAGAACAATTCCGCAAAGAGGTCGATACCCTCATCGAACGTGATTTGAAGTTTCATGTTGAACGCAAACTGCTCTCCGAAGAAATGCGGAAGTCGCTGAAGAAGGACCAGAAGAAACAGTTTGAAGAAAGTTTCAAACGTGCCTTCAAGGGCGAGATCGAAAACATGAAGAGCCAGATGAAGGTCAACAGCACGGCCGAACTGGATCGCCAATTGCAAAAGCAGGGAACGTCGCTGACGATGGTCGAACATCAGTTCCGCAACAAGGTTCTCGCGCAGCAATATATCGGCAGCAAGATCAAGGAACGAAAGGCTCCCAGCCGGCAGGAATTGTTCGCGTTCTATCAGCAACATCGAGCTGACTACGAAATCAAAGCCCGCGTGAAATGGCAGCAGATTTTCATTTCGCGACGTGATGAACAGGCGGCGCGAGCCAAGGTCCGGCAGGTCGAAGAAGGCCTGAACTCTGGCAGAGATTTCGGCGAACTGGCCACCGAATTCTCCGACGGTCCGACAGCCGATAATAAGGGACTGTTCGATTGGACCAATAAAGGCAGTTTGGCCGACAGCGAAGTCGAAAAACTGCTCTTCACACTCAAAGTCGGCGAGATCAGCGAGGTCATCAAAAGTGGCGGCAGCTATCAGATTGTCCGAGTTTTGGATCGCGAGAAATCCGGGCACGTCCCGTTTGAAAAAGTGCAGGACAAGATTCGCAAAACCCTCTTGGAGCAAGACAACTCCGAGGAAATCTCCGCGCTGATCAACGAACTATGGTCGGCGGCAACGATCGATTCGCCCTATAAGGTTGAACCCGGTTCGACACACTAACGCGACGTGCGAGCGAGGGCGGGCGCTCCACGAGACGATGAATTTCGAGTCGTGCGGAGCGTCCGCCCTCGTTCGTCAGATTAGTGTGACCACGGCCACCAGCGGCGGCGCACGCCGCTCGCACGATCCAGCTGGATGACTTCATTCACGCCGCGATCGCGGAGTCGCTGAATCAGGTCATCGAAACCGTGTTGCAGTTTGAATTCGACCTCCTCAGGCAGCAGCGGCCAGATGCAGTAGAAGTTGATGATCCGCCCATCCGCGAGCTTCAGCGCGGCGAGTTGCGAATCAAACCGCAGAGGCGGGACGAGCATAGCGCAGCAGAATCGCGTGCCGGGAGCATATGGCTCCGGCGGATCGCCATTTGGAACCGTGTGCCCGACTCCCAACCAGGTGTCGTATTCGTAAGGCAGCCGCGCCAGCGATTTGAGCAAACGAATCGGCCAGTAATTCTTCTCGTGTTTGAAATCCGTTTGCGTGAGCGTCCAATCAGCCGGCAGACAGATCAGCAATTCGGCGAACTGATATTCCTCGACTTCATCCGGGACGGTCATCGGCCGATCGCTCATGCCGCTGGTGAAGAGCGTGTGAAAATCGTGATCCGGACCGGGCGGGACATGATGCACATCGACCTGAATCAAATCCGAAACCAGCTCGTGAAAGACCTTCGTGGCCTCGCCGACATAGCGGGCGACATGATCGGCGATCGCTTCGATGTGTTCCTCGTTGCCGCTCACCGGTTCAAACGGCTTGCTCCGTTCGGCGCGCCGCATGATCGTCACACCCGCTGGCGAGATCTCGGTCGGAGGGAGCGGCACTGGCACGCGCAGCTTCGCCCCGCACTGCCGACACTTCGCCGTTTGGCCGGCGCGGCTCTCATCCACTTTGTAGGTGGTCCGACATTGCTCGCAATCAAATGCGATGACGGCTTTCATCGTGCGTCGAGCTCGCTTGCCCAAGAATTACAGACTTCAGAATTAGAGATTACCTCGATGCGTTCCAAGACAACATCGTTCGTCGATGCAAATCTCGCGCACAAGTTTTCCCGCTTTGTCAGCCGCGAGTGCTATCCAGTTGGCTCGGAGTTGGCTCATGTTCGGTCAGCCGAATGCTGGGAGATTCGCTGTCATAGGGGTCGCCAACGATTGATGCCGGCCTTCGCCGTCGCAAACGAACTTATCGGCTTAAATTTGAAGCAGCTGTCCACCCCATGCCAAGCCCGCGCCAAATCCGACCAGGACGACGTAGTCTCCTGCGGCGACTTGGCCGGAACGCATGGCTTCATCCAACGCGATGGGCACACTGGCGGCCACGGTATTGCCGTAGCGATCGATGTTCACCATCACGTGATCCCAGGGAAGTCCAAGTGTTTCTGCGGCAGATTTTAGAATGTTCGCATTGGCTTGATGTGGCACTAACAAGCGAACATCTTGCACGCGAATTCCTCCTTTGGCACAGAGCGAGCGAACCGTTTGCGGTAATACCCGTGTCGCAAAATCCCAAACGATTCTGCCGTCCATGTGCATCGTTCCGTGTCGCGGAACCCGCAGCGGCTGCGAAGTCCCTTGAGAATGCAGTTCCGATGCCAAAACTCGTCCGGTTCCCATAGCCGATAACAAGACCGCGCCAGCACCGTCACCAAAAAAGATGCTTGTTCCACGATCGGCAGGATTCACAAGACGGGTACCTAGATCAGCCCCGATCACCAGCGCGTGCCCTTTAATCGTTTGCAAATAACGAAGGGCGACGTCAAACGCGTGTACGAATCCGGCGCAGGCCGCATTGAGATCAAACGCAATCGCATGATTCGCAGCCAGTTCTTGTTGAACCAAACAGGCAGTGGATGGCATTGTGTAGTCCGCTGTGGAGGTTGCCACAATCACCAACTCAACGTCTTCAGATGAGACTTGTGCGGCCTCAAGGGCTGCCAATCCCGCTTCGACTGCCAATTCCGTGAGAGTCCCTTCGGGAGTAGAGTATCGACGCTGCCGAATTCCAGTGCGGGCTTCGATCCATTCGACCGATGTATCCAACCGGAGCTCATCGACAAAATAGTGGTTATCGACCACTCGTTCAGGCAACGCGCTCCCGGTTCCTAAAATGGAGCACGGAAACGCCGTCAGCGGACGCATCTGCAACGCTGTCTGACGATCTAATAAAACGGAACTCATTTGACTTCTCCCAACGATCCTTGTTGATGCGAATGACATGTCGCAAGAAACATAGGTCAACCGCGCGGTTTGGCCGCCAACGCTGCATCAACTTTTCCAGAACACCTCGGCGTCCTTTCCGACCTTCCGGCCTGTTGCCAAATGGCAACAGGCCCAATACTGTTCGGCACGCCGTTTGATAGGAATCGGCCGTAACTGGACAAAACAATCTGACGGTCGATCCGCGATGATCGCCGTCCGTCGGAGTGCGTGAGCCGGACGCGAGTGGCTGGCATGCGCCACTGAGCGCGCAG
>JANMIF010000604.1:0-3051 GCA_031375695.1 Planctomyces sp.
CTGATCGCTTCGTGGAACGTGAGGACGTGGAACTCAGGGCCGAAGACGTGCGCGTCGTCCATCGAGACGAGCTCAAAGTCCAGTTCCGCCGCGCGCCGCTGGACGTGCTCCTGGAAGTAGCGCGGCGTGGCGGTCATGAACAGCCGCTTGGACGCCTTGATCTTCTTGTCATCCAGCACGGTCGCGAACAAGCCCTCGGCATGTCCAGCCAGACGGTGAGCTTCGTCGCAGATCGCCAGATCGAAGGGCTTCGCTTTGCCGACAGGGTGGCACGCCCCTGAGTCATCGAAGGGCGTGGAGTGCGACGATCCAAGACCACGCCCTTCCCGATGGTCAGGACGTGCCACCCGATCGGCCTGAGCAGTCGCGATTCGGTCGGACGATTGGTATGTGGCGAACACGATGGCCGGGCGGTTGCGACGTTGGCCGAGGAAGTGCCGAATCTCTGCAGGTTTGGTTGTGACCTTCACTCCGAGGTCGGCCGTCGATTGAAGCGCAGTGTCTTCGTTGCGTTGCACGACCGACTCGTCCGAACAGACAACGAGCGTGTCGAAGTCCTGCGTTGAATGTCGGCCCCACTCGGCAAGGTTCTGCTGCACCAGCGAGAGCGACGGGACGAGCACCAGCGTGAGAGAACTCTGCAACCGCTCGGCGATCCACAGTGCGGTGAGCGTCTTGCCCGTACCGCAGGCCATGATGAGTCGGCCTCGGTCATGATCTCGAAACCCGTTGACCACGGCCTCAATCGCAGTCGCTTGGTGCGGTCGTGCCTTCCACCGAGGCAGCCGCGCGGCGGTTCCTCCAATCTGAACCGGCCACTGAACTTCTTCTGTCAGGAAATGACCACGCAGGACCAGACCCACCAGCTTCTCTTGGCCGTGCAGCGTCCGGCGAGCCGTCGTCCCGATGTCATCCGTCGTGGCCATGAGCAGTCGATAGGCGAACTGCGGGCGATTCGACTCGGACAGGAACGAGTCAATTTCTCGCTTGGTGATCGCTCGGTCCGGATGATCCGCCTTGGCCTGAATGGCCCACAACTCTCCCGTTCGCGTGCGAGCGACGATGTCGATTCCAGCATCCGGCCCCCACTTCTCCGGCCAATCCTTCCACCGCCAAACCTTGTCAAACTGGCCTCGATACCTTGGAGCGTTTTCCAAGAACCATTGGCACAACCACTCGAAGTCGCCGCCAAACGTCGTCCCCTCGGCATCGCGCCGAATCTTGGCTTCGATGTACTCGAAGGTGCCTCGGATCAAGTCGCGATCAGAAGGATCGTCAGCATCAACCACGGCGCGAAATCCTGTCAGGGGAAGCTCAAAGAGTGTCATCAGCGTGAATCAGCATGCGCCGACAACCAATCATCGGCAATGATCCTGACGCCATGTTCTTCAGGTCTTTCCGCCGTTCAAGACGTGTTCCCACGGGCTGACGGATTCCACCGCAGACATCGCTGCCGCCAGCGGTGAGTTGCTATCTGGCGTCGCTTCCGTAGCCGCTCGCCGGTTCGACTCCCGCACGGCATCGCCAGTGACGACGAGGCGACTTCGCGAACTCGATTCGACCGGCCGCAAGCTGTTCGGCGTGATCGGCGAGGGCCTGCCGATCCTCACCCGTCAACCGTGGCCAGCACCCGAACAGACGAGTCCGTTGTGTTTATGAAATCAAAGCGTTCCTCATCCCGCTCCCCCCGCTGGCCGAGCAAACCGCGATCGTGGGGCGAGTGGAGTCGCTGCTGACGACCTGCCGCGCGCTGGAAGCGGAGATCGAGCACTCCCGCACCCACGCCGCCCACCTCCTCCAAGCCGTCCTCAAAGAAGCCTTCGCCCCCGCCGCCTCATGAGCCTCGAAGTTCAAGTCGTCGCCCTCGCTGCCCAGGCACGCCGCCCCTGCCGGGGCTACTTTCGTTTGTTTCGTAGCCGCTCATCTACGACGTGACCTTGGATGAAGCCAATCGCCTCCGCCGCGAGTTGAACCTGCCCCTGATCGACAAGTGAGACAGGTGACTCGACGCATTAACAACAACTTCAATTCTGTTCGTGCGCCAACTCTTCAATCAGCGAAAGACCTCGATGCCGCCATCGCTCTCGTGGACGAACTGATCGACCGCCTGAAGCTCGGTACGTGGGAGCAAGCTTTTCTGGATGTCCTCGGCGATCTCGTCGAGGCGGCAGAAGAGGAGCAACATCCCCTTGACGCGGCTCCCGATGGCGAGACGTTCCTGACACTGTGCGAGGAGAAATCCATCACGCAGCAACAGGCCGCTGCGGAGTTGGGCATCGCCAACTCGACACTCTCAGCCGTGATTCACGGCAAACGCCGCTTCACCCGCGACCACTTGCGTCGTTTGTCGGCTTACTTCGGTATCCCGGTGGGAACATTTGCCGAGTGAGAATGGCTGGGGTGCAGTCGCTGATTGGTGGTCCCCCAACAAATCCCTGTGAAACAGGGACTTCTGAGAAGGTAGCCCTGTCGCTCTGCGACAGGTGGCGCGATCCACAGGGGACATTGATCTGTCGACTCGCCTCAAACGAGCGATGACGCCGCTCGTGCCTTCGCGCTTCCTGTCGCGGAGCGACAGGGCTACCACCAATGAACAACTGTACCCCCTCGAAAAGTTCGCGACCGCTGCCTGGGATGGAGCGAAATGATTTCTGTTGACGTTTCCGACAAAAGTAGCAGGCACACTCCGTGTGCCGTCCGCGACAGCCTAATTCGTAGAGGAATTAGGTGAACGGCACATGGAATGTGCCTACTACTTTGTGTTCTGTCGGAAACGGCTCTGTTACAACTCCGCGACTGGCTCCGCATTGCTTGTGATCGGCCGCGCGAGGGAGAGACAACTCAACGTCCTTGACGGTCCTACGAAGCAAAGGCAGTGTTTCATCAAATTGGGACGGCAGTATTCAGCGGGCGGAGCGTACTAGGCACTGTCCCGCAAATCGAATCAGCCGCAGGGCGCGAGGCCCCGGTTGGGGGTAAAAAAACCGGGGGAGGGCCCAGCGGCGGAGTTTGGGGGCGGGGGCGAGGCCCAAAGCGGCGCAAAAGAAAGTT
>JANMIF010000606.1:0-8610 GCA_031375695.1 Planctomyces sp.
GGTCACGCAACTTACGGCGAGCACTTACGACGTGACGATCAGCGGCGGTGATCTGGCCGCGCTCAATGCCACCGTCGGCTTGAACCTTAATTCGCCGACCATCACGGACCTCGCCGGCAACGCAGTGCCCAACACCGAGCCAGCCACCGATGAGACTTACGTCGTCGACAACACCGCTCCGACCGCCACGTCATTCACTCGCCAGACACCGGCGACGTCGCCGACGAACGCGGACACGTTGGTGTTCCTGGCGACGTTCAGCGAAGCGGTGACCGGCGTCGGCGCTGCCGACTTCGCGGTGACGGGAACGACCGGCACGATTGCGGTCACGCAACTCACGGCGAGCACTTACGACGTGACGATCAGCGGCGGTGATCTGGCCTCGCTCAACGGCACCGTCGGCTTGAACTTCAATTCGCCGAGCATCGCCGACCTCGTCGGCAGCGCTCTGCCGAACACGGAACCCTCCACCGACGAGAACTACGTCGTCGACAACATCGCTCCGTCCGCAACCTCGTTCGCTCGCAAGACACCGGCGACGTCGCTGACGAACGCGGACACGTTGGTCTTCCTGGCGACGTTCAGCGAAGCCGTGACCGGCGTCGACGCTGGCGACTTCGCGGTGACGGGCACGACCGGCACGATTGCGGTCACGCAACTCACGGCGAGCACTTACAACGTGACGATCAGCGGCGGCAACCTGGCCGCGCTTAATGGCACCGTCGGCTTGAACTTCAATTCACCGAGCATCAACGGCCTCGAAGGCAACGCAGTGTCGAACACGGAACCCTCCACCGACGAGACCTATGTCGTCGACAACATCGCTCCGTCCGCAACCTCGTTCACTCGCAAGACACCGGCGACGTCGCCGACGAACGCGGACACGTTGGTCTTCCTGGCGACGTTCAGCGAGGCCGTAACCGGCGTCGGTGCTGCCGACTTCGCCGTGACGGGAACGACCGGCACGATTGCGGTTACGCAACTCACGGCGAGCACTTACGACGTGACGATCAGCGGCGGTAATCTGGCCTCGCTCAACGCCACCGTCGGTTTGAACTTCAACTCACCGACCATCACCGACCTCGCCGGCATCGCACTGCCCAACACCGAGCCAGCCACCGACCAGACCTACGTCGTGAACAACACGTTGACGGTTTACGTCGATGACGCCTGGGCGGGTTTCGCCATCGGGCGGGCCATTGTCACGGCCGACAACCAAGCGGCCATCTTCGGGATCACCGCGTTTGCGTCGCCTAACGCCGCGATCGCCGCCGTCGACGCGCCGGGGACGGTCATCGTCAATGGCGGCTCGTACAGCGAGGCGGTCTTGATCAGCAAACAATTGACCATGCAACTGCAAGAAGGAGCGATCACCTTCGGTTCGCTCGATGACAGTGTGACGAACGCGACTGTGAATCTCGGTGTGACTTTGACCGTTGGCGGCAACAATAGTTCGACGCAATTCGACAGTGTTCTGGCCGGAGCCGGTGGCCTGGTCAAGAACGGCGTTGGCACGCTGACTCTTGGCGGCGCCAACACCCATTCGGGCTTGACCACGATCAACGCGGGTGGGCTGACGATCAGCCGGAGCGGCAACATCAACGTCGGCAATGCCATTAGCGGTGCGGGCACGTTGACTCTCACGAGCACCAGCGGTGCCATCACTCAGAGTGCGGCGATCACCGTGAGGACCGTGAACGCCAATGCCAGCACGGGAGTCACTTTGACCGATGCGAACAACGCTGTCACCAACTTCAGCGTCACCAATAGCACCAGCGGACCGATCTTTTTCACCAATGCGACGAGGCTGGACCTCAAGGGCCTTACCCAGTTGGGGAGCGGTGATGTCATCGTGAAAACGGAAGGTTCAGGCTCGGCGCTGGGGCTAGGCAACGTCTCCAGTGCCGGAGGTGCAGTCACCTTTCAATCAATCGAAGCCTTGTACGTGGGCCTTTATATGTCGATCAATAGCGGTACCGGCCCCCTGACTCTGGCGGCCGATACGGACAACGACGGCACCGGCGAGGTATGGATCGGTGAGGGTGGGGTTGTTACTTCGGCGAACACGACTACCGCAGCCATTACCCTCTGTGGCGCGGAGATGACGCTGCTGGGGACAGTCCAGGCGACTGGCCAGGGGGGCGGAGTAATCATTCATTCGTCGAAGACGGGCTGGGAGATAAATCTCGGAGGCAACGATTACGCTTACGGCAGTATCAACCTGACCGATGCGGAATTGGCTCAGATCGTCACCTTGGCCAGCGGCACCGTCACGTTCGGCGACAGCGCCCAAAGCGGGGACATCACCCTAACGACCGCCAGAACGGCCACCACGACTGGCGCCGCCACTGTCGTCCGGCAAGCGACCGAGCAAACTGGCAAAATCCACCTGTATATAGATTCTTCTCTGAACGCCCTGGACGGCAATGGTGGTCTTGTCACCCTCATTCCAGGCACAGGAGGCTTGGTAGCCAGGGGCAACATTTACGCGGCACCGCTGATCACCAGCAACGGATTCACGACGAACAACGTTCCCATCGAGGTATTGTGTGGTGCTCCCCCACCCGGTGGAGCGGTCCAGATTATCAACAACACGAGCAGCAGCCCCATCAATGGTTCGTTCGTCGGTCTGTCTCCCGACAGCTACATTTCCGGGGGCAATTGGGAGCGTTTTGAACTGAAAATCAACTATGCCGGCGGCGACGGCAACGACTTGGTTCTGGGCAACGAAACATTCACCATAACCTCAATCACTTCCTCGGCAAGTACCGCCACGTATGGCGAAGCCATCCAGTTAATTGCCAAGGTGTCGTATATCGTCAGCGGGTCGTACTTCAGCGGGTCGTGGTTCACCTTACCCGTCACCGTGGGGACGGTCGAGTTTGTCACCGGCGGCGTGACCCTGGCCAGCGTGCCAGTTGATTCCACGGGCACCGCGACCTTCACGACGCGCAATCTCGCACCCGCCTTCGACCGCCAGCACATCTTCGCGAGGTACAGATCAAATGGAGGGTTTGCCAGCAGTTCTAACGACGTCGAGGTTTTTTATCGCCCGGCAGAACTGAGAATCAGGCTCGACAACAAAACGCAAATCTATCAAACGGCCGTTCCCCCTTTGACCGTCAGCTATTCGGGCTTCGTCAACGGCGAGACCGTCGCCAATCTGCTGAGTCCCGCCGTCGCCACCACCACGGCCAACGCCACGAGCCTCCCTGGCACGTACCCGATTACGGCGAGTGGTGCCGTCAGTGGGAATTACACTATCACCAACGTGGCCGGCTCGCTCGTCATTCCGGTGGGCGGTCCCAGCTTTGTGATTTCCGGGGTTCCCACTACCGCCATCGCCGGGACGCCGTTCACGTTCACCGTGACTGCGAAAAATCCGTCCACCGGTGCCACGCTGCCGACTTACAATGGCACCCTCAATTTTTCCTCCAGCGATTCCAGCGCTGTTTTTTCCACGAGCAGTAGCACCTTGACCAATGGCGTCGGCACTTTCACCGTGACGCTGACTCAGGCGGGCAGCCGGACCGTGACCGTCACCGATCCGAAATCGTTGGGAACGATCACCACCGGAGCGATCGTCGTCAGTCCCCTTGCGGCGGCTTCGCTCACGTTCTACCAACAACCGAACGACGTCAACCCCGGCACTCCCTTTGTTCCCGCGATCCAGCTCAGACTGCTCGATCGTTACGGCAATGTGCCCACCGCGGCGGCCAACGTCACCTTGGCCATTGCCTCGGGGACCGGAACCGTGGGGGGCACAACCACCGTCGCGGCCAGCGCGGGCATTGCCACATTCTCCAACTTCACCCTGCAGAACCTCGGCAACTTCACGCTGCAAGCCACGTCGGGCAGTTTGAGCTGCATCTCCGACTCGTTCAGCGTTGCCGTGTTCACCGAGATCGCGATCGGCGGCCTTCGTTTCCGAATTCCGGGAGGCAATTTTACCACGAATGGCACGGTCAAAACGGCCACCGGGACAGTCCAGGTCGGCCTGGCGGGTACCGGTGCTTTCATCCCGCTCCTGCAATTGAACGGCACCACCACGATCAACACCAGCACCAGCGCTCCCGGTTTCTCCTGCACCGGCGAAGTGAAGGCGATCCTTGGTTCCGTGGTTTACACGCTGCTCACGAGCGGCATCTCCGTCAGCGGCGCCAACCTGACCACCGTCTCGGGGCTCCCCGGAGCCAGCGTCTCTGTCGACGGGTTCAGCTTGGCTCTGAACTCCATCACGCTCGCCGGAACGCCGTCGGCTCCCCTCATCAAGCTTCAGGGCAACATCGTTTTGCCCGGCGGCCTCTCGGTCGGGGTGACCGGCACGAACTATGTCACCATCAGCAGCACCGGCATCAGTCTGTCCGGGTTCAGCGCCGCCCTCACGGGATCGGCCACTGTTGGCGGCATGACTTTCAGCGCCAGCGGGCTGACGGCCACCTACACCGCAGCCGATAAAATTTTCCGCGTCACCGGTACCCCCAGGCTCTCGGGCAATAGTTTCGCTGACCTCAGTGTCACCTTGCCCACAACCTCAGGCCTGGTCTTCACGAACGGTTCTTTCACAAGTTTGACCGCCACGATCAACAGCGGCTCGAACTTCACGGTCGGTGGAATCAGTTTCACGTCGAGCAATAACCTGACCGTTTCAATCACGGATAACAACGTCACGCTGTCTGGCAACGCCAGTTTCACCGTCGAAAGGGTGACCTTTAGCGCCACGAACCTGAATCTCGCCTACAACCGGGTGACCCAAGTATTTACCCTGAGTGGCACGGCCAGCGTCTCCGTCGACGGTGTGACTGGCCTGACCGTGACGCTGAACCGTCTGGTCATCGCGAACGGAGCGTTGACCAACCTCGACATGACAGTCATGGTTGCCGCGTTCACCGTCGCCGGAGTGACGATCACGCCGCTGGCGTTGACGCTGACTTACACCGCTTCCGGAAAAGTGTTCACGATGTCGGGCGGTGTCACCGTCGGCATTATCGGCTTGGGCAGCCTGACGGCGAGCTTCGGCAGCGGCAGCACCCCGGGCCTGGTCATCACGAACGGCAGCTTGACGAGTTTGAACTTGTCGATCACCAGCACCTCCTTGAGCGTCGGCGGCGTGACCATCGAGCCGCTAACCCTGGTGTTGAATTACACCGCCGCCAACAGAACCTACACGCTGTCCGGCGGAGCCGGCGTGACCATTGATGGCATTGCCGGGTTCGCGGTCGCCTTCGGCAGCGGGTCGACTCCCGGCATCGTGATTACTGATGGTGCTTTGATCAGTTTGAGCATGTCGCTGGTGTCCTTCACCGTCGCCGACGTCACCATCACGTCGAGCACGTCGAACCCCCTGACCTTAAGATACGTCAAGGCGACGAACACGTTTACATTGTCCGGCCGGGCGACTGTCGCGTTCGACGGATATTCCTTCGACGTGACCCTGGGCCACGACACGACCCCCGGAATCTTGGTCACCGGCGGCCGGCTTGTCAGCCTGGCCATGACGCTGGAGTTCTCGCCCTTCACGATCGGCGACGTGATCATTACACCGACAGCCCTGACGTTTGATTTCCTGGCTGCCACGCGGACGTTTTCCCTGTCCGGCGGGGCCACCGCCAGCTTCGGCAACGGTGGCACCCTCTCGGTGAACCTCGGCCACGATTCGGTCCCCGGGATCGTCATCACGAAAGGCAAACTGGAAAGTTTCAGTTTGAGCGTCGCCGGTCAGAACGCCACCCTGGGCGTCAGCGGCGTTTCGATCACTCCGCGAGCGCTCAATGTGGACTTCGAGAAGGTCCAAGGCCGAGGCGGATGGACGGTGGCCATCAGCGGCAACGCCTCGATCACGCTCGGAACCATGACGTTCGATATCGACCTGGGCAACACCCAGAACCCAGGCTTTCGCTACTACAACGGCTTTATTACCCACTTGCACGCCGCCGTCAGCAGCAGCGGGTTTGCAGTCCCGGGGATGTCCATAACGCCCAGCAGCGTCACTCTGGATTATTTTCCAGAGACCAAGGTCTATACCCTCAACGGCAGCGTCGGCGTCACCATTGGGAATTTCAGTTTCTCAGGCCAACTGGGCAAGCTACAGCCCGACGGCACCTACCGCGACGGCATCGTCTACGACTCCCTGCTCAAAAAATTGATCAAGCTGAACGTGACGATCAACTCCTCGTTTTCGGTGGCTGGATTCGTCGTTACCGTCACCAACGCCTCGTTATCGTACGACGCCACCACCCCCCTCGGGGCGACCATCACCCTCGCCGGCAGCGGCAGCATCCGCATCCCCGGCATCAATCTCGATGTGGCCATCGAACTCGGCAACCTCACCTTCTTGAATTCTGCTTTGCAATCTTTCGATGTCCGGGTCACCGCCAGCCTGCAGCTTGGCAACTTGACTATCGCCCCCACGAATCTGCATTTGATCTACGATCCTGTCGGTGCCGGCGTCATCAGCCTGAGCGGCAGCGCTGTTTGCAGCTTTAATGGCTTGTCCCTCAACTTGGACCTGCCCCGTATCATTATTCCCACGGCCGGCCTGACGACCTTCGAATTTAACGTCAACAATTCCTTTACGATCGGGGGCCTGACTTTTACGGCGGAAAACCTGAAATTCCGCTTCAACGTCTTGGGCCTGACTTTTACGGTAAGCGGCAGCGCCAGCGTCGCCATCGCGGGCATTGGAAGTTTGAAAGTCACGTTCGGCTACACCAATTCAATGGGAACCGTTGTGCCGGGCATCGTCTTTACCTATCCATTAATTCTTCCCCCGGTCCTGTCGAAATTGGACGTGACGATCAACGGCGATTTCAGCATTGGAGGCGTCACCTTCACCGCGACGAACCTGCGGTTAGCCTGGAGCCTCGCTTCGTCGCAATACAAAATCGTTGGCCAGGCCAAGGCCAAATTCGGGAATATCGCGAGTTTCGATGTCGTTTTCGGCAGCACCGATGCCAACGGCGAAATTCTTAGTTCGGGCGTCACAATCCTCGTAGCGGGTAGCGTTGGGGCGATAACGCAACTTGACGTCGCCATCAGCTCAGACATAACAATCGAAGGGCTTAAGATCACGACCCGGGATTTGCGCTTGAGATACAATGCCTATACTCTCTCGTTCAGCATCTCCGGACTCGCCAGCATCAGCATTCCCCACCCTATTCCAAACAATCCCGCGTTAAGTTTCGAAGTCGAATTCGGCTATACCGACGCCTCCAACGTCGTTCATCCGGGCGTCACAATCAGCAACGGCGTCCTCCAGGGATTCGACATCAAGGTCAAAAGTAACATCTCGCTTGGTCCCGTTGTCATTAATGTCGTCGACGCGCGTTTCCAATATCAGAACAGCAATAAGACCTTTACGCTTTCGGGCAGCGCCTCGATGACTATCTATTGGCGTGAACGGAAGTTTCAACGTCGATTTCGGCACGCCGTCGGAACCGGGATTGGTCATCGAGGACCTCAAGTTGAAAAGCTTCAGCCTGACGGTGAAGTCAGGATTGTCGGTGGCGGGCCTGTCGCTGAATGTCAACAACCTGGGAATTCGGTATACGGCGGCGGACAACACCTTCAAGATGACGGGTGGTGGATCGATCACCCTGCCTTCAAGCATCGGCAATGTGAATGTGACTTTGGGCGGGGATCGCGGGACTGCCGCGAGTGTCAGCGCCGGTGGGACCTTTGGTGTCACGACGGCGTTAAAGTTTTCGAGCAGTGTTTTGTTAACCACCGGCGAATCGGTGCGTGTTTCCAAGGCCTCCAATAGCCAAGTTCAAGAAGTTTCCGATGGCCAAATTCTGTACGCGATCAGCAACTCGGATGGCACTTACGGACTCGCGCTATCGGCAGCCGATGCCACTGCTGGCACTGCGATTAGCCACAATTGGGCTAGCGGCGGATTCGCTGGCGGCCCTGGCTTCTCCGTTCAGGCCATATCGCAAGGCCTGGTCATTGTCGGTGGCACGCTCACGACGTTCGACGCGACGATCACTTCCAACCTCACTTTTGGCGGTCTGACTTTCTCGACCGGCCTGAGGACGACGTACCGTTCGGCAAACAGCAGCATCACGTTAACCGGAAATGTGGCGACGACGTTGCCGGGAGGCATCGGTCAGGTCAACGTCACCTTCGGCGGCGGCGCCACGCAGGGTTTGGTCATGACCAACGGCAGCCTCACAAGTCTCAACATGTTGGTTACCGGAAATATCTCCTTCCAGGGGGTTGTTTTTGAAACCGGACTTACCTTGGCCTATAACAGTGGAGCCGGCTTTTTCAGCGTGTTCGGGACCGTCAACGCGACGTTGCCCGCCAATCTAGGACGTGTCCAGGTAGTCATCGACCGTTTAGAAATCAAAGGCGGCAAAGTTGAGTCGCTCGACTTCACCTTCAACAGTGACATCAGAATTGCAGCTCTAACGCTCTCCGGCAATTTTCGAGTCATCTACGACAGCTCGAACACGCGTCTGGTGATTACTGGGACCGCGTCGGCAAGTCTCGTGGGATCTACGGCGACTGTTATACTCGGCGGCCGAGGCAGAGTGGGTGACGGTCCATATATAGACAGTACTGGGCTGGTCATTCAAAATGGCAGCCTTGTAAGCCTTGACATGGCTG
>JANMIF010000047.1:0-20583 GCA_031375695.1 Planctomyces sp.
ATCACCACTCGCTCGCGCGTCGTGCTAGTTATTGTCGCGCCGTCACGATCGATGCAGTGTGACAAATTAGCTTGCCCTGGCCGGATAACGTCACGAATTCTATGACTCAGCCGACATTCCAAATCACTCCTGCCCTCACCAAGTCCCTGAAGGCATCCACCGCAAGAACTGCGATTGCGGAACCAACGCCCGCGCTAAATCGCGATCACCACGCGCTCTTTTTTTGCCAGCTATTCTTTGCCGATCGGTTTCGAGAATCCCCATTGCTCGTCAAAGTAGCCGGCGCGGAGAACTTTTTCTTCCAACGGTTCTGACGCGGGTCGTGACGGATTGATCTGCAAGACTGCCCAATCGCCCCAGCGCGGAAACAGCAGATAGTTGACCTTCGCCAATTCCGCCTCGCGGAACGTGTGGCCGCTGTTGAGCACGACGTACTTCTCGGATGCTTCTGGCAGCGGATTCGGCATGATCAAGGCCGGGAGGTGCTCAGCCGCCGAATACTCTTGACCACCGAATCGGAGCGTCTCTTTCGACCAGTTCATCGGCAGCTTCGGCAACACTTTGGCAATCCAGGAATTGCTGCCGGGATCACCAAACAGAATCAGGTTTTGAGTCCGCACGTCGTCATCCGTTACCGCGACATCGTCTTTCATTGGGAGTTCGCCGCGAAAGTAGTGATGCCATTCGTCCGCAAATCGACGCAGACTCGCGTCTGCGTAATTTTGCACGGCGGCGTTCCAAGGTTGCCCAGTTCCGCGCACGCAGAGGAACGGCGCGGTAAAGGCGTCATCAATCGGGCCTTGCAAGCCGGGTCGCTTGCCAGTGAGCGCACCTTGTTTGCTCTGATCCACGATTCGCCAACGACCATCAAGACGCTCCGACTCGATTCGGTCCCCGACACTCGGAACGACGTACTCTTCCGATCCGATCCGCAATCTTCGCGGCCGTTCCGAAAGATCTGCGATGTTGACCGCAAACCGAGTGATGTTTCGCGGTTCTTCGACAACCACGCCCCCCTCGACCAGCTTGGCCGACAGCTCGGAGCGAGTGTAATGCTGCTCCAGTTGCAGCACCTCCAGCCAGTGGCAGCGGTTGTACTTAAGAGTCCAAGTGACGAACCGCAACTCGCGTGGCCGGCGCGGAGCGACAGCAACATGCTCGGCGATCCGCCGCATCTGTTCGGCATGCGTGACCGGGTCAATGACGTGGCCGGTGCCGGGAGAGATCAGATTCGTCATCGTCAGCCCTTCGCGCTGCATCGCCTCGCCCATGATGACGTGAGCTTGAAAGAAGATGTCCTTCTCACCCATGCAGGCGATGGCCGGTACGACTCCCGCGTTCGCCGCGTAGTCTACCGAATCGAGCATGTGCAGGCCGAGTTCTTGATGCTCCGGCAACAGCCCGACTTTTACGAAATTTGGCAGCGGCGTCTCCGAGAACCGATGCGTGTCCACATAGCCGCAGTACGGACCAAGCGCGGCGAATCGGTCGGGATGTTTCAGTCCCAGATGCCACGTCCCTGAGGCTCCCATCGACATGCCACGCAGCACGATCCGATCTTTGTCGATATTGAACCGGCGGCAGACATCGGCAATTCCCTCGAAGACATCGGTCTCGCCAGCCCAGCGATAACAGTTTTCGACTCGGCCGAGAGGATGCAGTTCGATGAACGGCTGGTCCGGCGGTGAAGCATTCTCAGCGTCTCCTTCATCGAACCGAGCGATCCACCGCAACTCGCTCATCCCCACCGGTCGAGTGCTGCCATGCAAGACGACATCCAAGCGGATCGGCTTTTTCGAGTCATACTGCTTCGGCACAATGAGACCATACGGCTGCACCGACCCATCAACCTTCGACACATATCCCAATGCCAGCTTGCCACGACGTTCGATCCACGACCGTCGGTCTCGGAGCACGGCGGAGTGACGTTCTTGGCCGCGCTGGATCGCTTTCTCCAAGAGGGAGACATCCGCTGGTGTGAACTCACGGTCGTATCGAAGCGCCCAGGTGAGGCTCTTCGCGAAGATCGCCGCGTCGACCCAGTCGGTGAGTTTCCGATCTGGTTGTTTTCCGAACGCCGCGTTCAACTCGGCTGCGGATTTCTCAAACGTCTGACGCTGCGCTTCCGGCAAAGGCTGCGGCGACTGTCCGATTCCGGTCGAAGGCCACACAATGCAGACAACGAGCATTGCTGACCAGAGACGCAAAGATCGAGGCATCGCTCTGTTGTATGGTCGTATGCAACAGGCCTTACTGCGTTTCATCGGGGCGATCCCTCGCAAGCCAATTGTTTGGCGAGATGGTCGGCATCATCGCGTTCAAGACCCACTGGATTCCGTTGCGGCCGAGCGTCGTCGGCTGGTTCGAGCCTGAATGACCGGCTTGCCTGCTTTTGGCTTTCGCGTTTTCTTGGGTTTGACGGCCGGAGTTTTGGGAACTTGTGACATCGGAAAGATCTGCCGCCCGGCGCACACGTCGTAATCGGCCTCGATCGCCGCCATTTTTTCGTGCCACTCTTTCGATCGACTGAATTTCAGGTTCATCGAATGTCTCCCCACTTGGCCTGACGTGCCTCAGCAGCCGTCAACTCAAAATACCTCAGATCGTCGTAGTCAGGGTCGGAGCCCAAATCGAATAGTCCCATGCGACGATAAAACCCATCCGCCTGAGGCAAAGAGTGTAATCCGACCCGGCCATCAAAGCCGCAATCAAAACTGAATTCGACGGCAATTCGAATGAAGACCGATCCGATAGAAGCAAACTGCCGCTGTGGCTTCCAACCGGTGCGATTCCAGGGCGCGACTTCCACGAAATCGACGTAAACCAACTCGCGTCGCTCGCCGACCTCGATCCGAGATGACCGGCCCGATGTCACAACCATCAAACCTTGGGTGAGGTCTCCGTACTCAATCGCAAAAGAATCTTGGCGGCTGCTCCGACGAACCGATCGCATCTTTTTTCGCCAATCCCAGTGCGAACTTTCCTCGACATGACCTTTGCCGGACCAACGAGACAAAAGGCTGTAAGCCGGCTGCCAAAGTTGTTCGACATCGACAATGTGCCGCTCGTGAATCCCGTAGTGCAAGTTCGCTATCTGAGTTTTCCCGGTCGCGGTTTCCAATAACCCGACCGTTGACGAAGTCGTTGACATGACGGCCTCACTTCGCCAGCAACGTTTGCTCAACGTACTTCGTATGGACGTTGCCGGCCACGAAATTCGCGTCGCGGAGCATTAACTTGGCGAGCGGGATCGTGGTCTTCACCCCTTCAATGACGAACTCGTCGAGTGCTCGGAGCATCGTGGTGATCGCGGCCTGTCGCGTCGGACGATGCACGATCAGCTTGCCGATCATCGAGTCGTAATACGGCGGGATGCGGTAGCCTTCGTAGACGTGCGAGTCGATCCGCACTCCGGGGCCGCCGGGGAGACGCAGCTTGGTGATCGTGCCGGGACAGCCTCGGAAGTCGTTGTCTGGGTCTTCGGCGTTGATGCGGATTTCGATGGCGTGGCCGCGGCACTCGATGTCCTTCTGCTTCCACGGCAACTCTTCGCCGGCAGCGACTCGGATTTGAGCTTGGATCAGGTCGGTGTCGGTGACCAGTTCGGTGACGGGGTGCTCGACCTGGATGCGGGCGTTGACTTCGATGAAGTAGAAATTGTTTTCCTTGTCGACGATGAACTCACAGGTGCCGGCGTTCGTGTAGTTCGCGGCTTTCGCCAGGCGGACGGCGGCGGCGCAGATTTCCTCGCGGACTTTTTTCGGCAGGTTCGGGCTGGGGGATTCTTCGATCAGCTTCTGGTGCTTGCGTTGCATCGAGCAATCGCGTTCCCACAGGTGGACGACGTTGCCGTGCGTGTCGGCGATGAACTGCACCTCGACGTGCCGTGGGTTCTCGACGTACTTCTCCATGTAGACGCCGGCGTTCTTGAACGCCTTCTCAGCTTCTTGAGCCGCCTGCTTCAGTCCGCTGACGAGTTCCGATTCATCGCGAGCGACTCGCATCCCTTTGCCGCCGCCGCCGGCCGTGGCCTTGATGAGAATCGGATAACCGATCTGCTTGGCGGTCTTGAGCGCGGCCTTGTCGTCGGTGACGAGCCCCTCGGTGCCGGGGACGGTCGGGACTTTGGCCTCCATCGCGGCCGAGCGCGCCGTGACTTTGTCGCCGAGCCGCGCCATCGCCTCGTGGCTGGGACCGATGAACGTGATCTTGCACTCCTTGCAGACCTCGGCGAAGTGAGCATTTTCGGAGAGAAACCCGTAGCCGGGATGAATCGCCTGAGCGCCGCTGACCTCGCACGCGCTGATGATCCGCTTGATTTGCAGATAACTCTCGGAGGCGGCCGCCGGCCCGATGCAAAAGGCGTCATCCGCCAACGAAAGGTAATGCGCCCCGCGATCCCCCTCGCTAAACACGGCCACGGTCTCGATGCCGAGTTCCTTGCACGCGCGGATGATTCGTAAGGCGATCTCGCCGCGATTGGCGATCAGGATGCGTTGAAACATAGGTTTGTAGTTCCGCCTTTTGGCGGTCCTGGTGCGATAGTCTGCGATCGAAAACAAAACACACCGCCTCAAGGCGGGACTACGAACTCACGTCTTCACCCGAAACAGCGGCTGTCCATACTCGACGGCGTCGCCGTTGTTGACCAGGATTTCGGTGATCGTGCCGGAGATCTCGGCAGGGATTTGGTTGAAGACTTTCATCGCCTCGATGAGGCAGACGACCGTGTCGGGCTTCACCGCCGAGCCGACTTTCACGAACGGCGGCTCGGTGGGAGTCGGCGACAAGTAGAACGTGCCGACCGTCGGGCTTTTGATCACCGGGCCGTCCGCCACAGCCGGGACTGCTGGGGTAATCGGAGCCGCCGCCTGCGGCGCGGGAGCTTGCGGAGCCGTAGCGTAATTCGGCGGCGCATAACCGCCGGAAGCCATCATGTTGATGACCTCGGCCGGGCCACGGCGGAGCACCCAGCGTTCGTCGGCTTTGCGAAGGTTCACTTCAGTGACGCCGTGTGCTTCCATCATCTCTATGAGTTCGCGAACTCGTTCAAGATCGAACGAACCCGCCTCTTGCGTTTTGTCAGCCATACGTGGTTTGCCTCGTCGTTTAATTGGCATTGTTCGTAGTTCCGCCTTCAGGCGGTGCGTTGATTCAGGTTCCGCCTAAAGATCGTTCTACAAGCTTTTGGGTAACGATGACAGAACTTCATGGCCATCCGGCGTGACCAGCACGTCGTCTTCGATCCGCACCCCGGCGACACCTGGCAAGTAAATGCCCGGCTCGACGGTCACGATATTTCCCGGTTGCAGTTCGCCTTCCGCGATACTGGAAATCCGAGGTTCTTCGTGAATGTGCAGGCCGATGCCGTGCCCCAGGCCGTGCCCGAAGAAATCGCCGTAACCGGCCTCTTCGATGACTTGCCGAGCGGCCCGATCCACGTCCACGAGCTTGGCTCCGGGGTGAATCGCGGCAATGCCGGCAAGCTGTGCCTTGAGCACAACTCCATGAAGTTCCTGAAGTTTCGGTGGGACGGTACCGGTGACCAAAACACGGGTCAAGTCAGACCGATAACCGCTCGGCATGGCCGCTCCCCAGTCGATCAGCACAAACGGAGCGGCATCAATCCGGCGATCACTCGGCCGATAATGCGGCAGCGCGGCATGGTCACCAACCGCCACAATCACGTCGAACGCGGCGCGATCCGCTCCGAGTTGCCGCATCATGTGTTCCAGTGAGTGAGCGACTTGCCGTTCGGTCGCGTCATTTGAGATCAACGTCTTCACGGCCCCAAATGCTCGTTGAGCGATATCGATCGCACGCCGAGTTTCCGCGATCTCAAAATCGTCTTTGATCTGCCGCAGCTTCTCGACGGTATCAGCCAACGGTTTGAGTTCAAGCGACTTACTGGTCTCGGTTTTATCGAGTGCTTCGCGAAGCTTGGCCAGTTGATCAATCGAAAGCAGATGCGACTCGACGGCCAATTTTTTGAGTTTGGCTTTTGCGACGACGGCCGCAATCTGATCGGGTTGCTTCGTCTTTTGAGTCCGAATATCGGCCTCCAGACCGGGGCACTCCTCGGCGATCTGCGTCTGGTATCGGCTGTCCGAAAGCAGGACTCGGACATCCGGCCCAATCAGCAACACACTGCTATCGCCGGAAAAGCCGGTCAGATAGGTAACATTCGCCACGCCAGTGACGAGAAACGCGTCGACCTCGGCACCGCGAAGCAGCAGCCGCAAATTTTCCTGTCGAGCCAAGATTCGTTCGGGCGACATGGTTTTCCTTTTCGTGTGGGCACAGATGGTAGACCAAACGGTTACGATCTCCAACAATTCTCGGTTCCTGTCCCGCTGTCAGATTCCCACACGAGACCGATCATGCGACTTCCTGTCATGCGCGGCGTCATCGACCGCCGGATTCTGGTCAACTATCGAGTGGATTCGGCAGTACTGTCCCAGCTTTTACCGCCCCCTTTTCGGCCGAAACTGGTTCGAGGTTTCGGGCTGGTGGGGATTTGTTTGATCCGGCTCAAGCACCTGCGTCCGGCATTTCTACCGTCTTGGCTGGGGCTGTCGTCCGAGAACGCTGCACACCGAACCGCCGTGGAATGGGACGAGAACGGGACGACTCGCGGTGGAGTTTACGTCCGTCGTCGCGACACGAACTCGTGGCTCAACACCTTGGCCGGCGGTCGGCTGTTTCCCGGATTCCACCACCACGCAACCTTCGACGTTCGCGAATCGGCTGAGGATCTGGCCGTGACGATGCGCAGCGCCGACAACGAGACCAGCCTGAGTGTCTTCGGACATCGCACCACAAAATGGTCGCCGACGTCAGTCTTCTCGTCGCTCGCCGAAGCGTCTGCATTCTTCGAGGCGGGGGCGATGGGCTACTCGGCAACACCGATGGCGTCCCGGTTTCAAGGGTTAGAATTGCGCTGCAATCACTGGCACGTCGAACCACTGGATGTCGACGAGGTCCGTTCGAACTTCTTCGAGAATGAGTCGCTGTTCCCGAAAGGCTCGATTGAATTCGACTGCGCCTTGCTAATGCGAAACATCGCCCATGAGTGGCACGAGCAAGCCGATTTGTGCTGTGCGACTGCATGAGACACTGACGTTCGATAGACTGCGATCCCGAAGCTCACCGTCCTCAGCGCCGCCTCAATGTGGCTTCGCCCGCCACTACGATCACGGACTCTGCGCGAGTCGATCTTGATCCCAGATGTCTCGGCATTGTGTTCACCGGAAATCAATTCGTGAGGTTTGTAGAATGCCGTTTCCGCAATTTGACCGCAGCGAACTTCGAGTGCTGCCGCTAGGCGATCGCATTCATGATCTGCGCCGCGAAGCGATCATGCGACAGCCAGTCGGCTCGCGCGAGCCGTTTGAGCATCCGGCGATTCCGGTTCTGGCCGAGCAAATCGTCACGGCGAAGCAGAACGGTCGGGCGATCATTTGGCTGTGTGGCGCGCATGTGCTGCGAGCAGGGAACGGGCCGCTGTTGATCGACTTGATGCGGCGCGGACTTTTGAGTCACGTTGGATTCAACGGGGCCGGAGCAATTCACGATTTTGAGTTAGCCATGATCGGGCAAACGTGCGAAAGCGTCGCCAAGTACGTCAGCGAGGGGCAATTCGGATTGTGGCAGGAAACGGCTCGGCTGAATGACGCCGTCGCCGCCGGACATCGCGACGGTATCGGATTCGGCGAAGCCGTCGGGCAGGCGATCGAAACCGAACAGTTTCCGTTTCGGGAGACGAGCGTGTTTGCAGCGGGATATCGGCTGCAAGTTCCGGTGACCGTGCATGTCTGCATTGGGCAAGACATCGTTCACGAACATTCGAACTTCGACGGAGCCGCCGCCGGCGCGACGTCCTACACCGACTTTCTGATCTTCACACAGTCAGTCACTCGGCTGGATGGCGGCGTGTTTTTGAACATCGGCTCGGCGGTCATGGGGCCGGAGGTGTATCTCAAGGCGCTGGCGATGGCTCGCAACGTCGCGCATCAGCGAGGTGAAAAGATTTGTCATTTCACAACGGCGGTCTTCGATCTTCCAAGTCTTGGTGACGACTTGAATCACGAAGCTCCTAAGACCGATCCTCGCTATTACTTTCGGCCGTTCAAGACGATCTTGGTGCGAACCGTAGCCGACGGCGGGCAGAGCTTTTACGTGCAAGGCGATCATCGGGTGACCGTCCCCGCGCTGTACGACGCTGTCATTCGCGAAGCGACTCGGCGTCAACTTGCCGATTGAAGTTGTTCCAGCAGTCGCTTCGCTTCGGCATCAATTTCCGTGGCGTACCAGTCAGCCGCCGCATCGGTCCACAAGCCCCATTCGCGAGCCAAAAACTCCGCTTGTTCAGCGGAACAGAGCTTTTCCAACCGCGTTACGAGCGACGGAAAATCGTCGCTGCGCAGGGCGTCAGCAAAGGTCGCGAACTTCGCGAGTTGATGCCGAGGATGTTGCTGAACGATCAATTCACGGCATTGATCGGCGACCGTCAAACATCCCGCTCGGCACGCCGAAGCTCCGGCCAAGACGAGCAGCTTGTCTCGGCCAATGAGTTGCTTCTTGCGGCCCGACAGTTCGGCCAGCTTCAGATAGGCCAACATCGCCAGATCGTGGTTTCTCATCACACTAGCCCGACGCGCCAGCAAGAGCGAGCGCCCCAAAAACGAGTCAACCCACGTTCCGTGAAGCGTCCGCCTTCGCTGACGCTTCGGTTAAGGCGAATGGCACCTCAAAATTTACCTGTAGGACGGCCACTCTTGGCCGTCGCGCGACAGACGGGCAAGAGTGCCCGTCCTACATCTCGTAAACGAAGTCCTGCCATTCGCCTAACTGACGGCCGATATCAGAGCCGGAAGTGGAACGTCGTCTTCAGGTATCGCCACATCCATTCCCACGTCGAGCGTGTGCCGACCAGAAATCGGGCGGTCCCACGCATGCCGGAGCGCAGCAATTGGATGTCTTCTTCAACCAGCACGGTGGTTTGGTAGGCCGGGCTGATGAGCCGTTCGCGGCCTTGGTCGTCCGTCTCGGAAGGGACTTGGCCGCCAAGCTTGTTCGACAGTAGCGGCGGGACGAACCGCAAGTCTTCATCCGAAATCTTCTCGATCTTGCCAATGTAATTCTTGTGCGGCAGATGATCGAATTTGAGTTCCACTTCCTTGCCGAGGTCGATGTCGTTGCGATCGCTTTGATCGACCAGCAGCGTGGCCTGAAACTTCTCGTCGGGAGCAACGCTCAGCAAATGCGTCCGTTCATCGACGAAGCAATTCAAGTTGCGGGGATGCAGTGGAGTGCCATACCAGGCGGTGAGTTGAGTTTTCGTGTCATCGGCTTTCGGTTCGGGATTCGACTGCGGCGACACAATCACGCCGCCGCACGGAGCGACAATGTCGAGTTCCGCTAGTTGCTGATCGAACTCCGCAATCTGTTCCTTGATGTTCTCCAGCTTCTGCTGAGCGACCTCCAACTCGGCCAGAGAATTGCTGGCTTCGTAGACTCTTTTCTCAGCTTCGATCACTTTTTTCTGGATGAGCATTTCCTGCATGCGGTCGGACTTTTCTGGGTTTTCCAAACCCAACAGCAGCTCGCCGTCTTTGACGACCGCCCCTTCGCGAACCATTTGTTCGCGTAGGAAGCCGGGGGTCGAAACGTAAACGTGGCGGACTTCGTGCGGCTCGATGATGAACACCGCCTCGCGATGCCAGGGGATGGGGATTGCCAGAATCACGGAGGTCGTGGCAAACAGGACCGTGCAGGTCGCGATGATCTTCGGACGGCTCATGGGTTCGATCCTTGGCGCGGTGATAATCTGATAAATGTTGCGGCCCCCGGTGAAGATGATGCCGCTGAACGAGAACACAGCCATCGTGATCCCGATACTTTGCAAGTCATAGGGTTTGAGCACGGTATAAAAAAAGGTGAGAATCGCGGCCATCACGAAGATACGGTAGATGTTCGCGGTCACCGCGAACACGATAAACCAGAACTTGCCCGTTTCCGGCATGAACGGGTCCGGCTTGGATTCGATCCCCAGGCAATACCACGCGAACGATTCCCGCATTTGCTTGTCCGCCTTCGGACGCATGTTCGGGATTTCCAGGAAGTCCGACAGCATGTAATAGCCGTCAAACCGCATCAGCGGATTGGCGTTGAAGATCACCGTGGTGATCGTGGTTACGAAGAAAATGTTCATGCACAAATTGTGCATCAGCCCGGTCTTGGTGTAGTACCAAAAGTAAATGGCGATGCCCGAGATGATCATCTCGATGTACATGCCGGCCGCGCCGATCATGATTCGCTGCCATTTGTTCTTCAGCGTCCAACTGTCCGAGACGTCGCAATATAAGCAGGGGCTGAAGCACAGCAGCATCACCCCCATTTCGTGACATTCGCCGCCGTAGACTTTGCAGCTCAGGCCGTGACCGAACTCGTGCAGGATTTTGCAGCAGGCCAGCGTGACCCACAAATACATCATGTTGGGCCAGGCGAAGAACTGCTGAAATTTCGGAATCGCTTCTTGAAATTCGGCGAACTTCATCCCCAGCATGACCCACGACGTCATGCAGAACATCAACATCAGAATCAAACCGATCGGCCGAAACAGCCAGCCGAAAAGCGGTTCGATTATCGTCAGCGTCCGTTCCGGATCCCAGCCGGGGAGCCGCAGATACAACAAGCTTCGCAACGTCTGCCAGATCTTCTTTTTGAAGTTCTGCTTCTTGAGCTTGAGTAGTGCCGCCCCCTGCCCCGCTCGATTGCTGTGAACCAACCCTTTTTCATGGAGGTCCGTGATCAAGTGCTGAATGTCGCTAAGTTGCAAGCGAACGGTCGGCATGATCCGTAGCAATTCGTCGCGTAGTTCTTCCAGACTGCGCTTGCCGTCGAGCAGTTGCAACACCTCAAACTGCTCGGCCTGCAGCCGATAATACTTCAGCCCGACCGGCTCTTTAACGACCGAGTAGGAGACCCCTTGATACTCAATCTGCGCGATCTTCAAATCGGGCCGCATCTGCAACGGGATGGGCCGCCGATTCGATGGCGTCAGAGAAGATTGAGAGGGATTACCGGCAATCGACATGCAGCACCAAAAGTCGTGGGGCAGGTTTTTAACCTGCCCGTGTTTCACTGTATTTCGGGCAGGTTGAAAACCTGCCCCACGTCATTCGGATTTTCGGCACCGCCGCGTTACCGATTCGCTCCGGTCGTCTGAATGCTTGAAGCTTTCGGCTTGGCGGTTGTGACGCTGGATTTGCTTTTCTTCCCGTGCTTGATCGTCATTGATGCCGGCAAGCCTTCGATCAGCCGTTCGTTGAGATTCTCGACTTCCGCCCACACGCGGCAGGATTGATTGACCGGACTGACTTGCGGATCGACGAACACCACTTTGCCCTGAAACGTTTCCCCTTCGATCTCCAGTTTGCGTCCGGGAACTTTCAATTCGACTTTGACTTCGACCTCATCTCCCGCTTCCACATCCCACAAGTCTTCGATCGGCAGCAGCCCTTCGATCTTGACTCGGCGAGTGCTGACCAACTCCAGGATCGGCGTCCCCTGAGTCACCGCCTCACCCGGCCGCTTATGAATCCGCCGCACTTTGCCGTCAAACGGAGCTTCGATTTTCATCGACCGCAAATCTTCAGCCGCCTTTTCCGCTTCGAGCGCGGCGATCTTCCGCTCATGGTCGGCATTTTCACCTTGTAGGACGCCCTTTACCCAATTGAGCTTCGCTCGTTCGACTTCCACTTCGGGAACACTTCCTTTGACTCGTCTGTTGGCATCCAGCATCTTTTCCCATTCGGCTTTGGCCACATCCGCCGACGCCTTGGCAAACCGGGCATTGACGTCGCTTTCTGCTTTTTCTTTGGCGACGCGATACACCGCCTGAGCACCCTCGTCCTTCAAGCCCACGATCTGTTGTTTGGCTTGCACCGAATCCCCTTCTTCCGGTTCGACAAACTCAATCACGCCGGGACGATCCGTAGCCAAGGTGACGCTGTCGATCAACTTCACGCGGCACTTATGCAACATCACCCAGCCGTTACCTCGCTCGGGACGATCGTCCAATTCCGTGTCGACCAGATTGCGACTGGTTCGAGACCCCGGCTTCGTCGGAGCCTCCTGCCATGCCGGCAAAAAACTGCTGCCCAACAACAATCCAGCGCTTAGCGCCGAACCAGTAATGCACGATTTCTTGGTGAGGAGTCGCATCAGATATTCCTTGCAAGCGCGAGGCGAAATGTGTCGAACAATCGGTTGAGACCGTTCTTACAGCACGGTAACCGCCGAAGTCTAGACCGCTTGGCCAACCGCGCGAACACGAAGTTTTCGCAGACTCGTAGCTCAGACGGCCCGCCTGAGTCGTAACGCCATTGGCGACGCAGATACAGGCGGATTCACCCGCACCACGGAAAACCTACTCCCCAAAGCAAACCAACGCCCCGTTGTTTCCCTCGGCCCCGATCACCAAACAGCCCTCGCCCACGGCGGGTGACGCGGACAGGCCGCGGCCAGCGACCTGATACTTTTCGATCAGCATGCCATCGGCGAGTTTCGCTTCGTACAAAAAGCCGTCTTTTGAGCCGACAAACACCCGATCGCCAACAACCACCGGCGAACTGTTGACTTGGCCGCGAGTCGGCAGCGTCCAAACACCCTGGCCGGTCGCGCGGTCGATCGCGTGCAAAATCTTGTCCTGGCCGCCGACAATCACCAACTTGTCGGTCAGTGCGGCAGAGGAATGAAACGGTTGATCCCGACTCGGATCGTTGTACCGCCACACAACTTCCTTCTTCCGCCAGTTCAGCGCGATGACTTCGCTCTCGTGCGTGCCGACGTACAGCATCTCGCCACTGACCGCCGGTGAGGCGATCAAATAGCGTTCGAGTTGCATCTCTGCCGCTTGTTCGCCGGTTTCGATGTCGATCACTCGCATGTGCTGATCGCAGCCGGTCACAAACGTGTGTTTGTCCGAAACAGCGGGCGAGCCGTTCACCCGATCCTGTGTTTGATACTGCCACAGCTTCGTCCCATCGGTCGTCTTCAAGCAGTACAGCGACGAGTCATACGACCCGAAAATGACTCGCTCGCCGACCACATTGGCCGACGCAATGATTTGCCCGTTCGATGTGAATGTCCACTTTTTCTTCCCTGTCGCCCGGTCAATCGCGTGAAAGACACCGTCTTCATCGCCGGCAAAGACTGAGTCGCCAATCACCGCCGGAGAGGCTTGAAATCCGGGCAGAAAAGAATTCGGTTTCGGATCTTCGACAGTGCGATACGACCAAACGGTCTCGCCCGACGCTCGTTTCAGACACAGCATCTCGCCGCTGAGCGTTCCGACATAAACGTGATCGCCAACAATCGCGGCCGTCGAAGAAAAACCATCCTTCGACGTGATCTGCCATTTCGGTTTGAGTTTGCTCGGCAGCGAACTGCTGGCGATCCCCGCCAAGTCCGCTGTCCGGCGAAACAACGGCCAACTGGTCTCAACGGCCGCAGGCTTGTTATTCGGATTGATGTCCGTCGTCGCGACGACCGGCTTCGCAGCGGACGATGCCACGGGTGTCGGCTCGCGACCGCACGCTGTGCCGAACGCCGTCAACCAAGCCAAGGCTCCGTAAGACAACAACGATCGCCACGAGCGAACACTAACCCGACGCGTAAGCGAGGATGAGCGCTCCGAACAGTGATGAATTCCGAATTCTGTGGAGCGTTCGCCCTCGCTCACGCGTCGGGTTAGTGCGCCAAATCGGACACCTGCTGATTTCACATCGCACATTCGTAAAGCTCCTGCAAAAGGACGGCGTCGACCGGCCGGGGATTGAACTGAGCGGTCCATTGTCCCGATGCTTCCAACGCCATTTTCGGGATCAATTCACGAGTCACGCCACAGTCTGACAACGTCGCTGGCAATTCGAGATTTCTCGCCAGCCGCGAGACAAATTTCGCCAACAATTCACCCGCCTGGGGATCATCGACATCGCACAAGTTCGCATCGGCGGCCAGTTCGCCGAACAGACCCGCGACGCTCGCGGCGTTGAACCGAATCACATGCGGCAGCATCACTCCAATCGCCACACCGTGAGTCACTCCGAAGTGTGCCGACAACGGATTCGCTAGCGAGTGAGTCGCCCCCAACATCGAATTCTCAATCGCCACACCCGCCCAGTGTGCGCCGAGCAACATGTCTTCGCGAGCCTGTACATCGGTGAGCGGCACGGCGCTAAGCGCCGGTTGAAAAACGTGGGGCAGGTTTTCAACCTGCCTGAAATCTTCGGCATGCGAGCAGGATGAAATCCTGCTCCACGAGTTTTTCAACAGGCTGCTAGCCGCCGGTTCTGCCGCACGAGCGATCACCGCCAATCCGCTCGCCAACAATTGCCAAGCACGTCGGCTGAACAACTGCGACATCGCTGTCCGAGCGGTCGTGACGTGCGATTCAATGGCATGGCTGATGGCATCAATCCCCGTTGCCGCCGCCACACTGGCCGGCATCGTGCGAGTCAACTCCGGGTCGAGGATCGCAATCCGTGGGGCCGCCTTCTTGTCGCCGCAGGCCATTTTCACATGCGTCTGCGATTGCCCGATGATCGCGAACGATTGAGCCTCACTGCCAGTCCCGGCGGTCGTCGGCACCGCGATCAGCGGCAGCATCGGCTTCATCGCTTTGCCGTGACCCCAGTAATCCTCCATCTGCCCGCCGTTCGTCAGCAGAAAATTGATCCCTTTCGCGCAGTCCATGCTGCTGCCGCCACCCAAACCGACAATCAATTCAATCCGAGCCGACCGAGCCACCGCCAATCCCCTCTCGACATCGTCAGTCGTCGGATCGTGACGCACTTCGTCAAAGACGGTCACTTCCAGCCCCACAGCTTTGAGAGATTCAACCGCGTGTCGCTCGTGCCCGGCCTGAGCCAAGCCTTTATCCGTGACCAGCAGCACCCGCCGCCCGCCGAACTCAGCTGCTAAATCACCCAACCGTTTCGCCGATCCCGACCCGAATAGCACGCGTGTCTGACTCTGATAATCAAAACCCGTCAGCCCCGCCGACTCGACCGGTTTTTTAAGCGAATCCAGATGAGCCATGAGAATCTCGCGAGGCGGGAAGCAGCGGGCAGGTGGGAAAACGCCGCCAAGTCAATCGGCTCGCGAGCGTTGGTCGGAAGTTTACGACTCCCGCCCCATACGGGCCAAGCCCAGGGCAAGCGAACCGGTGTTCGTTTGGATTTGAAATGGAAAATGGAGAATGAAGAATGGAGAACGCAAAATGCTTCGATTGTCTGCCATTTTGCATTCTCCATTCTTCATTGTTCATTCTTCATTCTAGGCCAGCAGCCGCTCGGCCAACCGCGCCCAATAGCTGGCTCCGATCGGCAGCAGTTCGTCGTTGAAATCGTAGCGCGGGTTGTGCAGCACGCAGCCGTTGTCGGCCGATCCGTTCCCGGCCCAGATGTAGCTCCCCGGTCGTTTTTGCAGCATGAAGGAAAAATCTTCGCCCCCCATGCACGGCGTTACATTCCGCTCGACATGTTCCGCCCCCGCGACTTCCACTGCGGCGGCTCCCGCCCATTCGGTTTCTTGAGCCGTGTTCACCGTCGCCGGATACCGCCGCTCGTAGCGCACTTCCGATGTACATCCCAGCGACGAGGCAACTCCGGACACGATCCGTTTCAGATTCGTTTCGGCCAAGTCTTGCGTGGCCGATTGAAACGTCCGCACGGTCCCGCGCAGCATCACTTCGGGAGGGATCACGTTCCAGGTATCACCGCCGTGAATCTGAGTCACGCTGACCACCACTTGATCGAGCGGATTGACGTTGCGGCTGGCGATCGTTTGCAAGGCCGTGACGATTTGTGAGGCGGCCACGATTGGATCGATCCCCAAATGCGGCATTGCGGCGTGAGTCCCCTGCCCGCGCACGCGGATGTCGAACACATCGAACGCCGCCATGATCGGCCCCACGCACATCCCGAAATCTCCCACCGGCATCCCCGGCCAGTTGTGCATCCCGAACACCACGTCGCACGGAAACTGGTCGAACAGCCCTTCCTCGACCATCACTCGCCCGCCCCCTTCATTTTCTTCGGCTGGCTGAAAAATCACGGTCACGCGGCCAGAGAAGTTTCGCGTCTCGGCCAGATACTTCGCCGCTCCGAGCAACATCGTCGTGTGTCCATCGTGCCCGCAGGCGTGCATCTTTCCGGCGAACTTCGACCGATACGGCACCTCGTTCTGCTCTTGGATATCGAGCGCATCGATATCCGCTCGCAGCCCGACACTTAATGGTCGATTTGTTCCCGCCGAGCCAGCCGATGCGGGCTTTCGTCCATCGATCACGCCGACCACGCCCGTCTTGGCCAGCCCGCGATGAGTCGCAATTCCCCAGGCGTGCAGCTTCGTCGCAATGAACTCCGCAGCAAACGTCTCTTCAAACGCCGTCTGCGGATGCGCGTGCAGCTCGCGCCGCCACGCGGTCATGTCGGAATGCAATTCACGTAACCGAGGAATGATGTTCATGGGATGCTCCAACGAGAAACTTTACCTGCGGGAGGCGATTCAAGAATGAAGAAATAAGAATGCAAAATGCTTCGATTGTCGACCATTCTCCATTCTCCATTTTTCATTCTCCAATGCCCCCGCAAATCCACCGACGTAAGGCGACTGGCAACTCAAAATTTACCTGTAGGACGGCCACTCTTGGCCGTCGCGGGACAGACGGGCAAGAGTGCCCGTCCTACATCTGGTAAACAAAGTCCTGCCATTCGCCGTAGCGGCCTGTTGAAAAACTCGTGGAGCAGGATTTCATCCTGCTCGAATGCCGAAGATTTCAGGCAGGTTGAAAACCTGCCCCACGTTTTGCAATAGGCTGCTAAAGCCAGAAACAAGAACGACGTCCGTTTCCAATCGACCCGCAAATCGCGATTCGCATCGCGCTCTCGGTCCGCGCCGTGTCGGACTTGCGAAATCGGCAAACAATTGCGGGTGTTGGTCGAAAATTTTTAGTTTTTGCCGTCACAGTCGCGTGAAGGCGGTAGGCTGGTGTTCGCCCGGGACTCAGATCGTTAAAACTCGTGGTTCTCACCAGCCACGCCAATTAAAACGACCTGATTCCGGGAGTGGTTCTAACAGCCTGTTGAAAAACGTGGGGCAGGTTTTCAACCTGCCTGAAATCTTCTGCATTCGAGCAGGATGAAATCCTGCTCCACGAGTTTTTCAACAGGCTAGTGAGTGATTTCGCCGAGAAAACCGCGAGGGAAACGGCAGAATCCTTCCCACTCCCGCGAAGTTTCAAAACTTTGCCAATTTTCTATTGACGTATATTGACGGGGGGGGGGCGACCTCAACATTGTGTTCGGAATAGTGCGGGTGAGCGTCATCCAGTGTGGGTGACCTCAATTTTAACTTTCGGAGCGGCCAGGGCCACAGCGCCAACGGGCAGCTTCCTCAAAAAAATGGGAGTCGAGCTATGCGTATGTTTCCTTGGTTGGTTTCTTTGAAGAGCACCCTGAGTCGCGCCCAACGACGCAACACTCGCCGCGCTGCGGCACGAGCGGAATCCTTGGAGCCACGAGCCTTGTTGGCGATTACCGCCGTGGCCACAGCCACGAACTTTTACGGTGCCGCCGGCACGACGCTGGTGATTCAGACGTCGACGAATGCGGGTGACGATTTGGCGCTCGACATCGGCGTCAGTCCTACCGATGAACTCATTATTAACAACGTCGCTTTTTCGTTGGTGAACACGCGGTTAGTCGAACGCGTCATTATCAACACGCAGGCCGGCACGGCGGGCGTTCTTGTCGATCTGACAGGGCTGTCCGGTTCGCCACTGGGCGAGACCACGGACTTGGCGAACCCGAATTTCGATCTCCTCATCGAAGTGCTGAGCTCTTCGGCCGGTGGTGATACGATTCGCGGAAGCGATTTCAACGAGCAACTCTTTACCGACTTCGACGCCGCCCTGACTGCTGGGCTGGGTCTCGCTGCTCCGACCGCTACCACCTTCACCGCGCCGCGTGGCAATTCTGCCCTAGCGGGTGGTGACGACAGCGTCGACTCGCACGATGGGTTTGACATCGTTTATCTTGGAATTGGTGCCGACACCGTCGACGCCGGCGATGGGACGGACTACATCGACGGTGGAGCCGGTGACGACGTCATCAACGGCGGTCCAGATGTCGAACTCGACCCGGCCTTCCCGACCTCCGATCATGACACGATCCATGGTGGCACTGGCGACGACGCGATCACTGGCGGTCTCGGTAATGACTACGTTATCGGTGGCGAAGGCGACGACACCATCAATGGCAACGACGGCAACGACACCATTTACGGTAGCTCGGATGACGACGAAGTCTATGGTGACAATGGCGACGACCAAGTCAGTGGCGGTATTGACGATGACACCGTCAGCGGTGGCACCGGCGTTGATATCGCGACGGGTGAGTTGGGCGACGACGTCATGGTCTGGGATGCCGAAGACGTAGACCAGTCCGAAACGTTGGACGGTGGCGTTGGGGAAGACACCCTGCGAGCCAATGGCACGGATGACGCCGACGACATCTCGGTTGGCCAACTGTCGGTGAATAACTTCACCATTTCTTCGACCTACGCTTCGGGAAATATCACGACGATCGTCGGCTCCTCAACCACTGAGAACATTGAAGTCAATGGTCTGGGTGGCGACGACACCATCAACATCCCCGCCCGATTGACCGGCACGGGCAACGCCCGCAAGTTGGTAGTCTCTGGCGGTGAAGGTGACGACACCATTGATGGCACCGGCGCGTCGCTCAGCGGATTTACGACCAGTCCGGGGTATGCCTCCAGCATTTCTGGTAACGAAGGGGATGACAGCATCACCGGAACCCAAAGCGCCGACTTCATTAGCGGTGGCGATGGCGATGACCAGTTGTTTGGCCTCTCCGGCAACGACAGCCTCGATGGAGACTCCGGTGCCGACACCATTCAGGGTGGTGCCGGGAATGACAAAGTTGGTTCTGCCACTGCTACGACCACCGAAGGTGACGATTCGGTCGATGGAGGAACAGGTAATGACACCATCCTCGGCGGTACGGGAATCGACCTCCTGAACGGCGACGAAGGCAACGATAGTCTGTCGGGCGGTGACGAGAACGACGCCATCAACGGCGGTACCGGGAACGACGCCATCGACGGCAACGACGGCGACGACGTCATGGATGGCGGTACTGGAAACGACACCTTCTTGTCCACCCTCGTCCTGACGAGCGATAACGACGACTACAATGGTGGCGACGGCAATGACACCATGACCGACACGACCGGTGCAAATACGGTCTTGGGTGGTCTTGGAAACGACAAATTGACGTTCATCTCCATTACGCAAGAGGTCCAAGATATCAACGGTGAAGGTGGTAACGACAGCATCGCAACGGGTGACGGTGACGACATCCTCACCGGCGATACTGGCAACGACACACTCAAAGGTGGTTCTGGCGACGATGCGCTCAATGGTGACGCTGGAAACGACAGCCTGGACGGCGAAGCCGGCAACGACACCTACGACGGTGGTGACGGCAACGACAAGTTGACGGAAACTGCTGGTGCCAGCGATGACATCATGATCGGTGGAAACGGCAACGACACGATCAAGGGCGAAGACGGTGTGGACTCCATTGAGGGAGGCGCCGGCAACGACAAGATCAATGGTGGTGCCGGTAACGACACCATCTTCGGTGATGACGCAGCCGGAGCGGAAACGGGCAACGACTCCATCAAGGGTGGATCGGGTGACGACACGATCGACGGCGGAGCTGGTAACGACCAGGTGACCGGCGACAACGACGTTCTTGCCGATATCAATGCCTTCAACCAAGCCGGTATCAATGACGACGTCCTCAGTGGTCGCGATCATATCCTGGGTGGTGCCGGCAACGACTCACTGGAAGGTGGAGCCGGAAACGACCTCATCGAAGGTGGAGACGGCAACGATAAGATCTCCGGCGACGACGGCGATGACATCATCACCGGCGGCTTGGTCGGTAGCGCGTTGCAGTTGGGCCGAGACACGCTGGCCGGTAACTATGGAACCGACGCGCTCGATAACCCAACGGGCTTGGACGTGATCAACGAGAAGCAGAAGAGCTTGTTCACGATCAGTGGCGTCTAGTCAAAACTTAAGATCTCAAGTGATCTGATTTCGAGAGCCCGTGCCGATTGGCACGGGCTCTTTTCGTTGATCGAAAGATATATGATGATTCATTGTATCGGAGTTGCGGCACTAGCCGTGATTATTCATGGCACTGGTACGTCAGCGAGCAGTCTGTTTTTCGAGCCGCGACCGTCAGGGAGTGGTAAGGCGAATGGCAGGACTTCGTTTACCAGATGTAGGACGGGCACACTTGCCCGTCTGTCGCGCGACGGCCAAGAGTGGCCGTCCTACAGGTAAATTTTGAGTTGCCATTCGCCTAAGTCCTTTCGTGACCACTCCCTCACGGTCGCGGCTCGGAACGCATCGAAATCATCCAGACTAACGCGTTCCGGCTGGTGGTCACCAACATGGCGTGACCGCGTTTCGGATAA
>JANMIF010000119.1:0-5893 GCA_031375695.1 Planctomyces sp.
AAGGTAAATTTTTTGTACGGCTGCTCCGGCCCGCTACGACCCATCTTCGAGAGCGTCCCGGAATACTTCAGTTCCAAAGCCGGGCTGTCTCCCAGCGGCGGTGCTCCCGCCGACAACAAAGCGGAGACCAACATCACCGAGCCGAAAGTTGAGATCACGATCACTTCCTTTTGTTTGTTTATGTGGGCAGCTCGCAGTTCGCGTGCGCCAGCGGGCCAAGATTGTGGCGATTCATCGACAACGTGGCGAGTCCGTGTACTGGCTGCGAAACGACTTGGCGGGCGGGTCGCGTTATGCCCGGTTGGTTTGAGTGATATCGACGATTCCTCACCGTATCTCGAACCGGCGATTCCCAAGCCAGTCGATGATCTCGATGGGCAAGTCGACGTTGGAACGGACTACAGTTTACGCAAGTCGAAGTCCAACCTTGCAGGGGACTCGGAACTGTCCTCTAATCCCACCCCGGATTTGGTAGATCAAGTTTTTTCAGGAGTTGTCATGACGGAGCGAATTTGGAATTTCTCGGCTGGCCCCGCAGTGTTGCCGGTCTCTGTGTTGGAAGAGGCTCGCGAGAATTTGTTGTCACTGGGGACAAGCGGTATCGGCATCTGCGAACACTCGCATCGCGGCAAGGCGTTTCTGGCGGTGTACGAAGAATGCGAGGTGCTGTGTCGCGAAGTTGGCGGCATTTCGGCTGACTACAAAGTGCTGTTTCTTCAAGGGGGAGCGTCGTTGCAGTTCGGCATGATCCCGATGAATTATCTCTCCGCCGATACGACCGCTGATTACCTGATTACCGGCGCATGGTCAGAGAAGGCTCAAGAAGAGGCCGTTCGCTTCGGGAAAACTCACATCGCGTGCAGCAGCCAGGATCGCAACTATTGCTACATTCCGAAGGCCGTGACTTGCAGCGGCGGCGCGGCGTATGTGCATTACACATCGAACAACACGATCTTCGGCACACAGTGGCATCGGCTGCCCGAAGTACCGGCTGGCTCGACCCTGATCTGCGATGCCAGCAGCGACATCTTTTGCCGGCCGATTGACGTCTCGAAGTACTCGCTGATTTATGCCGGAGCACAGAAGAATCTCGGTCCGTCTGGAGTCACGCTCGTGATCGCGAGAAACGATCTCATCGAACGAGGTAACAAGAATCTACCCTCAATGTTGCAGTATCGGACGCACGCCAAGAACGATTCGATGTACAACACGCCGCCAACGTTCGGCATCTATTTGATGGGTCTCGTCTTCAAATGGATCAGGTCGAACGGGGGCCTGGCCGGCGCGGAACAACGCAACCGGGCAAAGGCTGAGCGGTTGTATTCGTATCTCGATCAAAGCCGGCTGTTCAAAGCGACGGCCGATCGTGACAGTCGGTCGCTGATGAATGTCACGTTCGTCACGGGCAATGAAGAGTTGGACACTAAGTTCGTGAAAGCCGCCACGGCAGCCGGCTTCGACGGATTAAAAGGACATCGCAGTGTCGGCGGCATGCGTGCCAGCATTTACAACGCCTTCCCAGTCGAAGGGGTCGCGGCGCTGATTGACTTCCTGCGGGACTTTGAAGCGAAGAATGCGTGATTGGCCCAAGCGAGGTTTTGAATTTATTTCAAAGAGTTGCCAACGCTGTCACAGGGTTGCCAGCGCTTCGGTCACTGCAAAATCACGCCGGTCATCGCGACGTAATTTCGCAGCAGCGTGATCGGGATCGTGATCAGCCAACGCCCACCAGCCGCGATCGGCGACGACACCCAAGACCTCTGGTTTGATCCGGCGTAGCTTCAGGATTTCCAGGTCATACGCGATGCACCATGTTGTCGGCAGATGCCGGAATGTCGGACACAGATCGCCGAAATACACCGCGCCTTCGCCGCCACTTTCGAGCAATAGTGCTTGATGTCCTTCGGTGTGCCCGCCCGTGACCCACGCTCGCAGGCCGGGAATGATCTCGGCATTGCCGTCGATAAGTCGCAACTGGCCCGCCTCACGCAGCGGCACGAAATCGTGCAGGTTGTACGCTCCGCGCAGCTCAGGAAGCTCGGCAGTCGCAGTCGCCCATTCGCGGCGCTGCACGACATACGTCGCGTTCGGAAAGGTTGGAACCACTTGGCCCACGCTGTCGAAACCAGTCGCTCCGCCCGCGTGATCGAAATGCAAATGCGATAGCACAACAAGATCAATGTCAGTCGGCGACAAACCCAGTTTCGCAAGGTTATCAACGAGCGGCTCTCCCGCGTCGATCCGATAATTCGTCCGTTCTTTTTCGGACAGTTTGCCGCCGTAACCGGTGTCGATGAGTACGTTCTGTTGGCCCGTCCGAATCAGCACGCAATTGGTTTGCTGCGGAATGCGATTCTGCTCATCACAGTTGATATACCGGGTCCAGATGACTCGCGGCACGACACCGAACATCGAACCGCCATCGATCCAAAACATCCCGCCCGAGACTGTCTGAAGTTCCCAATCGCCTAGCCGCATGACTTGCTCCGTTACGCCGGAAAGTCGCCGCACCCGAACCGCGTGCTCCATAGGGCGAGCGTCCGCGATTTTGGCTCAGTAGTCAAACCACATGCCCCAGCCCAAAACGGTTTCGGTCTGGCCGGAAAAAGCGAATTGCAGCGACGGGCCGTTGTAGTATTGCAAGCCGATCCGGTAACGATGGTTCGTGTCCTCGCCACGCCACTGCCAACCGGCCACGACGTTTCGGCCGGTCGTCCAATTGTGATCCTCTCTTACATGCCAGTTGACGGCGGCGAACGGCATCCCCCGAAGTCCGTTGAATACGAAGGGGCTGTACTCCGATCCGAATTGAAATTCGAGAGGCAAGGCGCCCCCTTCATGACCGGCCGCGTAAGCCACTTCGCCATACACCCGCATGTCGGGACGACCTTGAATCAACACGTCATACGACACGCCGCTGACAAGCGAGTCTCGCACGTAATTCAATCGTGGATAGGCAGGGTTCTTCAGCAAGAATTCGTCACCCAAGTGTGAACTGATGTGATAGTAGCCGGCCTTCATTGCCCAAGCGCCGCGCCGCCACGTCGAAAGAATGCCGAAGCGGAAATCGACCGCTTCCAAATCGGATTTTTGTTGTGGCAGCACGCGAGTCTGTGACGCCCCTTCCATGTCCAACTGCCAGCCTTGAGGGAAAATCACGCCGCGAGTCCCGTACCGCAGTAGTCCGATGCGGCCACCCATTTGCGTTTCCCAATTCAGTTTGCCATTTCGGTCGCGCAGCCACAGAGTGTTGAACCGCGACTCTTTCGGACCGGCCAAATACGATTGATACAGCAAGCCCGGCGGCAGCACTTGCCATTCAAAACTTTGTTCGTCGTAATTGAAAAAGATGTCATTCGGCGATTCACTCAGCGGAGACTCAATGTCGTCGTCACGCGAATCGAGTGGCAATTCCCAGTTCGAGGCTTCCGGCGGATATTTGTCCTGATCGTCACGAAATCGTCCGCTGCGCGGGAACGACTGTCGCTCGAACGGCGGTTCTTCGGCGTCGTCTTCGAAACGGGGCGCGAATTCCGGCTCAAGCAGCGTCGCACTGGTCTGCCGGATGCTGCGTCGCGGAGTTTCCGCGACGGCATCGACGGTCACACCGACAAGCGTTCCGAAGAGCATCAATGATCGAATCACGCGCGACATTCGCACGCTGCCTCCCTGATTCAGCCAGCTACACGTAGCCCGACTCTCCGAGTCGGGCCGGTTGGAGTTCGCAGTACTCGACTCAGAGAGTCAGGCTACGTTTTCCTTAAATGGACCGTTACTGGCCTGACAGGTATCGGCCACAAGAGTGACCTGACTCGGCGAAGCGATCATTCCCCGCGAAAGAGTTCTCAGAGTCGAACCGGCCGTAACGACGATGCCGATGATTCCGTCAAAGACAGGCGTTTTTTAAACTCAAACAACCGCTGTAATACAAACAGCTTTCGGAGTCGGCAAAGTTTGACTTTTGTTATTCCACGCGGCGTTCGCTTAACAAGCGATGTAATCCACTCTGAATCGAACGAAACGAGGAACAAGTCGACTCAGTGAGTCAACCTGGACGGGATCGTCCGAATTGGCGTGGTCAGATGAAGGGACGACGAGAGCGTACCGTGGGATTGGCTTCCAACTTAATATTCAGCGGTTCAAACGACCGGAAGGAAGCCTATCTCACGAGGTAAGACAAGTCCTACCGTTCGCGTTAGTTCGCATAGTCTACAAAGTGAATGATCATGCGTTTGTCGACGGATTTTGCCGTCCGAATGCGGCAGGACCGCCCTAGATATTCCGGTGCCTCCATCGAATGCAGGATTGGTCAACGCCGTAACCGGCGAGGGACTTTCGGCAAAGACATCAATCGAATAACTTAAAGGGACGCACTCAATCCCGCTGGCCGAAAACTGGACGCTCCTCGATATTGGCTGTCCCAAAGCGGTGCTGGCAAACCGCACTCCAAAGTGAAACGAAATGACTGAAATTCAACACACCGCCGTCCCGCCCCTCGCCGAACACTTCGGGGCCGACTCGCTCGGCTGGAGCCAGAACCGCGGCAACGTGCGCGTGAAGGTGGGCGAGGATCAGGTCTTTGAGGTGCTCAAGTGCCTGAAGATGCTCGGTGGGTTTGACATGCTCGTCGATCTCACCGCCGTCGATGAGTTGGAGTACCCCGACGCGACCGATCGGTTCCGTGTGGTGTATTGCCTGCTCAACATGGCGACCGGCGAACGGTTGATCGTGCTGACCTACGTCAACGATCCGAATCCGACGCTGCCCTCGGCGTATCCGCTCTGGAAGGGAGCCGACTGGATGGAGCGGGAAGTCTTCGACATGTTCGGCATCCGCTTCACCGGCCACCCCGACCTCCGCCGCATCCTGATGCCCGAAGAGTTCACCGAATACCCGCTTCGCAAAGATTATCCGCTCCGTGGCCGAGGCGAACGACACAACTTCCCGGTCATCACAAGGGCGGAGAGTTAAAAGCTCGATGAAACAGACTTAATGACGACACGCAGCGTGTGTGACGAAAGGCGAGTACGATGCCACCCGGATTCGAGTGGGACGATGACAAAGCCGCGACCAACGAAGGAAAACACAGCGTCGCGTTTGTTGAAGCGGCCACCGTTTTCGACGATCCCTTGGCAGCGATTTTTTTAGACCCAGACCACTCCGATGAGGAAGAACGTGAGATCATCGTCGGCTATTCACAACTCGACCGACTGCTTGTCGTGAGCTTCACTTCTCGACCACCGAACCTCCGAATCATCAGTGCTCGGCGAGCCAGTTCCAAAGAACGACACAAACACGAACAAAACCCGATGTGAGGGTTCCATTATGCCTGACGAAATGTCTGACGATCTCCGCGACGAATACGACTTTGACTACACCAAGGCCAAGCCGAATCGGTTTGCGACCTCGCACGGTTCGTTGAAGTCCGGCGGTCGAGTTTTTTACCTGGAACCGGAAGTCGCTTCGCGATTCGCGTCCTCGGAAGAAGTCAACCGCTTGCTCAAAGCATTGCTGGAAGCGATGCCTCCACCAACTGAACCGCAGAAGATTTGATCTTACGGAATTTGATAGGAAGAACATGCCGTTTGAAGTTTCTGACTTGATGACTGACGATGTTGAGTCCGCGGACAAGGAATATCTGTGGACGCTCAACTTTGGGCCGCAGCATCCGGCGACGCATACCACGTTGCGGCTGATCTTGACGCTCGACGGCGAGAAGGTCGTCAAGGCGGTGCCGGATATTGGGTATCTGCACTCCGGGTTCGAGAAGCTCGCGGAAGACCTGGACTACAACCAGTACGTCACCATCGTCGATCGGATGAATTACCTCTCGCCGCTGGCCAACGAGATCGCCTGGCATCATGCGGTCGAGAAGTTGCTGGGGATCGAGCTG
>JANMIF010000096.1:0-8206 GCA_031375695.1 Planctomyces sp.
CACCGGTGGCTTCCGGAGAAATCCCAGCAAATGCCACATCTCGACGTCATGCAATTCGAGCCACTGCACGACCGGACGAATCCCTCGAAACCCACACAACCTGGCGCCAACCACGGCCGCCAACAGGGCGGACAACGGATGACGCTTTCCGTAGCGCCCGCGAGGATCGGGAACTCGCTGAAGAAACTCCAGCAAGCCCCCAGCGGGCTGAACATTCGCGGCAAAACCTTCTCAAGCCCCCGGACCAACAACGACCGAACGTTCGTGTCACGCCAACACCCAACTTCTCTTCGTATTCTGCGCTACACTTCCATCAAGACAAATTAGCCAGCCGTGCGTGATCGCTGACGCTGCGGGTTACTTGTGGCTCACCACAGCCAGAACGACAATCCGCCCCATGCCAGCCGCGTGCATCACAAATCCATAGGAACCTCCGACATGCTTAAGCACACGTTGTTACATCCCGAAATCACCGCCATCCTCGCACGAGCTGGACATCACTCGAAAGTCTTGATCGCCGACGGCAATTACCCCGCGTCATCCACTTTGGGTCCGCATGCACAATTAGTGAGCCTCAACTTGTCACCCGGAGTCGTGAGTTGCACGCAGGTGCTCGACGCTCTTTTAAGCTGTCTGCCGATCGACGCGGCGAACACGATGGGCATTCCGCCGGATGACCCGTATGCCTTGGGCGGAGATCCGCCGATCTGGGCCGACTATCGCAAGAGTTTGAGCGTCGCGGGGTTGTCGATTCCGCTGACGCCGATCCCCAAATGGGACTTCTATGACGCCGTCTCCAGCCGCGATCACGTTCTCACCATCCAAACCGCTGATCAAGCCTTGTGGGCCAACCTGCTGCTCACAATCGGCGTGCGAAAATCGGATTGATTCGCGGTGTACTCTCCGTCACTAACCCGACGCGTCAGCGAGGGCGAACGCTTCCAAAGACGTTGACTACCGAGCCTCGTGGAGTGTTCACTCTCGCGTGATCCGGCTGATTTGCGAGTCGAACGGCCAAGATTATGCGAAGCAAGTGGTATGCCGCGTGTTGTCTGGCGGCACATGGCTTGCTCGACAACCAGAAGTGGAGGTCGTAAGTGACGGACGCTGTGCGGAAGATCGAGTGTGCGGGAAGTGACGCGCGCCTGACCGCACAGAGCGGGCGACTTGGTACAGTTCCGGGAGATTGTGAAATGTCGCAGCGGAGCCTTGATCTGGCTGAATGCGGATCAGTCACACGCCGGAAGTTCGTGACCCAAGCAATTGGCGGAGTCGCGGCCGCCGGACTGCCGTCGATGTTCCCCGGAATCGTTTCCGCTTGGGCCGATGACGCTCAAGGGCCGGTCACTTGTGGGCCACCGCCACCGGCGAAGCCGCAAAGCCGCACTGGTGGCGAATCGTTTCCGCCGCTCCCGCTCCCAGCGACTCCGTTGCGTCGCACGGAAAAGAAGCGCCCCCCCGCGCCGCCGGCTCTCATCGGCAAGATGGCCTTGGGCGAGGTTCGCTGGGTGACTCGCGACGGCAAGCGAGTTCCGTATCGCGATTGGATGACCGATCCGTCGGACATCCAGAGTCTTCTGAATTGGACCAATGAAAAACTCGGCATCCACTACCGCTCGGTCGAAACCGACTTCGAGCATTTCTCGTTTGATCCCCGCGAACTGCCGGCGTTGCTGTTCTCCGGCCACAACAAGTTTGAGATCGAAGAGCGTGTGCGTACTCAGTTGACGCGGTACGTCTTGGACGGCGGCACGATCATCGGCGACGCCTGCTGTGGCTGGAAAGACTTCGATGAGTCGTTCCGCGCGGTCACGGCGCAGCTCTTTCCTGAGCGGCCGCTGCGGAAGCTCAACCCGGAAGACCCGCTGTTCGCGTCGTACTACAAGCTCGGCGGCTTCACGTATCAGAAGGCGGACGGGACGCGATACGGCGAAAAGTCGTGCCTGGAAGGGATCACGTTTGGCTGCCGCTTGGGAGTGATCTATTCGCCGGTGGACCTGACCTGCGGGTGGGACGGGCACGATCATCCACGCGGACTGCGCGTTGTGATCGACCAGGCTCGGCAGATCGGAGCCAACTACGTCACCTATTTGCTGGGCAACTTTCAGCTCGCGCGGTTCCTGAGCACGACCAAGGTTTATCACGAAGCTCAAGCTCCCACGCGCGACGACTTCGTGTTCGCGCAGCTCATGCACGAGGGAGACTGGGATCCCGATCCGTCGAGCGTTCACAACTTGCTCAAGTACGCCAAGGAGAATTCGACGCTCGAAGTGAAGTTCAAACGAGCCAACGTGCGGCTGACCGATCCGCGCACGGCCGGCTATCCACTGCTCTACATGACGGGGCACGATGAGTTTCATTGGTCCGACGAAGAAGTCACGCGCCTCAAGAATTATTTGCGAGCTGGCGGCATGTTGCTAGCCGATGCCTGTTGCGGGCGGATGTCATTCGATTCGGCGTTTCGGCGCGAGATCGCACGCGTCTTTCCGGAGAATCGGCTGGCCGCTCTGCCGCTGGATCATCCGCTGTACCACGCTCACGCGGATGTCGAGCAGGTGCAGTACACGCCGCGCGTCGCCGAGGATTTTGGTTCGATTCCCGGTCCGATGCTGGAAGGGATCTCGCTCGATGGCCGGCTGGCGGTCGTTTACAGCCGCTTCGATCTCGGCAACGGCTGGGAGCAATTCCCGCATCCGTATGCCTATGGCTACAGCGACAAGGACGCGTTGGACATCGGCACCAACGTTTTGGTTTACGCGGTCACTCACTGAAAGTTTTCTAACCGGTCAGGGGTCAGGTCTTCAAATTTCATTTTTGGCCTCACGAATTTGTCGCGATGTGGATTGGAATGGCGACGAGGAATGAGAATCGGGGTGAATTGTGGAGCCAAAAATGAAATTTGAAGACCTGACCCCGGCTCGACATTGAAACGAATCCGTCATGCTCGCCACTGCACAACGTCCGCTACCTGACATCGCCGAGCCGATCTTTGAGCGGCTCGCGCGGACGAGCGAGCGGTGGTGGCTGGTCTCGTTCTTCTGCCGGATGACGCTGCTGCTGGCTCTGGCATTGGCCTCGTTCTTCGTCTGCGTCCTGTTGGATGTCTGGTTGCAATTCGGACAACGAGGACTCGTCACGCTAACGCTGACATGGTTGGGACTGACGATCGCGCTGGCCGCGTGGTTGATTGTCGGCATCGTGCGTCAGGTGTGGAATCCGGAAGCGACTGCTCGTCACTTCGAGACCGCGTACCCGGAGTTGGGGAACGACGTCATCAACGTGGTGCAACTGGCGTCGGCCTCCGATCCGGACGCGACCGGGTTTCGCGCCGCTGCTGTCGCGGACGCGATGCGCCGGCTGGACGCGGTCCCGTTTGAATCGCGCGTCGTGGCGAGGACTCGCTGGCAGCGGTTGCTGCGCGGGGTCCAGGTTCCGCGCGATCTGCTGGAACACTTGGGGTTACTTTTCGCGGTTGGCTTGTTTGGCGTCGCGTTGATGGAACTGGCTCCGGCGGGCAACTCGGTGACTCGTCGACTGATGAAGCCTTGGGAGTTTGTGCCGCAAGAGGGTGCGGTGAAGATCCTGGAAGTGACGCCGGGAAACACGGAGATTCTCGCCGGAGCCAGTTTGGAAATTGCCGCTCGGATCGAGAATCCGAGTCAGCGGGCGTATCCGGCAACGCTGGTGGTGATCCCGGCGGAAGGGCCGACCACGAAGCAAGGTCTGCTGGCCAACGAAACGAACGATCGTTTTGTCGCGGCGATTCCCGCCGTACTTCAGCCGATGCAGTACCGCGTCGAGATCGGCGATTCGCAGTCGTCGCAGTTCACCGTGCGGGTCTTCGAAAAACCGGCGGTCGAGTCGGTGGACGTGACTTACGAATTCCCGTCGTACATGGGCCGAGCCAACGAGACAGCTCATCAGAAACATGCCGACCTGAAGGCTCCGCAGTACGCGATGGCGGAGTTGCAACTGCATGCGAACACGGCGATCGCGCGCGGCTTTCTGATGGTCGATCAGCAAAAGGTTCACGGCGAGGTGCTCGCCGACGGGCGGACGTTGCGAGTCAAAAAACTGCTCGACAAGTCAACGAGCTACACCGTGCATCTCTTCAACCAGGCGGGCTACACCGACCCGGAGCCCCGGCCGAATCGGATCGAAGTGATCGCCGACCGGCCGCCGACCGTCCAGCTTTTGAAACCTCTGGCGGACAGCACGGTCGCTGTTGACCAATCGCTGACCGTCGGGCTGCGTGCGGCCGACGACTACGGTTTAGTCGCCGTGCGGTTGGAGACGAAGGTCGTGGATGAGAACGGCACCGAGCAACCCGTCGCGACACCGCAACGCTGGGATCGACTCGGCAACTTGTCCGAGACGACGCTGAGTCACTCTCTGCTGTTGTCCGAATCGCTGATCAAGCCGGGGCAATCGTTGTTTGTCCGCGCGATCGCAACGGACGGACGAGCGGTGCAGGTGCTCGGAGCCACGCTCAATCCGCAAGAAACCGCCTCGGCTTGGCATCGCGTGCGGTTGGTCTCGACTGAAGCTCGCGCGGCTGAGCGGTTGACGCAACTCGATGCCGTGCGTGCTCAGATTTGGCGGATCTTGCAGCTTCAATTGCGTGCTCGCGTCGCTGCCGCCAGCTTGGAACGACTGAACGATCCCGCCGCGCACGCTCGCGCGAGCGGTCAAGTACGAACCCAACAAATCGAGGTGCAGACCACGACGGCCGAGCTGGTGCAGGCCATTGATCCGGGTGACGACGAGGAACGACGAGTCGTGCGACGAGTTCTCAACAACTTGTCGAACGGCCCGATGCTCGCGGCCGTGCGGCAGGCGGAAGAGATCAGCCGGAACGCGCTAGCGTCCGGTTCGAACGTTGAACCAGCCTCCGAACCGGGGGCTAGCGCCCCGCGGCTGATTGAGTCACCCGAAGGCGATAACACAGTCGAGTCCAAGAACGCCGAAACTGGCTTGCCGCAGCTTCTGAAGACTCAGGATCAAATCATCGACACGCTGCGGCGACTGCTGGATGTCGTGCGGGCCGCGACGGCCGAATCTCTCGCCGAGATGAAGGATCGTGCCGGCGGCGATTTGCCGGACGACACGCAACAAAAACTCCGCGACCTCAAAGACAAGCTGGCGGAGTTTCTCGAACAGCAAAAGAAGGTCATTGAGGCCAGCGAGAACCTCGCCAAGATTCCGGTCGAGGACTTCACGGAAAAGGAGGAGCAGATCCTCAAGGACTTGGCGAAGGCCGAAGACGATTGGTCGCGGTTCATGGCGGAGGCTCATGCCGACCTCAGCAAACTTCCGGAGCAGGACTTCGCGAATCCGAGTCTCATGCAAGAACTCGTCGAGATTCAGACCGAGCTGAAGATGGCGGCCGATGCGCTCACCAAGAAGACCGCCGACATCGCCGTGCCGCTGGAACAACTCGGTGCCGAGATGGCCGAGGAGATGACGACCAACATCGAGAAATGGCTGCCCGACACACCCGATCGCGAACGCTGGAGTCAGGAGGAGCCGCTCACTGACGAGATGAAGGAGGCCCCGATGGCCGAACTCCCCGGCGAGCTGGAAGACATCGTCGGCGAGCTAATGGAAGAGGAAGAAGACCTGTTCGACGAGATGGAAGATGCCACCAGCAGTTGGGCCGATTCGATCGACAAGGGAGCCGGCTGGGATGCGATGGATGGGCCGATCTCGAACATGAGTGCTCGCGGCGTCACCGGCAATCGTCTGCCCAATACCAGCGAGATCGGCGGTCGCAGCGGTGAAGGCCGGCAAGGGAAATCGAGCGGCGAGTTCGTTGGCGATACAGCCGTCGGCAAAGGAGGCCGAAAGACTCCCAGCCGACTGACGCCCGATCCATACGTCAAGGGGCAAGTCAAAGACATCAGCAAAGATCCGACCGGCGGAGCCACCGGGGGCGGCAAAGAGAGCGGTCAAGGTGGCGAGGGACTCGAAGGCCCCGCTCCGAATCGCCCGCCACGCGATCTCGAACGACTCGCCGGCAAGCAAGCCGAACTCCGCAACAAGGCTGAGGGAGTCGATCTGCAATTCCAGGTCATGCACCACCAACACACGGACCTCAAGAAGTTGATCGAGCAAATGCGAGCCGTCGAAGAGGACTTGCGAAGTGGTCGCTACCAGAGTGCTCAGCGCCGGCGCGATGTGTTGTTGGACGGACTGGGTGCGATCAAATCGCATCTGGCCGGCGAGTTTGAACTGCGACAGGACGTGACCAGCAACGTCCCCGCAGAAATCCAGAAAGACATTCTGGGCAGCATGCAGGACAACTCACCCAGCGGCTGGGAAGACCTGAATCGGCGCTACTTCGAGCGTTTGGCGACCGGCAAAGGCGCGACCAAAGCACAACCGGCGGAGGCTCGCGATGCGAAGAAGTAACTGGGAGTTCCCAAGTAACCCGAAGCGTCAGCGAGGGCGAACGCTCCCAATGACGATGAGTTTCGAGTTCGAAACGCCCTGGAGCGCCCGCCCTCGCTTACGCTTCGGGTTACTTCTGTTCGTCCTGGCGATCGTCGCTCCGCTTTCGGTTATTGCCGACGAGACGAGCAAGAAGCCCGCGCCGCAACGAGTCGTGATTCCTTTCGACTTCGAATCCCGCTTCGACGACGGCCGCTACGGCCAGATGGTCGGCGACATGCTCTGGAAGAAGTTGGAACGGGAGGGTGGCTTCGTCATCCCCGAATCCATGCAAGACGTGCGAGCCTGGGCCGAGCGGAAGAAGACGAATCCGCACCCCGCGATGCCGCTGGCACAGATGAAGAAGATCGTCCGCGACGACTTCGGTGCGGATATCGCCATTTGGGGCAAGGTCGAGCGGGTCGAGGGGAACGCGACCGACGTCTATGACTTCACGATTCTGGTCACGGATTTTTCAACTGATCCACCGCGCACGATCCACGAAGCGAAAGCTCGGACCAAGACCGTCAGCGAGATTCCGCACGTCTATGTGAAAGCGGCGTTGGACGCGCTCTATGGTCGCGTCGAACGCGCTCCGACATCCACGAGTGATCCCGAAACGGAAAAGCGTTGGCAGAGTGCTCCGAACTTGGTTCAAGGCGATTTCGAGCAAGGACGCCAATCCCCAGCAAGCTGGGATCCGTTGCCGCAGTATGTGAAGTGGATCGTCGAGTCCAGCGACGCCGGATCGGTGGGCAAGAATCACATCGTCCGCTTCGACTTCCCCTCCAGCGTGGCCGAGACTTCCGGCGTGCTGTTCTACAGCGAGTACTTCCCGGTTGAAGAGGGCGCGACCTACCGCTTTCAGTGCCGCTGGCGAACCAGTGGCTCGGCGGTGAAGGTCTTCATTAAGTGCTACGACGAAAGCGAAACCAAGTTCTCCGAACGTGGCACGCCGGGAAAAGCGGGTTCGTCCAGCAGCAAGTCCACTTCGCCCGGCCGTTCTGAAACAGTCGAACGGCGCGAGGTCTATCGCAGTCAGCAAAACTTCAACGGCCCGGCGAACACCTGGAACACGCACACGGAAGACTTCACTCCCAAACACACGCAGTTCACTCCGCGCTGGGGACGAGTGATGTTGTATGCCTACTTCCCCGCCGGGACCGTCGATTGGGACGACGTGGTCGTGAAACAAATACGGCCGGCTCCTGAATCGAAGGACAAAACGAAACGCCCGTCATTGGAAACGAAAGTGCTGACCGAAGAAGTTGAGCGAACGAAGAAGAAATCAAAGTAATTGGGATCGTGATTCATTCTTGAAGGAGGATTGAAATGGAACGCTACATCATGTTGTTCAAGTTCACGGACAAAGGGATCGGCAATGTGCAGGACTCGCCGAAGCGAGCGGAGGGCTTCAAGGCCATTGCCGCTCAAGTCGGCGCGAAGGTGGAGTTTCAGTATTGGACGTTCGGTGAATTCGACGGGGCGTTAGTGCTGACTGCTCCCGACGACACGGCCATCGGCGCGCTGGCGATCGGCCTAGGACGCCTGGGCAACGTCCGCACCACCATGCTACGAGCATTCGACATCGACGAATTCCGAACGATGCTCGAAACAACTCCGACGTTTTAGAAGAACCTGCGATAAAATGGCCCGCAGTGCCGAACACGGAGCGGCCTGCGTCCTGAGGAAAAGACACTCGCCGGCGCTCCGTGCTTTTTATCCATTCACAGGTGTGATCTCGATTCTTGACGTTTCCTGCGACCACGTATTGAGG
>JANMIF010000121.1:0-46755 GCA_031375695.1 Planctomyces sp.
GGGGCCGGTCTTCAGGTTGATGCCTCGGAACCAGCGGTCGTTGGCGATCAGCAAATCCTTGCCGTGCTTGCCGACGTAGCCGGAGCCTTTGCGAACCAGCAGATCCTGATTCACGCGGTTGCCGTGGATGTTGCTCATGAAGAGCGTGTTGCGGTAATGCGGCGGGAAATTGTCGCCGAGATAAATCATCGCGCCCGCGTGAGCGTGCCCGCCGCCGGCCGCCAGCGTGTCGGTCGGAGCGTGCGGTTCGTGGCCCCACCAAGCGTGGTCGCGCAAGTTGCCAACGTAATGCTGATGATCGGCGATCGTCTTGATGTCTTCAAAGAAGTATGGATCGAAGTGCTGACCTCCTTGTCGCTGATACTTCCCACCTTGAATGATGTGGTACAGGTGGGGAATCACGCAGGCGGTGATGAAGGCGTGACCGTGCTCGTTGAAGTCGACCCCCCACGGATTGCTGCTGCCGTGAGCGAAGACTTCGAAGACATGTTTTGTCGGGTGATACCGCCATACTCCCGCGTTCAAACCTTGCCGGTGATTGTCCGGCGTGCCGGGTTTGCCGACCTTGGAATGCGTGAAGACGCCGTGACAACCGTAGAGCCAACCATCCGGTCCCCAGCTGAAGGCGTTGAGCGTCTCATGCGTGTCCTGCCAGCCGAAGCCGTCGAGCAGCGCGGTAGCGCCGGCAGGAACGTCTTTGGGGAATTGAAGTGGGACTTCTGGCCCTTTGACTGGTTCAACATCCGGCTCGTCGTTCCCGTCCCGATCCGGGATAAACATCAAATACGGAGCCGCTCCAACCCACACGCCGCCGAAGCCGAGTTCCAAGCCGCTGACCAGATTCAACCCTTCGATGAACACCTTGCGAGTTTCGTGATACCCGTCGCCGTCCTTGTCTTCGAGGATGACGATCTTGTCCTTCCCTTTGCCGTCCGGCGCACGGTTCGGGTACGTGTAAGCCTCGGCGACCCAAATCCGTCCGCGCGAATCAAACGTGAATGCGACCGGCTGATGCACCAGCGGCTCGCCCACGACCAGCGAGGCTTTGAAGCCCGGAGGCACCGTCATTTGTTTCGCGGCTTCCTGCGGCGAGAGTCCGTCCGCCATCGCGACCGGCTTTTTCTTCAATGGCTGTGCTTCGAGCCACTCTTCCTTCGAGACCTTCTTCGCTCGATGCCGCAAGACGTGAGCGCCGACCATTCCGCCAGCGATGATGTCTGGCAGCTTGTCACCATCGACATCAGCGATGTTGAGTTGCCGGCCGATGCCCGCCTCGCCGTCGGCGAGATACGGAATCCAGTCGATGCCCTCTTTCGTGCGGCTGAGCTTGAACCAATAGACGACCGCGCCGGCATCCCACATCGGACTGCCGCGGTGATGCGACCAATACGTCTTGCCGGTGACGATGTCCTTCAGGCCGTCGCCGTCCATGTCGTGTAGTTCGACCGCGTGCGGTTCCGTGAAGAGCACGCCGTAAGGATTGTCCTCCGGCTTGTCACCCACGATGAGATGCTTCTTGAACGTGATCTCTTCGCCGTCTTTCACTTGCTCATACCACGCCAAGCCAAACGTGTGAGCGGCCAAGCTGGTGATGACATCGTTGTCGCCGTCGCCATCGACGTCGTAGGCAAACATGTCCGCTCCACCCGGCCCAGCGAATTGGTATTTGTGTGCCGTCCAGAGCGGATCACCGTCGAGCGACTTCGGTTGCTCGTACCAGCCACCTTTCCAGATCACGTCAGCGCGGCCATCACCGTTGACGTCTCCGACACCGAGACCGTGCCCGAAGGGAAACTCGCCGACTTGTTCCGAGATGATGTGCCACGTCCACAGTTCAGTCGGCTTCTTCACGTCGAACGCCAGGTAGCCGAACTTGCCGTTGTGATTGCAGACCAACTCCGGCTGCTTGTCGCCGACCAGATTCACGAACTGCGGCGACTCATTGCCGATGCCATCATGCACCTTCTGCGTCTGCCAGTGATTCGTTTCATCGAGCACTTTGCTTTCGCCCGGATTCACGTAGAGCACCGCCGCCGATCCGGGCAGTCCAACGCTGACGAGGTCATTCCAGCCGTCACCCGTGAAGTCATAGACCCAAGTAAAAAAGTTGGTCGAGTAGCCGTCACGATTCTGCGGCTTCGGAGCAAAGATCTCGCGACGGACTTTGAATTCCGGCCCTTGCCACCAATACGGCCCATGAATCGCATCGAGCTTTCCGTCGCGATTGATGTCCCCGAAGTTCGCTCCTTCCGACAAATAGACGTCGGACAGTTGTTGCCGCTCGAAAGTGTGCAACGCGAAGTCTTCGGCAATCGTTTGGCCGACAACGGACCAGACCAGCACGGCGCAACCAAACAATTTCCAATCCATAATGAAACTCCGACAGCTTGAGCTGATAAAACCGAACCACTAGCGGATTCTCAAGTCACCGACTCCACCTGCCAAGCGAACGGACAAAAGTTGGTTGGTAGAAAGAATGGGAGTAGCAAGACGAATTGCACTCAAGTTCGTTTTTCTACCCTTTTACTACCAATCGGTATTCGCGGTTCATCGTTACTTGGCGAGGCGTTTGCTAGCAGCTATCACTCGCTTCAATTGTCAGGGTCCCGAAAGAGACGCATCAATTAAGGAGTGACTTCATGGCAGCGCAAATGGAGATTTCGTGTTCCGCGAGCTGGCTCGTGTTGCTGGTGGCGATTGCCGTCGGTGTTGGATCGCGCGAGGCGATGGCCGATGACGCGGCCAACGCGCGAGCCGTAAAATTCCTCGACACGCACTTGGCCAAGATGAAGCCACTCGACAAAGACGTCGGCATCGCCTGGTGGGATGCGAACGTCACCGGCAAGGACGAAGACTTTGCCAGGAAAGAAGCGGCTCAAAACAAGATCGACGCCGCGCTCGCCGATCCGGTCGTTTTTCGTGAACTCAAGTCGATCAAAGAATCGGGGCAAGTGACCGATAAGCTGCTGGCTCGGCAGATCGACGTGCTGTATTTGGCGTATCTCGAAAAGCAGGTGGACCCGTTGTTGCTTCGAGAAATGGTTGCGAAGGCGAATGCCATCGAAAAAGCCTTCAACGTTTTTCGAGCGGAAGTGGATGGGAAGAAGTTTTCGGAAAACGACGTCCGCAAACTGCTGAAGGACTCGAAGAGTTCTGAGGAGCGCCGCAAGACGTGGGAAGCCAGCAAGCTGGTCGGAGCGAAAGTCGAAAAGGATTTGAGCGCGCTGGCCAAGCTGCGGAATCAGGCGGCCAAGCAACTCGACTTCAACAACTATCACCAGATGATGCTGCACCTCAACGAGCAGGAGCAGGGGCACATCCTGAAACTGTTCGACGAACTGGATGCATTGACTCGCGAGCCGTTCGCAAAGGCGAAAGCCGAAATCGACGAGCGGCTGGCGGTGCAGTGCGGCGTGAAAGTCGCCGAGTTGCGGCCCTGGCATTATCACGATCCGTTCTTCCAGGAATCGCCGGCGGTGTTCGGCACGGACCTCGACGCGATCTACAAAGACGCGGACATCCTGAAACTGTGCCGCGAGTTTTACACCGGCATCGGCCTGCCGATCGACGATGTGCTGACTCGCAGCGATCTGTACGAAAAGGCGGGTAAGTCGCCGCACGCCTTCTGTACCGACATCGACCGCGACGGCGATGTCCGCGTGCTGGGCAACATTGTGCCGTCCGAACGCTGGATGGACACGATGCTGCATGAACTCGGCCACGCAGTTTATTCGAGCAAGAACATCCCAGCTTCAGTTCCGTATGTGTTGCGAACCGCCTCGCACATCCTCACGACTGAAGGAGTCGCGATGCAGATGGGCCGGCTCGGCAAGAGCGGCGTGTGGCAGGAACAAATGGGGATAGCGTCAAAAGATCCAGCCGAACGCAAACGTCTCAGCGAAGCCGGAGCACGTGTGCTGAGAAATCAGTTGCTGATTTTTTCTCGCTGGTGCCAAGTGATGCTGCGATTTGAAAAGGGACTGTACGAAAACCCGGATCAAGACCTCAACAAGCTGTGGTGGGACTTAGTCGAGAAGTATCAGTTGCTGACTCGCCCGGAAGGCCGGAACGCGCCGGACTATGCCAGCAAGATTCACATCGTGGCCGCGCCGGTCTACTACCACAATTACATGATGGGCGAACTGTTCGCCTCGCAAGTCCATCACACAATCGCCCGCGAAGTCTGCGGTGGCAAAGACCCGCGGACGGTCGCTTACGTCCGCGATCCGAAGGTCGGCCAATTCATGGCGACGAAAGTGATTGCCCCCGGCCAAACGCTGAGCTGGAACGAACTGACCAAATTCGCCACCGGCGAAGAGTTGAATCCTAAAGCCTTCGCGAAGGACTTTCGCACGGAATAGCCGTAATCGCGTACTTCAGTTTGGGTCGGGCAAAACATCGGGATGACAAAGATGCAGAGCTTCAGTCGGTTCGTGCTTTGTGTGGCGTGCTTGTGGGCGAGCTTTTCCCGGAGTGCGTCGGCCGACGATGATCGGTTCGCCAAATGGGAAAAGGAAATCGCTAGATTTGAAGAACAGGACAAACAAACTCCGCCAGCCAAAGGGAGGACACTGTTCGTGGGCAGTTCCAGCATCCGCCTGTGGGACTTGAAGTCTACGTTTCCGGAACAGCCAGTCGTGAATCGCGGTTTCGGCGGCTCGCAGATTCCCGACGCCACGCACTTTGTTGATCGGATCGTCTTGCCGCATGAGCCGCGCACGATCGTGTTTTATTCCGGCGATAATGACATCAACGCCGGCCGCTCCGCCGAGCAAGTCGCCGCAGACTTTGAACAGTTCACGGCCAAAGTCTGGGACAAGCTGCCGAAAACGAGGATCGTGTTCATCGCGATCAAGCCGAGTCCCGCTCGCGCGAAGCATTTTGAAACTCAGAAGGCCGCGAACGAACGGATTCGCCGCTTCGCGGTCGGGCATCATCGGCTGAGCATTCTCGATGTCGTCCCAGCCATGCTCGACGAGTCGGGCCAGCCGCGTGAGGAGCTGTATCGAAAGGACAAACTGCATCTCAATGCCGCCGGTTATGAACTGTGGACGCGGCTGCTCAACCAACATCTACGCGAGTTCGATAGTCCGGGCGACGATCAATCGGAGCCGGGAGCCGTCGCACTGCTGAAGGCCAAGCGAGTGGTCTTCCTCGGCGACAGCATCACCTATGCGGGGCAGTACCTAACGTATCTGGAGTTCGTGTTGACGACGCAGTTTCCGCATCAGCAATTCGACTTCATTGACCTCGGCCTGCCGAGCGAAACGTGTTCCGGACTGTCCGAACCGGGTCACGCGGGGGGCAAGTTTCCTCGCCCCGATGTGCATGAGCGATTGCAGCGTGTGTTGGACAAACTGAAGCCAGAGTTGCTCGTGGCCTGTTACGGGATGAACTGCGGCATGTATCACCCGCTGTCGGATGATCGCTTCGCCGCGTATCAAAATGGTCAACGCCGACTGCGAGACACGGCTGAAGCGGCCGGCGCGAAGTTGATTCATTTGACTCCGCCAGTTTTTGATCCGATCCCGCTGGCTGGCCGCACACTCCCGGCCGGTCGCGACAGCTACTCGCAGCCGTATGAGGGCTACAACGACGTGCTCGACAAATTCAGCGAATGGCTGGTGGCGCAACGTGAACAAGGTTGGACCGTCATCGACCTACATCGGCCGATGAATGAACACCTCGCCAAACGCCGAAAGTCCGACCCAAATTTTTTGCTGGCTGGAGACGGCGTACATGCCGGTCCGACTGGGCACTGGTTGATGGCGGAAGCGATCATTGACACGGTTCACTCCGTTCCAACGATGGCCACGTCGCTGGAAGTTTTGGATGAACCAACGGAGATTTCTTGGAATACGTCAATTCCGCTACCGATGGAATCCGGCTGGGATGGGGAGTCATTGAAGTTGACGCGTACTTCGGCTTTTCGTCATTCGGTTTCAATTAAAGCGGAACAGGCGAGAGGGACGCAGTATGACATCGTGGAAGAGGGTAAAATCATCGGCGAAGTGACAGCCGCGCAACTCAAGAAAGGTGACTTTGATATCGCTTTATTGAGCAAGTTGTCGATCAATGTTCGCGCCGCTGAGTTGATGAAATTAATTCAGAAACGCCAGCGTCTGTTGACCGATTCTTGGTTAAACGAAGTCGGGCATCTGCGACCCGGAATGGCAAAAGCCCTGCCCGTGGCTGATGCACAGGCTCAAGCGGCAGAACTTTCGACGCAGATCACCAAGTTGGCGCAGCCGGTGGAAGTCAAAGTTCGCTTTGTCGCGAAATGAGCCACTTGACTCGCACGCGGATGTTCCCACACTTGCCGCCGCAGATTCGTAGCTCGTTTTTTCAAATCAAGCGTCGAGTCGTGCATCATCAACGGAACGGTTTGAAAACCCGTTTCTACAAGGGGAATAGCCGATGAGTTTGTTTTCGATCGCCATGAAGAGCATTCGGCAGCGGTTGCTGTCGTCGAGCTTGACGGCGCTGAGCGTGGCATTGGGGGTGATGCTGATGGTCGCCGTACTGGTCATCAACAGCGTGGTGACCGATCTCTTCAATCAGAAGAGTTTTGGATATCACTTGATCGTCGGGCCGAAAGGGAGCGACTTGAGCCTGGCTTTGTCGGCGATTTATCGGCTGGATCGGCCGGGGGAGCCGTTACCGTATCTGTTTTACAAAGAACTGAAAGAGCACCCGAAGATCGAGAAGATCGTGCCGATCGCGATTGGTGATGTCACCGAGCAAGGGGCGTTTCCGATCGTGGGGACTGTGCCTGAGTTCTTTGAACTCGATTATGCGTACAAGAAATCATTTCGGGTGCGCCAACCTGGCAACTTTCTGCAAAAGCCGTTTGATGCTGTGATCGGCTCGCGAGTGGCGGCGTCGAACCGTTGGACGATTGGTTCCGAATTCAAACTGATTCACGGTGGGGCCGACAGCGATCACGTTCACGATGAAAAATTCCGCGTGGTCGGCGTGCTGGCTCCGACGGGGACGCCGAATGATCGCTCGTGCTTTGTTTCCTTGGCGGGCTTTTGGGGCATCTCTGGTCACGAGAAGCCGCTGGATGAGTCGATCGACCGGCTGCGAAAGTTCGGCTTTCGGGTTCCCGACGAATTGGTGGCGAAGGCGGCCAAGCACGCGGCCGCGCGAGCGGCCGGAAAGCAAGTTCACGATCACGATTTGCTGGACGAACAAAAAGAGGTCACGGCCATGTTCGTGCGGGCCAAAGATACGCCGTCTGCCATTTTCATCGCGGCCGCAATCAACGAAGACGTGAAAGCCCAAGCCGTGAATCCGATCTTCCCGATGCAGCGATTGATGTCGATGGTTGTGGACAACATCAAATTAGTCCTGATGGTTTTGACCGGGATGATCATTGCCGTCTCGGCGGTCAGCATTTTCGTGAGCATCTACAACTCGATGTCCGACCGCCGACGCGAGATTGGGATCATGCGTGCGCTGGGTGCTCGGCGCGAAACGGTCTTCACGATCATTTTGACCGAGTCAGCATTGCTGTGTTTAGGTGGCGGGCTGATTGGCCTGCTGCTCGGTCACGGTTTGGTCGCTGCGGCCAGTCCGATCATTGAGGCGAGAAGCGGTATCTTGGTGAATCCCCTGACGTTCGATTCGACCGAGTTGGTTTTGTTTCCCGTGTTGCTGATCGTCGGCTCGCTGATTGGGTTCTTGCCGGGCCTGTCAGCGTATCGCACGGATGTGGCGGCGGCGTTGAGTGACTGATTAGTGGCTACGACTCACTAACCCGAAGCGTCAGCGACGACGATCGCCCCAACAGACGAACAATTCCACGATTTGTCGAGCGTCCGCCCTCGCTGACGCTTCGGGTTAGTGATGGAGTCGTCCTACAATCCGCGACATGCCGACCGAACCGCGACACATCTTGGATTTATCGACCACCGAACTGACCGACTGGATCGTCTCGCACGATTGGCCGAAGTTTCGGGCGGGGCAGTTGCGGCAGTGGCTGTTCAAACGCCGGGCCACTTCTTTTGAACAAATGAACGACCTGCCGAAAGCATTGCGCGAACAGTTGGCAGCGGAGTTAGAGTTGTTCTCGGCCGAAGTCGATAGGCATCAAGTGGCGTCCGACCGGACGGAAAAACTGCTGCTCAAACTCACCGACGGCGAGCACATCGAATGCGTTTTGATGCGTGAGCCAGAGCGTGTCACGGTTTGCATCAGCACTCAGGTTGGCTGCGCGATGGGCTGCGTGTTTTGTGCCAGCGGAATGTTGGGGCTGAAGCGGAATCTGTCGGTCGGCGAGATCATCGAGCAGGTGTTGCGAGCGCAATCGTTGCTCGCAGCCGAGGAGCGGATCACGAATATCGTGGTCATGGGAATCGGCGAGCCGCTGGCGAACTTGCCGAACTTGCTCGCCGCGCTGACCGCGTTTTCTGATCCAGAGGGCCTCGGTTTGGGGGCGCGGCGAATCACGGTTTCGACGGTCGGGCTGCCAGCGAAGATTCGGGAGTTCGCGAGGATCGGCAAGGAGTACAACCTGGCGATCTCGCTGCACGCACCGAACGATTCGTTGCGCGACAAGCTGGTCCCGGTGAACGACAAGATCGGTCTCGGCGCGATCCTTGATGCGTCAGACGAGTACTTCGAGATCACCGGTCGCCGCGTGACATTTGAGTACGTCTTGCTGGCGAAGGTCAATGACGAACCGCAACACGCTCAGCAGTTGGTTCACTTGCTGCGCGGACGGTGTGCTCATGTGAATTTGATCCCGATGAACGGCGTCTCCACCCTGCCCTATGCCGAACCGGCGGCTCCGCGCACGAATCAGTTCGTCGCGATCCTGGAACAAGCCGGCATCCCAGCGACCGTCCGCAAACGCAAAGGGGCCGACATCGACGCCGCCTGCGGACAATTGCGACTCAAGGAAACGGTTGCGGCGACTGGACCAACATCATGAAAAATATCTGGACGCCGTGCCAGACGTGCCTCCGTCGGAGAATGACCGGATCCCTTTGGACTCCAAAACCGTTGTCTCCTGAACCACACACGGATTACGCAAAACAGGCTGGTCTTTACGAATTGGCGACGGTATGTTGCTGCTCGCCCTGCGGGTTGCCGCGTTGGGAAGTGGCGAGCGCCGAGACGTGTTTTGATAAGGAAGAATGAGCCAGTGCGAGGCTGAGCAGCAGCCTCAATCACAATAGTGTGTCGCCCGCTCTCGACGAGAGCGGGGGTGTCAGTGAGTCAGAACTCCTGAGCAAAGCGCTTCAGCGCCATGAACAACCCACTCCAACTTAATTGCGTCATGCGTCATGCGTCATGCGTCATGCGTCATGCGTCATGCGTCATGCGTCATGCGTCATGCGTCATGCGTCATGCGTCATGCGTCATGCGTCATGCGTCATGCGTCATGCGTCATGCGCGCGGCTCGTGTCATCGACGAGCGATTGCGACCTAGGCGATCTGATTGGCTCGTGGTGTTCCGCTCCTCGAATTCTTCCGCCGTCTCGTCGGCCGCGCGGAATCGAGTTCGGCAAGTTCTCAACGGGCGGAGTTTCTGTCCGCACCCAGCCTGCGCGTTTTGAGCGAAGTCGTGTTTTTTACCCATCGCGGAAGCGTGAGGGTTTCTTGTCCGAATACCACCAGTGGAGAAAAGGGAAACAATGAGATCGAAACAACCGGATCGTCGTGGATTTACTCTGATCGAGCTGCTGGTGGTGATTGCGATCATCGCCATCCTGATCGCGCTGCTGTTGCCGGCGGTGCAGCAAGCGCGGGAGGCCGCTCGACGATCCCAATGCAAGAACAACCTCAAACAACTCGGACTGGCCATCCACAACTATGAAGGGAGCACCAAGAAGCTGCCACCACATCGAGGTGGAACGGGTGGCGGTGCGGTTAACAACCTTCGCCAACTGAGTGGGATTGTGATGCTGTTGCCCTATTTGGATCAGGCTCCGTTGTGGAAGACGATCGCCGGAGCACCCGGGCAGGGAGGCTTTCCCGCGGATGCAACATTTCCTCATCCGTCGGCCGCTCTGCCGGTGTTGCTCTGCCCGTCCGCACCCCAGCCGCCCCCGCTTCCGGCACTTTCGGGCGGCCCCGGCCGCTGCTACCACCTCAGCATTGGTGACAGTCGGGGTAGTTTAGGAGGAGTCCCGCGCGGCCCGTTCTCGCCCGGATCGGGGGAGACACGCGCGATGAGCGACATTCGAGATGGGCTGAGCAACACCATCCTGGCGGCGGAACAGTCACCGCCGGAAAGTGCGACACCTGCGGCGAATGATCTGCTCGGCGGATTCGATGGTTCTTCCGTAACGACAAGTCCAGCGTTCTGCCTGACAGCCGTCGTGGGCGGAAGTTATACGTCCCCATATCCTAGTGGACACAGTCGTTCATGGGCGTTTGGCAATCCAAACTCGATTGCGTCCATTCAAACCATTCTGCCACCCAACAAGCCGTCATGCGTTTGGCTGAGTACGGTCTCCAGCCGCCATGCAGGCGGCGCGCATGTGGTGATGGCGGACGGGAGCGTGCGGTTCATCAACAACTCCATCAACGCCGGGGACCAGACCGTCGATGCGAACACCATAACCGGCGGCCCAAGCCCGTACGGCGTCTGGGGCGCATTGGGCACGGCAGCAGGACGCGAAGTCGTGACGGAGTTCTAAACCCTGGAGTGCTGCGTGACCCAGAGCGTGCCCCAACGCAGCCCTCCATTCCCTTGAAATCGCAACCATCAAAGTCCCCCAGCCGTCGTCACAACACACGACTGAGCGACATCGGCTTTCTCGGCGCTCAACGTCGGCATTCCCACGGAATGGAGGGCTGCGTCGAGCCGCAGCACTCCAGGTTCGGATCGAAGTCTCATGACTTCGGCTACGGAATTTGGGTCATTGGCGATTTATCCCGGAGGGATTGCAGCCATTAGCCGGGGGTTGAGCGGAGCGATACCCCCGGTTCGGAATCACGATCGCGTTTGCATCCCGGAGGGATGCCAGCAACGTAATAAGAGCCTGTAATAACACGTCGCTGCTGGCATCCCTCCGGGATGCAAAACAATGTGAATCTGCTCAACCGGGGGTATCGTCCGCTAGGGCGGACTCAACCCCCGGCTAATGGCTGCAATCCCTCCGGGATGAACGCAGCCGGCCCGTTTTCCATTCAACCTTTCGCCCGCTCGTCACGAAGTCACCCGGCATGTCCCCACGCTGGTTCTACCGCCTGTTTGGAGAAGAGTTCGGCCCCGTGCCGTTCGCCGAACTGCAGCGCGTTGTCCAGAGTGGAATGATCTCGGCCGAGGACGAGGTCCGGTCGGAAACCGAATCCTCCTGGACAATGGCGAGTCGCGTGCCGGAACTCCGCGCGGTCATGAACGCGCCACGTTCATTGCCCGAAAACAACCCGCCAACCGTGACCGATCAATGGATGTGCCGCATCGGCGGCTTGGAACTGGGACCGTTCCCATTCGAGGAACTCATCGTACTCGCCAAATCCGGCCAGATGCTGGCCGACGACGATGTGAAACACGGAACCAACGGCAGTTGGTTGCAGGCGAATTTGGTCTGTCGCCTGATGGCGGCCATCTCCTCGGCATCGTCCAGTGATCAGCCGGAACGCGCTAGCGTCCGGTTCGAGCCATCCCGAACCGGGGCTAGCGCCCAGCGGCTGATGGAGGAGTTGCCACAAAGCCAGAAGGCCACTCCCACACCACAGCCGGAACAAGCACCGACAATCGCTCGCCCGACTCCCGCAGCGATGGCTGTGCAAAACGCTGTCGCACCGATTGTTCGTCCCACGCCGTCGCCTTCCGCAGTCGCCACCACAGCGCCTCCGAGGGCCGATTCGCCCGCACAGGTCACCCCGCGCGAAGACGCGGCTCATGTTACGTCAAGTCTTCCGACTGCGGCCGCATCCCAACGTCCCGCAGCGGAAGTGAACGATGCCGCGTCAGGAGCTTCTCCCTCGTCGCCCGCTCAACTTTCCGCAAGCACGACGGAATCAGCGGCAACTCCTCACTCATTGGAACGACACGAGACTCCGACTGCTCCGCCGGTGCGCATCGCTCCGAAAAGTTGGAGTCCCCCGAAAGCTCGATGGCAAATTCCCAATGTCGCGTCCGCGATTCAACCACTGTGGGAGGCGGCACGAGCCTCGGAATCACTGCCGAAACTCGGTGGCGCGATGGCGCTGCTGGCGTTGATCTGGTGTGTCAGTTGGCTGTTCAGCGCCGGAGACACCGGACCCAAACTGTACCGAGCCACCGGCGTCGTCACTCTCAACGGCAAACCGCTCCCCAACGCCGGCGTCATCTTCAACCCTAAAGACGTGGCATCGACCACCAAACTTGCCACGGGCCGAACCGATGCTCAAGGCCGATTCACCCTCCAAACGTCCGAACGCCCCGGCGCAATGCCCTCGGATTACCAGGTGGCCATCTACGCCACCGAAGAACCGCCCCAGAACACGACTCGCCCCGACGACTTCCGAATGCGACCCACCGAACGGCCACCCGGTGAGCCACCTCCCGAACTCAAGCCCCCGAAACTGCTGATCCCGGAACGCTACACCAAGCCCAAAGAAAGCGGCCTCGCATTCACCGTCAGCGCCACCACGCGCAACGAGTTCGACATCAAGCTGACTGGCACTCCTCCGTAACGCCGAGATATGCACGCTGAACTCGTTTCTGCGGCATCAAACGCCGGACAATGCTGCCCAACGGATGGATCGCGAATTTGAGTTCGGCGAGGTCGTGTTGGCAATCGGTGGCAGGCGTTGTGTGATCGCGCTACGATACGATGGCTCGCCGAATACCGCTGATGGGAAGACGAACCGATGACTCCGCGCGAAGTTCTTGCATTGTGCCGTGAACGGGAAATTCAGGCTGTTGATCTGCGCTTCATGGATTTTCCGGGGACGCAGAAGCATTTCACGATCCCGGCCAAGGCATTGAAGGAGCAGAGCTTTGAAGAGGGCTTTGGCTTTAACGGTTCATCGCTGCGGGGCTGGCAGGCGATCAACGAAAGTGACATGGTGCTGGTGCCGGTGGCGGAGACAGCGATTGTCGATCCGTTTTTTGATCGCACGCTTGCGCTGACCTGTAACATTCAAGACCCGACGACGCGGCAAGATTATCCGCGCGATCCGCGGAATGTGGCTCGCAAGGCGACGAACTACATGCTGCAAACTGGGATCGCCGATGTGGCCAACTTCGGACCGGCGGCAGAGTTCTTTGTCTTTGATGAAGTTCGCTTCGATCAGAATGAGCACGAAGCGTTTTATCACGTCGATTCGATTGAAGGTCAGTGGAATCGCGGAGCGGGCAGCAAGGGACCCAATTCGGGGTATCATATTCGGCACAAAGAAGGCTACTTCCCGACGCCCCCTGCTGACACGCTGCAAGACCTGCGCACCGAGATCATGCTCAAGCTGATGGAATGCGGCGTGGAGGTCGAAGGTCAGCATCATGAAGTGGCGACGGGGGGACAGTGCGAAGTCGATATGAATTACGCGCCGCTGCTCCGCACGGCGGACAACTTACTACTTTACAAGTACATCGTGAAGAACGTGGCGGCTCGGCATGGCAAGACGGCTACGTTTATGCCCAAGCCGCTGTTCAACGACAACGGGTCAGGGCTGCATCTGAATTTCTCGCTGTGGAAAAATGGCTCGCCGCTGTTTGCCGGTTCGGGATATGGAGGGCTGAGCGATTTGGCGATGCACGCGATGGGCGGCATCTTGAAGCACGCTCCGGCGCTGATGGCTTTCTGCTGCCCGACGACGAACAGTTACAAGCGGTTGGTTCCTGGCTTCGAGGCGCCAATCAATTTGGCTTACAGCTATCGCAATCGCTCGGCCGCAATCCGCATCCCGGTGCATAGTTCCGGGTCGGAGCGGAAGCGGATTGAGTTCCGCGCTCCCGACGCTTCGTGCAACGGCTACTTGGCAATGAGCGGGATGCTGATGGCAGCGTTGGACGGCATCCAAAATCGACTTCATCCCGGCCCGCCGTACGACAAAGATTTGTACGATCTTGAGCCGGAAGAGTTGAAATCGGTCCCAAAGGTGCCGGCGTCGCTCGACGAATCGCTGGCGGCACTGCGTCGCGATCACGAGTTCCTGATGCGAGGTGACGTCTTCACCGAAGACGTGATCGACACCTGGATTTGGTACAAGACGACGCATGAGATCGAAGCCCTGCGGCAACGCCCGCATCCGTTTGAGTTCACGATGTACTACGACGCTTGAGTTGAAGGAAACTGAAATGAGCCGTCGAATCCTGATTTTCGTCGAAGACAGTTACGAAGACCTCGAACTGTGGTATCCGAAGCTGCGGTTGATCGAGGCCGGGATTACGGTTGTCGTCGCGGGGCCGAAGTGCGGGCAAAAGTATGTCGGCAAAAACGGGTATCCGTGCGTTTCGGATGCCGCGATTTCGGAGCTGAGTTCAGCGGATTTTGATGGCGTGGTCTGTGCCGGCGGTTGGATGCCCGACAAGCTGCGGCGCGATCCGCAAGTGTTGCAACTGATTCGTGAGTTCGATGCGGCCGGGAAATTGATCGGGGCGATTTGTCACGGCGGGTGGATGCCGATCTCGGCGGGCGTGTATCGGGGCGTGCGAGTCACCGGGTCGCCAGGGATCAAAGACGATTTGGTCAATGCCGGCGCGGATTTCGTCGACGCGCCGGTGATTGTTGATCGGCATCACGTCAGCAGCCGCAAGCCGGATGATCTGCCAGAATTTTGTCGCGGGTTGTTGCAGGTGCTCGGAGTGACTCACTAACCCGACGCGTTTGCGCGAGCGCTCCCCAAAATGGGGAACTCAACATTTTGGTTGAGCTTTCGCCCTCGCAGGCGCCCTCACGCTTCGGGTTAATGAGATAGGAAATCGACGGGGAATTGGTAGGAGAGACAGGTCGCGCGGAATAGTGACTGCCAGTTTTCCGATTTGAAAACGTGCATACCAAGCCGTTGGTTGCGTCGGGTGGGATCAGCCGGTAGGTTTCGCCGGTTAAGGACTGAGGTAGATTGGAAATTTCCGCTTGCGGCGACCGAGACTGTTGCGATACTGCGTGTCTGTCCGAATAGGCCAATAGTGGCGCGGGTCTCAAGTTGTGTGAGTGGGAGAGGGACACCGTGAGAAAAGCGGAACGGCATTACGACCGGGCGAACCGACTCTTCGAAAAAGGGCGGTTCAAAGACGCCCTGCGCGAATTCAATCTGGCCATTGAGCTGGATGCTAAATCACCAGACTTCTACAACGATCGCGGCTTGGTCTGGGACAAACTGGGAGTGCCGGAGCGGGCGCTCGAAGATTTCACCGCCGCGATCGATCTTGATCCGACCGCGCCAGCATATTACTTCAATCGGGCGCGGGTGTTCACGCTCATCGGCGAACCGGAACGAGCGGCGGAAGACTTGACCGAGGTGCTGCATCTCGATCCGTATGACACGGAAGCGCGGTTGTTGCGCGGCGGGGCGTATGCCGATCAGCAGAAGTGGGACGACGCGATCGACGATTACGACCAGGCGCTAGAGCAGGCTCCCGACAACCCCGACCTGTATTACGACCGTGGCCTGGTTTGGGAGGCTCAGCAACAGTTTTATCGCGCCATTGAGGATTTCTCGCGGGCACTGGACTTTGATCCCGAATACATCCCGGCCGTTATGGATCGTGGCAATTGCTGGGACGAGTTAGGTCAATTGGATAAAGCGCTGGAAGATTACAACCGGGCGCTGGAGTTAGCTCCCGACGATCCGATGATTTTGTTCAATCGCGGTTTGGCATTGTTGAACGCCGGGCACTACGCCGACGCAATCGCGGACTTCAATCTGTCGCTGGAGCATGAGCCGGACAATCGACGCGCGATTTCCAGTCGTGGCGATGCGTGGATGCGAATGGGCGAGACCGAAAAAGCTCTGGCGGATTACGAAGCGGCGATCGCACTGGATCCAGATGACGGCGAAATTTTTTATCGTCGCGGCAACGTTTGGGATGAACTTGGAGACGGCGAGAAGGCGTTGGCCGATTACTCGGAAGCGTTGCGCAATGACAAGGCTTTGGCAGGGGCGTGGCACAATCGAGGCAACTTGTGGTTCGAGCGCGGTGAGCATCAGAAGGCGCTTGACGATTACACGCGGGCGATTCAGCTTGAGCCGAAGATGTTGATCGCTTATCGGAATCGGGGCGACACCTGGAGGGCGCTGGCCCGTCCGGAGAAGGCGCTGGAGGATTTCGGACAGGCATTGGAGCTCGATCCGGGAAATCACGAGACGTACAATTGCCGGGCGGGGATGTATCTGGAAACGGGTGACTTGGCTCACGCGTTGGAAGACTACGACGTAGCAGTGCGGCTCGATCCGAAGTGCCCAATTTGCTTACGGGCGCGTGGCGAAGTGAAATGGCGACTTGGCCGGCATGAAGATTCGATCGAGGATTTTTCGGCAGCGATCGAATTGAATCCGCAAGATTCGGAGGCGTTCGCGCTCCGCGCGGAGGCTTATGCGCAGATCGGAAAAGAATCGCTGGCCGAGTCAGATCGCGCACAAGCTCGACTGCTGCGAGTGACGCCGTCGTAAGGTCGTTGCCTCCGCCCCTGCGTTGACTCTTTGATTGCATTTACTCCTGCGTAGTAAATGCATAATGCACTTCTCAATCATGAACTCTTCTCGCGATTTTTGCCTTCGCAATGTTTGCAGACCACAAAACACATGCGCGAGTTCAAAACGAGACTTCTGGAATTGATCGGCACGTCCGGCGCGGAGTCGGAACGGTTGCTCTCCGTGCTGAATGGTGTGTTGTCCGAGTCGGCTGCGGCGGAAGTGGCGCTCGTCGGCCTTGAGCGATTAGCTCAAGCGGTTCCTGATCCGGCTCGGCTGTGGCGGCAGCTTGCGGGATCGCCGCGAGCGGTTGAGATTCTGATCAAAGTGGTCATCGGCAGTTCGTATCTGACGGACATCTTGTTGCGTGAGCCAGCGCACCTGGAACAGTTCACGCATCCGAGCGTGGTTGGTGATTTGCGTAGTCGTCAGGAGTTTTTTGCCGCCGCGCTGGCGATGTTGTCGCCGACTGATACGGCTGACGAGCGCTGGGCCACACTCCGCCGATTTCAGCAAAGTGAGTTATTGAGAATCGGTGTGTGCGATTTCTTGGGTCTGCTCGATCTGCGGAGCGTGACCAATCAGTTGTCGCTGCTAGCCGACGCGATCGTGCAGGTGGCGTTGACGTTGCTACAAGATTCGTCGGCGACTTCTCGTTGCTCAGATGCTCCCACAACGGAGATTCCCGATGCGGTTGGATATCACGGCGAAACGCAATATCGGGAGGTGACTGACACTCGGACTGCAAGTCACGGGAGCGATTCGCCTACGGGGTTTGCCGTGCTGGCGCTCGGGAAGTTGGGTGGCGAAGAGCTGAATTACAGTTCAGATATTGACTTGGTTTTTGTGTCGGCCGTTGACTCAGAGGACTTCACGTCGCTGGCCCAGCGATTGTCGCGATCAGTGTCGGCGGTGTCGGCTCAGGGCCTGTTGTATCGAGTCGATTTGCGGTTGCGACCGTGGGGCGACGCGGGGCCGCTGGTGCCGTCGGATCGGGCTTATCTGGATTACCTGAGGGATGCGGCACAGTTGTGGGAAAAGCAGGCACTACTAAAGGCGCGGGTGATTGCTGGCGACTTTGAGTTAGGTTCGCGGTTCTTGGAAAGCTGTCGGCCGCTGATTTTCAGTGCTCCGCCGGAGGAGGTTCGCCGCAGCGTTTGGGCAGCAAAGCAACGGATCGAGAAACAATTGAAGCGATCGGGAAAAGGGGCCGGCGAAGTGAAGTTGGGTGCCGGAACGATTCGCGATGTCGAGTTCGTGGTTCAATGTTTGCAACTTCAATATGGCCGCGACGTGTCGGCCGTACGCAGCATCAACACGCTGGATGGTTTAGTGCGGTTGACGGACTTTGGATTTGTGCGGGGTGACGAGTTTCGCGAACTGTCGAGCGCGTATGTCTTCTTTCGAGTTGTCGAACATGCTCTGCAGCTCAAACATTCTCGCCAATTGCACACGCTGCCAACGGATGCCGTCGAACTGGAAATGTTAGCGCGGCGGCTCGACTTTCTAGATGCGGCTCAGTTAGCAACGCACTTTCAGCAGCATCGCGCGGCCGTGCGACGTTTGTTTGACAAATACGTCGGACACCGCGAGTCGCCTGGGGATGTCAGCGGCCTCAGTCGTACGGGCGCGTCGAAAGCGGCTTCTGAAGCGCCGGACATCTCACTAGACGATGTGGACGAGCGACGGCTGGCCTGTTGGGCCGAGTCGGTTTCAGAAGCCGATCCGTTGCTGGTCGATTGGCATTCGCAAGACGTGGGATGCGGTGAAGTCACGATCGCGGGATTCGATCAACTGGGTGATTTGTCGTTGATGTGTGGACTCCTGTTCGTTCATGGATTCGACATTCTCAACGGGTGCGTGATGACCGAACATCGCACGATCGGTGTCGGTTCGCGGCTGCGGTTTGTGAATTCGTTTACCGTGCGGCTGCGCGACGGGGCGGTGCCGATCACGTCGCGGTTGTGGGTGACAATTCGCGATGAGTTGATCGATTTATTGGATGAGGCTCGTGGCGGTAAACGTCGCGAGTCGCAGGCTCGACTGGCGAAACGAGTCTCGCGGGCCTTGCCGAGCACGCGCGGTCAACAAGCGATTCCGGCGGCCGTTTCGATTGAATTCGACAACGACGCGGATGAACTAGCGACCGTGATCCGCATCGGGGCGGAAGACACGAGCGGTTTCTTGTACGAGTTGACGAATGCGCTCGCGCTGTCTGGAGTCGATGTGCGGCAGATGCGGATTCAAACGGTCGGCTCGCGTGTCCGCGATACTCTGAGAGTCACCGACGAATCAGGACGGAAGCTGCTCGATCCGCGACGCCACGACGAATTGCGTGCAACGATCGTTTTGATTCAGCATTTCACGAACTTGTTGCCGCAGTCGCCGGACCCGGAGGCGGCTTTGCTGCATTTTCAAGAATTGCTCGAACGCGAGCTGCGCGAGCCGGACTGGTTGGATCGATTGGCGTCTTTGCAGAGACCGGAGGTGCTGGCCGCGCTGGCAAAACTGCTCGGCGTCAGCGATCTGTTTTGGGAAGATTTCTTGCGGCTGCAACATGCAAACCTATTTCCGGTGTTGATGGATATTCCCAGCTTGGGTCGGCGTCGGCAGCGCAATGAGTTGCAACAGGAATTGGCGACATTGTTGCGCGACGCGCGGACCACCACTGAACGCCGCGAGCGGCTGAATGCCTTCAAAGATCGGGAGATGTTTCGGATCGACATGCGGCATTTGGCCGGAGACTCCGGGGAATTCGGGGAATTCGGACAGTTCACAAGCGAGTTGACTGACTTGGCGGAAGTGGTCATCGCGGCGGCATGTGAAATGGTTTGGGCGGAATTACTGGTGAAACATGGTACGCCGTCGGCTCGTTGGTGAGTGGCAGCTCTGGGAAAATTCGGCGGCGCGGAAATTGGGTTTGCTTCGGACATCGAATTGCTGTTTCTGTACCAATCGAACGGACGGACTTCCGGATCACGATCGGTGTCGAACACCGAATTCTTCGAGCACTTGGTGGAACAGTTTCAGCAGTCGATTCAATCGAAGTCGGCGGGAATCTTTCGGATCGACTTGCGGCTGCGGCCTCACGGGCAAGCCGGGAACTTGGCGGTTTCGCGGGATGAATTCTGTCGTTACTTCGCCAGTGATGGCCCGGCTTGGCCGTTCGAGCGGCAGGCGCTGATCAAACTGCGGCCGATCACCGGTGATGTTGCGTTCGGTCGCGAAGTGACTTCACTTCGCGATGAATTGCTGTTTCGTGACGCTCGCTGGGATGCAGTTCCCGTGCGAGCCATGCGTGAACGTCAGATGCGACAACTTGTCCAAGCCGGGACGTTTCATGCCAAGCTCAGCCCCGGAGCACTCGTCGATGTCGAGTACCTCGTGCAGTTGCTGCAACTGGCGAACGGCGAAAGACACTTGTCGTTGCGAATTCCGAACACACTGGCGGCGCTGGATGAGCTGTTTCGGCTGGAGCTGTTGTCGGCAGAGGCTCATGCAGCACTCCGTTCGGCATATCAATTGTTTCGCCGCTTGATCGACGCCTTACGATTGTTGCGTGGCGGTGCTGATGATCTAACGTTGCCGCCGCAGTCGTTCGAATCATTCGGAAATCTGGCTCGGCACCTCGGTTTGGACTCTGAACAACTGATGCGACAAATTGACGAACAGTCTTGTGCAGTTCGCACTTGGGCAACTCGACTGGGCTGGCCGATCGTTCCGGTATAAATACCCATAGCCGTAGTCACAGGGCTTGTTGATTTCGTCCGTCCCTGAGCATGCCTCTGGGGCGATTTGATTCACAAGCCCGCCACGGTGCGGGCCACCCGTTCTGGCTAGACGAGACCGTGTTGGAACGGTCTCGACTCATTCGGGCAAGGGCTGGTCTTTGGTTTCGGGAGCCAACCAGATCAGTCCTATGCCGATGATGTACACCAAGCTCATCACGCTGCACGCGAACGGATAGCCGCCTTGAAATTTCTGCCCGAACAGTTGGATTTCCGGCACAAACAAGTTCCCGGCCTGCAAGGCTCCGATCGCCGCCAAAATGCGGCCGAAGTTAAACGAAAAGCCCTGGCCGGTCGCGCGGACTTTCGTGGCGAACAGCTCCGGCAGATACAGCGGCAACCAGCCGTAAAACGACGCCGTACATGTCCCTGCAAGAAATGCCGTGACCAAAAACATGGCACCGTATTGTGTGTTCCCTTGGAAAAACCATAACGCCGAAACCAACGACGAGGCACACATCAGACAATAAGTTACTCGCCGCCCCAACCAATCGCCGATCAATGCGGCGGCAATCGTCCCAATGATTGCACCGACTGCCAAACAAATTTGCGTGTGCTCGCGAGCATACGGAAAAGACGCATCCCCTTGAGTCAGCTTTCCCGCCCAAGCCGGTGCCCATTGCATGGAACCCCAAGTTCCCAACAGTGCCACACCGCTCAAACTCGCCCCGAGCAACATCCGTCGCAACGTCGGCTTGCACGAATCAGAATCCGGCTCTGCTCCGCCGAGGGCGAAAGTCCGCTTGAGATACTGCATCACCGGATACACATAACCGACAGTCGCGATCACCAAACCGATCATTGTACCGATGACTCGTACCGGCAAGCCGACATCCTTGGCCCAAACGAAAATGATCAGCGTTGGCCCGGTCGCGCCGATCACGACGCCAAGTAAGTCGCGTGCAGCCCACTGCGAAGTTGAACCTCGACCTTTTTCTTTTTCCCACTTGTGTGATTCAGGCACAAACAGCCGAAAGAAAAACGTCAGCAAGGCTGGTGTCGCTCCGGCGATCATCATCAATCGCCAGCCTTTGTGAGCCACCAGTGCCGTCGCCGTATCGGACGAGAATCCTGCTGATAACAGCCATTGCTGCATATTCACCAAGATCGAAGTCAGCCCAATCCCGATCACGCCGACCAGCAGATATCCGACATTCGCTGCCGCTCCGATCAACCCAGCCATCAACGCTCGTGACCGATTCGGCCAAACCTCCATCACCAGCGCCACGCCGAGCGCCCATTCTCCACCCATTCCGAGTGACGCGATGAACCGCACCGCTGCGATCTGCCACGGCTCCACGACAACGCCACACAGGCCGGTGAAGATCGCATATGTCGCCACCGACAGCGACATCGCCCGTACTCGGCCGATCCGGTCCCCCAGCCAACCGAACAACACGCCTCCCGTCGCCGCCCCAACCAAAAAAACGGCAATCACCACGCCGAAGTAAAACCCAATCATCGACTCTTGCGCGGGAGTTGGCTTGCCAGAAATTCCAAGCAAATCTTGAACGGCCGAACGCCCGACCATCGAGAACAACCCCATCTCAAAGCCGTCAAACATCCACCCCAACAGCGCCGCGGTCAACGCCAGCCAGCGACCGCTCGCCGTGATCGTGAGTCCTGCCTCACCCGAAACATCTTGCGGAACGGTCTCGGTCTGAGCAGTTGAGGAACTCATGCGCTGGCCCTTTCGACACGGCAACATCGGCGATGCAACGACAAAAATCCGGACGGGCAGCTTATCGCCGTGAGTTGGCCAAGCAACAGTCGGCGACAATCGCAGTTGGCAACGATCGCGCGACGGATGAGTCTTGCCTTCGCGCTTGGCCAATATCATCGATTTTTTGGTTTCGGACTTCATCATTCGCAGCCCGTGATTTGCGTTACTGGCCAGCTTTCGTCATTGTGACGGCAACGTCAGTTTCACCCCGTTGATTCGTTTCGTTTACGAGGAGTTTCCGCGATGACTCGCACGTGGATTGCGACCACCATGATCGCCTTCACTCTGGTAATACACTCGGTCCACGCGGCCGATTTTCCAACATTTGAGGCCCGCACTATCGACTCCGACATCGGCAAAGTCTGTTACGCGGTCACGCTGGCGGACGTGGACGGCGACGGCAAACAAGACGCCGTTGCGGTCAGCGAGAACCGCGTGCTGTGGTATCAAAACCCCGGCCCAACCGGCGGCGAATGGCGGAAGCGAGTCATCATCGAAGATCAAACAGAACGAGATAACGTCTGCATCGCGCCGCTCGACATCGATCAAGACGGTAAGATCGACTTCGCCCTCGGAGCCGGCTGGTCGGGCAAGAACACCGGGCAACTTGTGTGGCTCTCGCGTGGCAAGTCGCTCGACGACAAGTGGCAGGTGCATTTGATCGGCGCGGAGCCGTGGACGCACCGCATGAGGTTCGCGAAGTTTGCTCCAGACACTCGACCGCACTTGGTGGTGTCGCCACTCAACAAGTCTCAGGGAGACGGCGCCAGATTGTTGGCCTTTGCGATCCCCAAGAATCCTAAAACCGACAAATGGCCGTCGCTGGTGATGAATGCCTCAATGAACCGCATGCACAATCATTGGCATCTCGATTGGGACGGTCGAGGGATCGATGACACAGTGACGTCGAGCCAAGAAGGAGTTCACTTGATTGGAACAAGTCTCTTCCAAGACGGCGTCAGCAAGTCGTTTGTTTGGTCCGCCACAAAGCTCGGCAACGGCGCACCCGGTGACAAACCGGAAACCAAAGGGGCCGGTGAGATCAAAGTCGGAAAACTGAAGAACGGCCCGCGATTCATCACGACGGTTGAACCGATGCACGGCCAAGCTTGCGTCGTGTACGTCGAACCGGCCGCCGGTCAAAAACAATCCGACGGCTTGTGGCCTCGGCACGTCATCGACGCGACGCTCAATCGCGGTCACGCCTTGTGGACGTGTGACATCGACGGCGATGGCGGTGACGAGATTGTGCTCGGTTTCAGCGACCCCGGCCCCGGCCCGATCAAAGGTCCGGGCGTCTTCATCTACAAAGCCGACGATACGACCGCCACGAAGTGGACCAAGCACACAATTGACGACGGCGGGATCGCCACCGAAGACTTGATCTGCGCCGACCTGAACGGCGACGGCAAGATCGACATCCTCGCCGGCGGCCGAGCCACCAAGAACGTCAAGTTGTATATCCAGAAATAGGAAGAGCGGTGAGTTGTTAGTGGCGGGTGGCGAGCAGAACATGGCTTTTCACTCGCCACTAACAACTCGCCACTCGCCACTCGTATGCCCGATTTCCTGCAACTCACCGACCGTCGCATTGTCGTCTTCGGCATGGCAAACCGAAAGAGCGTCGCCGCGCATGTCGGCAATGTGCTGACCGATGCCGGCGCAAAAGTCATTCATGTTGTGCGGAACACCGAGCGGCAGCAACAGGTTCAGAAATTGGTGGGCGATTCGCCCGTGCTGGTTTGCGATGTCGAGCATCAAGATCAGATCGACCGCGTGCGCGACGAGATCGCGAATCAGCACGGGCCGATTCATGGCTTTGTGCATTCGATCGCGTTTGCCGATTACTCGGCCGGCTGGATGCCGTTTCACGAAACGCCGCGCCGAGCGTTTTTGCAGGCGGTCGATGTCTCGTGCTTTTCGTTCATCTCTCTGGCCAATGCTTTTCGCGATTTGCTCGACAAGGAAATCGGCAGTGTCGTGACGATCTCGATCTCGACGACCCGCATGGCCGCCGAGAATTACGGCTACATGGCTCCGGTCAAAGCGGCACTCGATTCATCGGTCTGCTTTTTGGCGAAGTCGTTCTCGAAGTTCTCGAACGTGCGTTTCAATTCCGTCTGCCCCGGCTTGTTGAAGACTTCGGCCTCGGCCGGAATCCCTGGCTATGTCGATAGCTTTCTGCACGCCGAAAAGGCGACGCTCCGCAAACGAGCCGTGCAAACTGACGAGGTCGCGAATGCCGTCGCATTTCTGCTCAGCCCACGATCGTCCGGCATCAACGCTCAGGGTTTGGTGATCGACGCCGGCATGTCGATCAATTACTTCGACGACAGTCTGATTCGGCCAACTTGACCGACGGACCGGTGACTTCCAGAATGGACGCAACAAACGAAACTAAACACCACTTGGAGACAATCTCGATGCATCGATTTATCTGCGTTTTCACTCTGCTAGCCGCTTCCACGATGTGCCTTATTCCCGTGTTGGGTGAAGCCCCGCAAAAGGTCGCCGAGATCGCGACGGCGGACGACTTGATTGCGGAAATAAGCGCCAAGCTCGATTTGCTTGGACAGCAGCACGCGAATGCCGAAGCGTTCGCGCGGGTGACGGAAACGAAAGACGTCAATCAGGCGGCGGGCGTTGTGGCCGTCATGGCTCAGGGGCTGATCGAACATCCCGACGGAGCGAAAGCGACATTCAAGCCGGCCAACGTTCGCGACGCGGCGCTCGCCGTGCGAGCCACGAAGTCCTTTGATGATTCGGCAAAGGCGGTCGGTGTTTTGAAAGAGGCGGTCGCCGGGAAATCCGCCGGGGATGCGAAGCCCGATCATCCGTGGAACAAACTCACGGGCCAGGGACGCATGATGAAGGAAATCGACGTCCGCTCCGGCCAGATCCGTCGCGCCCTGCGACGTCTGTCGAAACCCGACGAAACCGCTCGCGATTGCAGTGTGCTCGCTGTGCTGGCGCTGGCGATGGAGGCGGACACTCACGAGGTCAAAGATCAGGCTCAGTTGCCGCTGTGGAAAGAATTGTCCGTCACGTATCGCACCGAGATGACCAACATGTCGAAGGCGGTTCGCGCGAAAGACACCGCCAAAGCGACCGAACACTTCACCGCCGCCAACAACGCCTGCAACAAGTGTCACGAGCAGATTCGCGACAAAGACAAATAGCCCGAAGCGTGAGCGAGGGCGAGCGTTCCGCACGCTGTCGAATTGTCCGTTCCGCGAAGCGTTCGCCATCGCTTACGCATCGGGTAAGTGACCATGAATCCCACTCGACGGAATTTTCTGTTCGATGCAGGCGGCGGCTTCGGGGCGGTCGCACTGAGCAGTTTGTTGGCCAACGACAGAATCGCGGCGGATGAACTGAAGCCAAATCCGGCCGCGAAGGTCAAATGCGTCATTCAGCTTTTTATGAATGGCGGCGCGAGTCCGATGGACACGTTCGATTACAAGCCGGAGCTGATCAAACGGCATGGCGAGAAAGTCGATTTCGGCCTGAAATCGGCGGCGACCAGCGTTCCTGGTGCGGTGATGAAGTCGCCGTTTCAATGGCAGCAACACGGCGAATCGGGCCGCTGGGTAACCAGTGTCTTTCCACACGTCGCCACGATCGTCGATGAGCTGGCGTTTTTGATGGCCATGACCACGAAGACCAACGTGCATGGTCCGGCCAGCTACATGCAGAACACCGGGTTCACTCAGCCGGGGTTTCCGAGTTTCGGCTCGTGGATTTCGTATGGCCTGGGCCGCTTGACCGACAACCTGCCGACGTTCGTCGTGCTGCCGGATGCACGCGGCCTGCCGTACAACAACACCGGCAATTTCTCGGCCGCGTTCCTGCCGATGGAACATCAAGGGACGATCATCAAAGCCAACGCCGCCACGCCGATTCACGATTTGTTCCCACCCAAGTCGGCAACGTTCATCACACCCGTCAGCGAAACGGCCGGACTGCGAGTGCTCGCAGAATTGAATCGCGAGCACGCGCGGACTCGGCCGGGAGACTCGCGGCTGGCGGCTCGCATCTCCAGCTATGAACTGGCCGCCAAGATGCAACTTGCTGCGCCCGAGGCGCTCGACCTGTCGAAAGAATCGGAAGCGACACACAAAGCGTTCGGTACCGACAAACAACCGACCGCCGATTTCGCGAAAAGCTGTCTCACGGCGCGGCGGTTGATCGAGCGCGGTGTCCGGTTCGTACAAGTTTGGAGCGGTGCCGGCGGTGCTTCGAGCAATTGGGACAATCACACGAACATCCCAAACGAGTTGCCGTTCATCACCAACCAGGTTGATCAACCGATCGCCGCGCTGGTTCGCGATCTCAAACAGCGCGGGCTGCTCGACAATACGCTGGTCATCTGGACGACTGAGTTCGGCCGAATGCCGTTCACTCAAGGAGCGACCGGCCGGGACCACAACGGCGGAACGTTCGTCACCTGGCTGGCGGGAGCCGGTATCAAATCCGGATCGACTCACGGCGAAAGCGACGAGTTCGCATACAAAACGGCCAAAGATGAAACGTGGAGCTACGATCTGCACGCGACGGTTCTGCACCTGATGGGCATCGACCACACGAAGTTGACCGTCCGCCACAACGGCATCGACCGCCGAGTCACCGACGTCCACGGCCATGTGATCGAAGATATTCTCGCGTGACTCTAACCCCGCGAAAGCGGACGCGTCGAAAGGCCAGGATTTCAAGTCTTTCAGAGCATCCGCCCGCGCCCTCGCGTCGGGTTAGTGTGCCAGTTTTTTTTCGGTTGACGCAACCCGACATTTGGCTAACATGTGCCGTCGTGAGATTGAGTCTCAGCCTCCTGCGAGCCTCCGGCCACCATGCACACTGAAATCGAAACTGATTGCGTTGTCTGCGAATGCCTGAAGGTCACCCAGTCTGTGGTGGAATCGGCCGTTGTGACCAGTGATTCGCCGTCGCTCCGGTCAGTGATGAACTTGACCGGAGCCGGCACCGGTTGCACGAGCTGTCATCGGGCCATTCGGGGCCTGATCGCGAGTCAGTGTCCGTTTGCGGCCTCTTCGCCGACTTGTGTTAGCAGATAGTTTTCCAGGCCGAGTCGCTTAATCAGATCGATTTGGGTTTCGAGCCAATCCACATGCTCTTCGGATTCGACCAGAATCCTCTCCAGCATTTCTCGGCTGCCGGCATCGTTTTCCGCGATGCACAGTGCAATCGCGTCGTTGTAGGCTTTGACTCCGCTGGATTCGAGTCGCAGGTCATACTGAAACTGTTCGGGAATGTCGGTGCCGACACGGATCACGTCGTATCGGGCGATTTCCGGAACACCTTCCAAAAACAGAATGCGGTCAATGAGCATTTCGGCGTGCTTCATCTCGCCGATCGACTCGTGATAGTGCTTGGCGGCGAGCTTGTTCAGGCCCCAGTTCTTGCACATTTTGGATTGCACGAAGTACTGGTTGATGGCGGTCAATTCGATAGTCAATCCGGCGTTCAATGCGTCGATGACCGTTTGTTTTCCCTGCACGTTTTTTCTCCTCGAAGTTGGCAGTGAGTTTGGAATCCTGTTTTGTGCGAGACTTCGCTCGCTAATGAACTGTGGAGTTTAGTGGCGGTCCCTTGAGGGCCGAAGCTTGACCGCCAAACAATTCCGGGATTTCGCCGAACTGAAATCTAGTCCGCGTGCGAGAGCGAGTCTCAAGCTGGGTGCGTCACATTCCGACATTCGAGGTCTTGTGAAGCGTCCGCCCTTGTTCACGCGTCGGGTTAGTGTGTCGCAGCGCAGCGTTCAGAGATCGCTTGGATCGAGCGCCGCGATCAATGGCAAGTGCCGGTAGTCGTCGTTGTAGTCCAAGCCATATCCAACGACAAACCGATCGGGAATTTGGAAGCAGTGGTAATCGGGCTGAATCGGCAACACGGCCTTGCCGGCCTTCCACAGCAAGACGGCGGATCGCAAGCTGCGCGGTTGATGCCGAGCGATCGTCTCCATCAAGGCGGACAGCGTGCGGCCGGTGTCAAAAATGTCGTCGATCAGCAGCACGGCGCGATCGCGGATATCGGGCAGTAGCAAATCGTTGATCCGCAGTTCCAACGGCTTAGTCGTCGCGCCGCGATAACTCGAAGCCTGAATCAATCCGACTTTCAGCGGCATGTCGATCGTCCGAATCAAGTCGGAAAGAAACACGATGCTGCCGGTCAATACACCGAGTACCGTTAACGGCTGGCCTCGGTATTCCTTGGCGATGCGATGTCCCAACTCGGCGACGACCTCTTTGATCTGAACTGCTTCGATCAGCGTTTGCATGAGCGTTTTGACTCCGACCGGAACGACTCAACGACGGCGATTTTTCTTTTTGGCATCGCGTTCAGCTTTTCGTTTTTTCTTCAGCAGTTCGCGCGCAGCATTTGGGTCGGCCGGGCCACGAACGCTGCGCTGCTTGAGGCCCGGACCGTCGAGGCCGGGCATCGACATGCCGCCGCGTGACATGTCTTGAACGGCTCGCATCCGTTCCATGAAACCCATGTTCGACATCTTCGCCATCATGCCGGACATCGCGTCGAACTGCTTGATCAATTGAGTGACTTCGTTCGGATCGGACGCGCTGCCTCGCGCGATCCGGTTGCGGCGGCTGCGGTCGATCTTGTCGGGATGTTCGCGTTCCCATGGGGTCATCGAGTTGATGATCCCGTCGATGTGATTCATGTCCTTGTCCGGGTCGCCCATCCCCTGCATCGCATCGACCATGCCTCCCATGCCAGGGATCATTTTCATGATCTCCCCCATCGGGCCGAGTTTTTTGATCTGCTTCATCGACTTTTGGAAATCGACGAGTTTGAACTTGCCGGCCGCCATCTTGGCCTGAGCATCGGCCATTTCGTTTTCGTCGAGATTCTGCTGAGCTTTCTCGACCAGCGAAACGATGTCGCCCATGCCGAGGATGCGGCTGGCCATGCGGTCGGGATGAAACGGCTCAAGCTTGTCGAGCTGCTCGCCCATACCGATGAACTTGATCGGTACGCCGGTGACGTGTTTGACGCTCAGTGCCGCGCCGCCTCGCGTGTCGCCGTCGAGCTTCGTGAGGATCACTCCATCGAGTTCGAGGGCTTCGTTGAACGCTTTCGCGCTGTTGACGGCATCCTGGCCCGTCATCGCGTCGCAAACCAAATACACCTGATGCGGTCGGCATTTGTTGTCGATCTGCTCCAGTTCTTTCATCAACTCGTCATCGACATGCAACCGGCCGGCGGTGTCGAGGATCACGATGTCGATGTCGCCGCGCCGTTTGGCTTCCTTTAGTCCATTTTGACAGACTCCCAGCGGCGTGTTCGTCCCCGGCTCTTCGGCGTGAACCGGCACGTCGATTTGACCGCCGATGACCTTGAGCTGATCTACGGCCGCCGGGCGCTGCAAGTCGGCCGCGACCAGCAGCGGCTTTTTGCCCTGCTCTTTCAGCATCTTGGCAAGCTTGCCGCAGGTCGTCGTTTTCCCCGACCCCTGCAACCCGCACATCATCAGGACCGTCACACCGTCCTTCTGAAAATGGAACGAGTGATCGACCGGTCCCATCAAGTTGATCAGCTCGTCGTTGACGATCCCAACAATCTGCTCGCTGGGCCGCAACGACTTGAGGACCGACTCGCCGACCGCCTGCTCGGTGACCGTCTTCACGAAGCTATCGACCACCTCGTAATTGACGTCCGCCTCCAGCAACGCCTTGCGAACCTGCTGCATACCGTCTCGAATATTCGACTCGGTCAGCTTCCCGCCAAGAAACGAAAAAGCGGTTTGCAGGCGACTGGTGATGCTCTCGAACATGCCTTACCTCGGTGAAAATCTGCGTTTGCCAGACAAAAGAATGCGGATTGTAGGAGTGACCAAAGAGCGAAACAACCGGCCCAACAAACGCGAAAACTCTTGAGTGCAACTAAGAGCGAAGTCGCTTAGAATCTTCCGCTCGTGGGAGCTTTGCTCTCTTGAATGTGTTTCAAAACTCCACTTGATACCCCTCATATTCACATGACTGACCGCCGAAACTTGTTCAATAAAATTTGGGATTTGCACACCGTCGGGACGCTTCCTTCGGGACAGACGCAGCTTTTCATTGGGCGGCATCTGATTCACGAAGTCACCAGCCCGCAGGCGTTTGAGATGCTGCGCGACCGCAATTTGACGGTGCTACATCCGGAGCTGACGCTGGCGACCGTCGATCACATCATTCCGACCGATAATCAGGCCCGGCCGTTTCTCGATGTGCTGGCCGAGGAAATGATGTCGGCGATCGAGAAGAACTGCCTTGAATTCGGCGTCACGCTGTTGAATCTGGACGACAAGCGGCAAGGGATCGTGCATGTCGTCGGGCCCGAGCAAGGCCTGACGCTGCCGGGCCTGACGTTGGCTTGCGGCGATAGTCACACGAGCACTCACGGAGCGTTCGGCTGCATCGCGTTCGGCATCGGCACCAGCCAAGTCGCGTGGGTGCTTTCGACACAGACGCTCGCCATGAGCCGCCCGAAAGTGCGACGAATTGAGGTCAACGGCAAGCTCGGTCGCGGCGTCTTTGCGAAAGATGTGACGCTGCACGTCATCCGCAAGCTGGGCGTGCAAGGTGGCGTCGGCTTTGCCTACGAATACGCAGGCGAGGTCTTCGATCGCATGTCGATGGAAGAACGGATGACTGTCTGCAACATGAGCATCGAAGGAGGCGCTCGTTGCGGTTACGTGAACCCGGATCAAACGACCGTCGATTATCTACGAGGCCGCCCACTCGCACCGCAAGGTGCGGAATTCGACAAGGCCGCCAAATGGTGGCTGAGTCTCGCGAGCGGGCCGAACGCGCAGTTTGACGATGTCGTGAAGTTCGCCGCCGCCGACATCGAGCCGACCGTCACTTGGGGGATCACGCCCGCTCAGTCGCTTGGCGTCAGCGAACAAATCCCGACCGTCGCCAGTTACCCGTCGACCGAACACACCGTGATCCGCGAAGCGTTGCAGTTCATGGACCTGAAAGAAGGCCAGCCGATCAAAGGCTTGAAGATCGATGTCGCATTCATCGGCAGTTGCACTAACTCACGCATCAGCGATCTGCGTGAAGCGGCTGCCGTCGCGAAAGGCCGTCACGTGGCTAACGGCGTCCGAGCACTCGTCGTCCCCGGCTCGCAGTTGGTTCGTGATCAAGCCATCCGAGAAGGACTCGACCTCATCTTCACTGAAGCGGGCTTCGACTGGCGTGAAGCCGGCTGTTCGATGTGCCTCGCCATGAATCCCGACAAACTTCAAGGCCGAGAAATCTGCGCCAGCTCCAGCAACCGCAACTTCAAAGGCCGCCAGGGCAGCCCCACGGGCCGCACATTACTGATGAGTCCGGCGATGGTCGCAGCGGCAGCAGTGAATGGGTGCGTCAGCGATGTGCGTGAATTGGACAGTTGATTTGTCAACGATGAGGGATCGGGGGACACGCTGAATGAACTTCTTGAAAACCTCTCAATGACATTTACTCGAACATCACGAGTGGCACAATTCCTGGCATCCGGCGAGTGAAAGAATTGGTTCAGCCATGAAGCGAGTCGATCTGATCCGCACAATTGAAGACTTTGGTTGCGTCTTGTTCCGAAATGGCGGCAAGCACGACTGGTATCAGAATCCGATGACTCAACTTAGAACTCCGTCCGACGCAACGCTTTCAACTGTCCGGTTTGGGTGATTCCATAGGTTCTTATCCGCACCCCAAGAAATATCCGTGCTCGACAGACCTTCGGAAGACTTGGCAGATTCGACCGTGCGAGCATTTCGTGGAATGCGTTTTATTCCTTGGCGTTTGATTCCAGCTTCGTGTACAGCCACAAGATCACGGGCTCGCCCGGAGCCAATTGAGTTTTCGGTTCGGGGTCTTGTACTTCGACTCGAAAGACCTGATCGGGGCGGCGGGCGGTCTTGCCTTCTTTCAATTTGACCGTGAATCCGAGTTCCAGCAACGTCTGCTGGGCCTGCTTGTAGTGCAGGTCGACGACCGACGGCACAGCGACGTTTGCGGTGCTCGACTTTTTCTTGGGCGGCACCGCTGGTCGAGCCTCCGTCGGAAGCGGACGATCGTCGAGACTCGGTTTCTCGCTGGCTTTCACTCCAGCCGCCGGAACGACGCGCTTGCCGTTCAGATCTTGGTCCGCGCGATCGCCCATCCCTTGGCGATGCACTTGGTACGACTTCAGATTTGGCACGAATGGATCGGCACCGAAGATCGCGCCGATATTCAGGGAATTGGCCTGCATTTTCTTGAATAAGAATACGGTTTCTTTGGTCCCAGCTGGATCAATCAGCCGGACCGCATCTGGCAAGTACGTGTCGAGATCCAGGATGATCTGAGCCAGTCGATAGTTCGCGGCATCGGCACGCAACTTCGGAATGGCATGAATCGTCGCCTTTCCGTCCTTGTTGCTGATCAATTTCAGGTCAAAGCGGAGGACCGCCTTGTCGGCTGGCATCCCGAACAAAAACGGCAACGGACCATCAATGATCCGTTCACCTTGATTCTCCTTGGGGATCAGAATCTGCAGCGCGGTCTTCGCGACCTCGTCCACTTGGGTGATGAGCTGTCCGTCGCAATACCAGCGCTCCGACTGGCCCTCTTGAATTTTGAACGCCACCAACTTGCCGTTCTCCCAGTGTTTGCGTTGATCGACCGGTGGCTTGCCGCTGACCGGTTTAACCGCGTCCTTGTCCGGCTTCAAATCGATGCGCCCCTTGTCCGGCGATTCGTAATAAAATTTGCCGAGGTTCCGTTTCACAACACCAAACACATAGTCGTACTCCCAGCGAACGTGCTCGCCTTGCAGCTTCTTCAACTTGGCTGACGAATGTTCCCAATCTTTGAGAATCTTGAGCAGTTGTGGAGGGACGTTGTCGACTCGCAGCGGCCCACCAGCGGGTCGAATTTGCTTCTGCTCCCCCTCGCCCGAGTCTTTCTTTTGTGCCAAAGCAGGCTGACACAAACAGAGCGAGAGAGACGTAGCGGCGATCCAACCGCCCGCCCGCGCCGGCATCCATCCAAAAATTGTTCGCGGCATGATTTCCCTGCGGTGAAGAGACTTCCGTGTCATCGTTCGAGCCAACTCAGCACGATCTTCGCCGAGCGACCCGCATTTGGGAACGGGATATTAGGCCGCCCCGGCCAATCGCCTCTACCCCGATTTCGTCCGGTTTTTTCGCGGTGAGCGGCAATTCCGCAAACTTCTGTTTAATGCCAAAGGGTTGGCGGCTCGGTCGAATCCAAGTACATCCGCTGCCAGAGTTCCAAGCACAGCAGTGCCCACAATCGGTGAGCGTGATCCGTTTTTGATTGCGTGTGTTCATCGAACAGACGCTGCACCGCCGCCGGGTCGAAGAGGCCGCGAGCCAGCGTGCGTGAATCGAACAGCACGTCACTAAGAAACGGCTGCAATTCGCCCCGAAACCAATTCGGCAGCGGGACGCCAAATCCCATTTTGGGGCGATGCTGAATCGACTTGGGGAGCAAGTCACCGAACGTGTCGATCAGAATTTGTTTGCCTTGCCGGCCTCGCAGTTTCAGTTCGATTGGCATGCGTGCCGCGAGTTCGACCACTTGCTGATCCAAAAATGGACTGCGGCACTCCAGGCTGAAGGCCATGCTGGCAATGTCCACTTTCGTCAGGATGTCGCACGGCAAATAACTAAGCACGTCAGCGCAAGTCGTTCGAGTCACGAAGTCCCGGTCGGGGCATTCGGCATACGTGCCCAATAAAAAATCTCCGGCCTGATGATCGCCCAGCGAGGCAGCAAACTCCGGTGAGTACAACGCTCTGCGCTGATGCTCTTCAAAGATTCCGACCCAGCGGAGATATCGAACTTCCGGCGCTTGGCCGAGCGCCGCAAGGAAACGCTTGCCTCGACGCAGCGGCGAATTCTTGCTCGTTCCCGACGGCAACCGCTGCCAGAACTCGGCCGTCAGCAGCCGCTTGATTGATAACGGCAGTCGGTCGAACATCGCGGCCAGTCGCACGGCCTGATAGCGCGGATATCCGGCGAACAGTTCATCGCCGCCGTCGCCCGACAACGCGACCGTCACATGTTGCCGAGTCATCTGCGACAAATACATCGTCGGAATCGCCGAGCTATCAGCAAACGGCTCGTCGTAATGCCAAATCAACTTCGGCAGAATTTCGACCGCATTCGGCTCGACGACCAGTTCGTGATGATCGGTCTTCAAATGCTTAGCCGCTTCGCGCGCGAACAACCGTTCGTCGAATTCCTTGACCGAGAACCCGATCGAAAACGTGTGGATAGGCCGATCCGAAAGTTCCTGCATCAATCCAGTGATGATTGTCGAGTCGATGCCTCCTGACAGAAAGGCTCCGAGCGGCACGTCGCTGCGCATACGCAACCGCACCGCTTCCGTCAGGACTCGCCGAAGTTCTCGCCGCCAAGCGTCGGGAGATGTCGGCGCGACCTGCAGTTCCGCTTCGGAGCCGCGTTGATATGGCGGTCGCCAATACCGTCGCACCGACAGCAAGCCGTTTTCAAACACCGCGACATGAGCCGGCGGAAGCTTGTGATAATCCTGCAAGATGCAGTCAGGATGCGGCACATATTGGTAGCACAAGTACGAATCGACCGCTCGCGGATTCAACCGCCGAGGCGCTCCTGGCACGAGCAGCAGCGATTTCAGCTCGCTGGCAAATGTCAATTGGCCGCGATCCAGCCGATAGAACAACGGCTTCTTGCCGATCCGATCACGAGCCAACATCAATCGCTTGTTGCGATCGTCCCAAATCGCAAACGCGAACATGCCGCGCAACCGATTCACGCATTCCGAACCGAGGTCTTCGTACAGATGAACGATGCACTCGGTATCGGTATTCGTCCGAAAGCGATGCCCCCGAGCTTCGAGGTCCGCCCGTAGTTCGCGGTAGTTATAGATTTCGCCATTGAAGACGATCCACACGGTTTCATCTTCGTTCGCCAGTGGCTGATGGCCGGTGCTCAAGTCGATGATCGACAGTCGCCGAAACCCGAGCGCCACTCCCGGACCGCTCGATTCGCCAGTCGAAAAATAGGCCCCGGCATCATCTGGCCCGCGATGCCGAATGGCGGACGTCATCCGCTCCAATGTTTCACGAAGCAACGGAGCGGCTTCACTTGACCAAGCTGCTCCGGCAATTCCGCACATTGAGTCACTCCGAAAGACAGTCAAACACTCGTCCAGACAGAATCATTGCGACCGGAATACAAGCCCGAAGCACAAGTTAGTGAGTATCACGGTATTCACTCGCTTGCGCTTCGGGCTTGTATGACCGCTGGAGAATTCTTCAAGCGGAGCCGTCCGGTCCTGCCGATTGATCCAGTTACGTCATCCGTCACGAAAGTTCTGGTTGGTTGCCATCGGGAAACATGGCTGGCAATTTGCCCGACCCGGAATCGTGGCGTAAATCCCACAACAGATTCTCGAAATCCGTTGAGGAAAACCAGAATGGTCACTTTGTCACCGCCCCGCATATCGCACGACTCACGATCATCGTCCAGCTTGTTGGTTCTCGCACCACGGCAGCGAGATCATGAAAAATGGCTGCTGAAGCCTGGTCGTTGGACGATCGGATCGGCCGCCACCTGCGCGTATCGTTTGAGCGGTGACGGGATTCAGTTGCGGCATGCGGTGTTGGTTTGCGGATCGACATCAGTCGCATTGATAGCGTGGGATGCTCGAACTTGGCTGAACGGCGAACCGATCTGTGGCGAGATGCGGCTGAAGGTGGGCGATGTGATCAAATTCGGAACGATCACGCTCGACGTCATGGCTGCCGGGACGGAGGAAATTCTCGATCAATTGGCTCAATTGCCGGAATTTGTGGCTGACGCACCGATGCGAAACGAGCCGGTCTCCTCGGTGCCACCGATGATTGGCAAATCGGCGCACGTTCGGCAAGCGGCTTCTTCTGATGTTGAACTGTCGATTGTTGAGGAATTGCGGCAGCAGATCCATGAAATGCGCAGCGACATTTCGCAAGCGTTTCAACGACAAGATCAAACACAACAGAACTGGAATGACGCTCAGACGCAGTGGGCCACAACACAGACTCAGTTGACGGTTGAGCGTGAGCAGTTGATGGCTCATTGGTCGGCAGAATTGCAGAATCACGAACGTCTCGCCGCCGAGTTGTCAGCACAGGTCGAATCGTTGAAATCAACATTGTGTGAGGCTCGCACGACGACTGTGGACTTGCAGAGCCAGTTCGATGCGGTACAGGCGAATGCGGTGAATCGCCAAGCGGATTGGGATCGCCAGGCAGCGGAATGGCTTGTGGAACGCGATCATTTGCGATCGGAACTGGCGGCCCGCGATGAGTCAGTGAAAATCCTTCTGTCCGAAACCGCCGAAGCCGAATCGGTTCGACAGACGGCCGTCGCGCAAGCGAACGCCGCGCGTGAGCAACTTCAAACGGAGCTCGAATCACTCCGCTCGACCGTCGGCCAAATGTCGCATAAGTTGTCAGAGGTAGAAGCGACTCGACAAGGCGAAGCCGCGCAGTGGCACTTCGAGCAAGAACAGCTCAGTCAGAAACTGACGTCTGTCGAGAAAACAGCAAATCAATTCGCCAATGATCTGGAAGCGGCTCGCGCGACGCACCGGGTCGACGCCGATCATTGGTCGGCAGAATTGAATCGCCTACAAACGGAACTAGCCGCGGAACGGCACGAAGTCGAGCGCCGCAATGCCGAAGTCCAAGCGGAGGCACAACGGTCTGCCGAGCAGTCCCGGTCCGCCGAGCAGCAACAATTCGAGATCCAAATTCAACAACTGGCCGACGAGCTTGAGACTCTCAAGCAGCAACTCAACGCCAGCGTGACAGAGCGAACACGGCTCGAAAACGAACTCTCTCAGATACCGGTCGCGAATTCCGAAACTTCCGCCGCAAAGCTTGAAATCGAACAGCAATGGCAAGAGCTATCGCAATCACGGGAAGAGTTGCAAGCGATGCGAACGGCGCTGCTCGAAGATCAAAATCGCTGGCTCTCGGAGCAGGCGGATCGGGCCGTCGAGCATTCCCAGCTAGTGGCCCAACAAGACCAATGGCGGCTTGAGAGAGCGGAACAAGAAGCGGCGCTTGATGAAACACGTCGCAAATTGGACTCCGCCCAGTCCGAAAGCTCCGCCCGACTGGCTGAGGAGCAATCGCTTTTGGCCGCCTCTCGCGAGCAATTGGAACAGCAACGTCAGACGCACGACGTCGAATGCCACCGCATGCAAACCGACCCTTCCACGATGAATACGAAATCCGCCGAAGCGGATGACCCGTCAACGAACAACGAAACGGATTGGACGAATTCGAATGATTCGTGGGAGTCGCCGCAATCAGCCGATGTCGTGACCGAGTCCCAGCCGTCTGAGTCCCAACCGACTGAGTCCCAACCGACTGAGTCACAGTGGTCCGCTATCGAGACTATCAATGAGTCGGCGGTCGTCAGTTCGGCTCCGATCATCGAAGGCCGTCCCGCTTGGGCCACCTCGTTGCTGGCGGAAACGAACTTGGATGACGATTGGTCCCTGTCGCCAACCAAGTCGACACCAGCCGCCGCGCAGACGAATTCGTGGGAGCCTGAAAACACAAACTCTACCGATCAGCCGCCACAGGTTCCGAAGCTAGAAGCCCCAGTTCAGGATCTACGTGCCAAGCTGGCCGCGATGTTTGATCTGCCCGGATTGACGCCGTCTCCCGTGGCCGAGGAGCGATTCGATCGCGACGAACCGAACGCCACTGATCACTCCGAGCCTGTCGCGGCGGAAGCGGAATCGAGAGTTCACGCTGAAGAGGTCGCGGACGATTTTGCGGATCAGCGGCCAGTCGCGCCGATCATCGCTGAGGCAGCTCCTCCAGCGTTCACGCCGTTGTCCTTTGACACGGACGCAAAAGCTGACGAAGACGTTGATGATTCCGTAACGCGGTACATGCAAGGATTGCTAGCTCGCGCCCGCGGAGAAAGCGCCAATGCTGAGAACCACAGCGAACCCGGCCCGTCCGCGAACTACGAACCGGCTGTCGCCGTGGCCGTCAACCCGATCGCAGCCACCACCAGTGACGACGAGGAGTACGACGAGGACATCGTCACCTCCAACGTGCCGGTGCATCAACAAGATCACGATGCGCTGCGAACCGCCACCGCTCAAATGCGGCAAGTCGCCAATCTGCAAGCATTGCATAACGTCAAACAGCACAGCCGCAAACGAATCTTTTCGGCCTTCAAAACCAAAATCGCCCTCGCCACGTTCGCCTTCCTGTTGGGTCTGGGCTTCCTCGTTGTGGGCTATCGAGACCGTCCTGCATTAATCGTGCTCGGTGGATGCGCGATGTGTATCGGCGGACTGACTTGGATCGACATGTTCATCGGGATCCGCGAAACCCGCGAACGATCCGCCGGACTGTCCAAACGCACCCAAGCGAATGGCAACTAAGACGAAAGGGGCCTCGCGCTGACTCCCGCGACGGGCATCCTTTGGGACTTTGTCGAAAATGATTTCGACATCATGAGCTTGATTGGCGTAGAAGTCGCCGCATTGCTCGCGCGGGCCATGTCGCGCACGTCGTTGCAGGGAGGAAACGTATGTCCGATACCATACCGCCGGATGTTCCATCGCGGCGACCTGAGCCAACTCCTGCGACCGCGCCGTTCTTTCATCGGTGGAGTGACTTGCCAGAGGAACTGCCGCCGCCGCGAATTCGCGAGTTCATTGCTGTGCTGGGATTGGTCGTGCTAGCCGATTTGACGGTGTATCGAACGGAAGGCCTGGCCGGGTTGTCGATTTTGTTCGCAGTCGCGCCAATGTTGATGGTATTGGCGTCACCGATCCGGCGAACGACATCGAACAGTTGGATGATCGACGGGATGCTATTGTTACTGGCGGCTCGGCTGGTTTGGTGTGGAACGGCGTTGGGAGTGGTTTGTGGGTGCGGATTGCTGGTGGCGTTCGCGATGACTCTGGCTGGCCGCTCGCCGTTCGTGCTGGCGACTCTGATCTACGCGGCTCAAACGCTGGCGTCGGGCGCACGCGGGTTGATGCGCTATGAGCAGTCGGCGCATTCAGGCTTGCGACCGCTCAAAGGTTCGACAGCGATGAGTCTCTTGTTGCCGTTGACGGCGTTCGCCGTCTTCGGATCGTTGTTCGTGCTCGCGAATCCCGATTTGGTGACATGGGTTTCCCAGGGTATGGAAGCTTGGTTGAACGGGGTCAAACATTGGCTCGTGCATTTTTCATTTTTTGAGATCGCCTTCTGGATCGTGGCGTTGTGGTTTTTCGTTGGACTGCTGCGACCGTCAGCCAGCGAATCGCATGACTCGTCCGCGATCGACCGCACTGGCAGCGAATGGGTCCACGCGCCGGCTCCGATGTACGCGGCTTATCGAAACACTTTGCTGACGGTGATCGCGTTGTTCGCGGTGTACTTGGTCTTCGAGTTTCAGACGTTGTGGTTTCGCGAGTTTCCGAAGGGATTTCATTATTCGGGATACGCTCACGAAGGGGCGGCGTGGCTGACGTTCGCCTTGGGGTTGTCCACGTTGACGCTGTCGCTGATCTTTCGTGGCGACGTCCTTTGCGACGAACGGCTTCCGAGACTGCGGCGACTGGCGTGGGTCTGGTCCGCATTGAACTTGTTGCTGGCGGCGGCGGTGTTTCATCGGCTGTTCATTTACGTCGGCTTCAACGGCATGACTCGGATGCGGATCGTCGGGTTCTACGGTTCGGCAACCGTCGTGGTCGGCTTCGGATTGGCGATTTGGAAAATCATTCGCAATCGAGATTTCGTGTGGCTGTTTCGCCACGATTTGTGGGCGTTGTCGATTGCGATTTATCTGTACGCAATCACGCCCGTCGATGCGATCGTGTGCCGCTACAACGTCGGCCGCATCTTGGCTGGCGATCCGGCTCCGGCGGTGCAGATCACCGTGCATCCGATTGATTCGGAAGGAGTAATGCAGTTGACGCCGTTGCTGAATTTCGACAACGCCAAGATCCGCGACGGCGTCCGCTCGCTCTTGGCCAGCCGAGCGGCGATGTTGAAGTCCCAAGAGACTACTCGGTCGGGCATGAACTGGTGGGGGTCGGCGACATCTCTGCAATTTGCCGATGAGCAATTGTCCAAACAACTGCGAACCAACGAGCCAAATTGGCGCTCGCACGACGAGCCAATCAAACGGGAAGCCGACTGGGAGGCATTTCGCAAATACGCCTATCAATGGTTTTGAAGGCATCATCGCAATTCATCATTCAAACAATCCAAACTGCACCACCGTTTCATGGCCGACTCGCATCAAGTAAATGCGGCGATTCGGGAATGCAGACCGCGCTTGCCGCGTGGCGTCACTCATTTGCTGACCGAGATAATAGGTTCTCGAAATCGGCTCAATGGTGACGTACAAGTCTTCGCGTTCCGCTTCCAGCGACAAACGGAGTTCCTGTTCGTAGAACTCGGTCGCTTGCCGAACAATTTCCTGGGAATCTAAAACCTCTGGAATTATCAGGCTCACTCAAGTTTCTCCCACTACCGATCGAGTGCCGGCAGTGGGAACTCTGGTGAGTTGACGTGCTGTTCGCGCATGATCGCCTCGATCTTCGCGACGATTTCGGGATTTTCGGCGGCCACGTTCTTCGATTCGGCGATGTCGGCGTTGAGGTTGTAGAGTTCGGTTTTGATCACGGGCTTGGGAGCGTCGGGGATTGATTTATTGGCGGCCTTGCGTTGTGGTTTGAGGTTTTGGCGAACGCCCTTCCAGTCGCCAATGCGGACGATTTGCTGGCCGCCGTAAGACGGGAATTCACGATACAAGAATGTCCGCTCCGGCTGCGGCTGACCTTTCAGAGTCGGAAGCATGTTGATGCCGTCAATATCCGTAGGTTCGGATTCCGTCCCGACCCGCCCGGACGCATCACCGCCAGCAACCGCAACCAGCGTCGGAAGCCAATCTTCAAACCCGCTGACGCGTTCGGTCATCGTGCCGGCCGCGATCTTCCCGCTCCAGCGAGCGATCGTCGGCACGCGAAAGCCCCCTTCGTACAGCGAACCTTTCTTGCCTCGGAACGGGCCGGCCGATTGGAAAAACTCGGTGTCGGTGCCGCCAAGCTTGTCGTAGGTCGGGCCGTTATCTGAGCTGAACACAAACAGTGTGTTCTCGTCCAAGCCGAGTTCTGTCACGAGCGACATGATCCGCCCTACGTCGCGGTCCAGCCGAGTGATCATCGCGGCATAGGCGGCTCGCGGTTTAAGGTGCGGCAGATAGCCTTTGTCGCCAACATACGGCTCTTCGGGGAACTGGCCGTCGTACTCGGCAAGCGAATCGTCGGGAACTTGAATCGCCAGATGCGGAATCGTGCTGGGGACGTACATGAAAAACGGGCGATCTTGGTTGTCGCGAACGAACCGCAACGCCTGTACCATGATGACGTCTTGAGCGAAATCCTTGCCTTGAAATTGCTCGTAGCTGGCCGGTTTGATCGGGTCGAGGTCCGCAGCCAATTTCTGGTTGGCCGCGAAGGCCGGGTTATTCAGCTTCACACGCTTGTCGTTGTCCCACAGAAACTCCGGGTAGTGGTTATGAGCCACGCTCTGGCAATTGAATCCGAAGAAGCGATTCATTCCTTGCTTGAGCGGCTGTCCCTCGGAGTCCGGTCCACCGAGTCCCCACTTGCCGAAGCCGCCACAGACGTAACCCAATTTGCCGAGCAGTTTCGGCAGCGTGACGGTATCGGCCGGGATCGGGTACTGCCCTTCCGGCGGCGTGCCGCGATTGTCTCGAATGAACGCATGGCCGGGATGCTTGCCGGTCATCAGCACACAGCGAGACGGAGCACATACCGCGTTGCCGGAATAATGCTGAGTCAACCGCATCCCCTCGGCCGCCATCTTGTCGAGATGCGGCGTGCGAATTTTCTTCTGACCGAAGCAGCCGAGTTCGCCATAGCCCAAATCGTCGGCCAGGATGAAAACGATGTTCGGCCGCCGATCATCCGCCCCAGCGAGCATGCCGGTCGACAGCAGCATGAACAAAAGCGCCAATGAAAAGGCTCGGTTGTTGAGGCGCAGATGCGTCATCGGAATCTCCCGGTTGAGGGTGTCGCCATCATATTGCGCGACGATATGTATGCTTCAGATTCGTCCTCAATCAAGCGACTCCGCCGCGAGATCAATTCCGACAGCGGAATATCGTCGAGGCTCAGCGTCTGCAGAACGTGCGCCAACGTGAGAATGGCATCGGTTGCCGGAACCACATCAGCGAACCACACGCGGCCCGTCGCGCCTCCGCCGAGGACCGCTTGATCGTGACGCAGCGTCGGCCAAATGTCGGATTGCGTCCAACCGCCCAACCAACACCGGGCATTCATCTCGATGAGCCGCGAATGAACGCCGTCCCGCGCGGAATTCTCGACTACCACGGCACCCTGCGGGTGTTCCGCGAGCAACGGCGCGGCGATCAAACAGAGCAGATCGTCTGGAGACAACCGCTCGCCACCTTCATCAAACAGCGCGACATTCGCTCCGTCATCGTCGATCAGCAAACCGAAGTCGCAAGGTTCCGCGCGAACGGCTCGCCGCATCCGCGCGACATCGGCATCGTCGTCGTCCAGCAGATCACGCCGCCGTTGTGGAATCTCGATCCACCGCAACATCACCGGCAACGGCTGAAACAATTGCTCAAGCGTTTGTCGGACGAATCGCACGGGGCATCCGATCGCGACTCGCAACGGACGGAGCGCATGAAACTCCTTCAACAACCCGGCGAGATACGGCACACTCGCTTGAAACACGCGGTCTGTTCCGCCATGTCTCACGGGACGAACCGCTCCGCTATCGAATCGCTCTTGAATGTCGTTCAAGCGAATCAGCCGCGAGGTCGGATCGGCATTGTCGTTGCGTTCAGGTGCGGCATGTCCCAGCGAAATCGGCCAACCGTGCTTGCTGACAAAATCGAGTCCCGTCCACGACGGTTCGCAACCGTGACCAGTGATCATGATCCCGCCAGCCGCCTGTAAGTGTGCGACCGCGAAGCGAAAACACGGCATTGAAGTTTGTCCAACATCGACCACTTGGCAACTCATCCGCCGTAATGCCGCTGCAACGCCAGTCACTAAGTCGGGTGATGACGGCCGCTCGTCAAACCCAACTACAACTACCGGGCCAGCTCGGCGGATCGGCCGCTTAGAGCTGAGGTCGCGCAAGTCGGTTCGCCCTGCCAACGGAACAGCTTCCCACAATAACCGCGCGAACGCCGCCGCATACTCCCCCGCCAACTTCCGAGTCAGTTCATTGAGATACACACCGCGCACGCCTTCGAGCGTCAGGAGCGAGCGGCGATTCGACCGATTGTCATTCGCTTCGGCAACCGGAAAATCGGATTGCGGTAACTGCCCCATCTCGCCGCGATGCGAGCAATCGCGGCACTTCGGATAGAACGCCGCCAACCGAGCCAAATGCACCGATCGCGAAATCGAATGCGATTCACCCGGACAGAGATAACGCGGATCGGTAATTGTCGGAAGCGGCAACATGCGAGGAACGTAGGCTGGCCAAGCGAAACCGGTCAAGAACGTTCAGTCACTTCTGGAATTGGCCGCGAGAGAACACCAAGAACACGAAAGAATGACAAATTGGACATCAGCGATTCCTGGAAATCTGCAGATCTCTCAATTGTTTTTCATTGTTTTCGAATTCGAAGGCTACCTTCAAAAAATCTCTTTGTGGTCTTTGAGTTCTTTCGCGGCCATAGCCCAAGTTCATTCCCCGCTAAGCGCCGCAATCATAATCCCCGTCGCAACGGACACGTTTAGCGAGGTCACTTCGCCGCGTGGAGCGATGCGGCAGACAGTGTCGCAATGTTCGGCGGTCAGGCGACGCATGCCGCTTTCTTCATTCCCGACGATCAGCAGCCACGGCCGATCGCGGTCGATTTGCGAGATTTCTTCGGTCGCGTGTTCGGAAGTCCCCAAGACCCACAAGCCAGATTCCTTCGCGATTCCGATCGCGCGCGCCAAGTTCGGCACCAACGTAAACGGCACATGTTCCACTCCGCCCGCCGCGACGTCGTACACGGTGGCGTTCATTGGAGCTGAGCGGTCTTTCGTGACGACAATGCCACGCACGCCGAAAAACGCCGCCGTCCGAAAGATCGCTCCCACGTTGTGCGTGTCTTGCAGATTATCGAGAGCCAGCCACAAGCCGCTGGCTCTCGAGGTGGCTTCGTCTACGTCAGTTTTTTTTCCAAATAGTTCTTCCAGAGACACATCCGGCCGCTCGCGCACGCTGGCCGACATCAATGTCTCACGGCCGGACGTCTCGCCGCCACGCACTGCCGCGCGGCCGGATCGACCTATACGAGTCACTCGCACTGCACTCGCCGCCGCTAGGTCGAGCACTTCGGTCCAGGCGGGACTGGGAGTGTCGCTCGCCAAATGCACGTCGAACACTTCGTGCGGCCGAGCATGAATCGCGGCGAGAACGCTGTGCGGGTTTTTTAATTCCAATGTCATGTCGCCACATTAACCCGACGCGTCAGCGAGGGCGAGCGTCACCTGGCACACAGCTCTCGAGTCGGTGGAAGCTTTCGCCCTCACTGACGCTTCCGATTACTTGGCAGCTCGCTGCCGCTGCGCTTCGTAAAACAGAATGCCCGCCGAGACCGCCGCGTTGAGCGACTCCAATGCACCAAACTGTGGGATCGTTACGAGTTCATCACAGGCTGCTAACAACTCAGTACGAATGCCCGATCCTTCGTTACCGATGACAATCGCCGAGGCGAGTTTCAAGTCGCACGCTGCAATCGATTTTGCCGCTCGCTGACTGGTGCCGATCAGCCGTACGCCGCGCGATTGCAGTAACTTCACTAAGTTCAGCAAATCATCAGTTTGAGCGATCGGCATGTGGCTGACCGCTCCGGCCGAACTACGTGCCACCAGCGCCGTGACGGGGACTTGACCGTACGTCGGCACAAACACCGCATCGACTCCGAGTACATGAGCCGATCGAATCACCGCACCAAAATTATGCGGGTCTTGAACTCCATCGAGCACTGCGAACAGCGGCCGAACGGGCGAACTGTCCAGCACGGATTCCACGGTGCCGTACGGAAACGGGGCCATCTTCGCGACGTAACCCTGATGCTCGCGCGAGTGACACAGTTGCGTCAGCCGTTCCGAGGAACACTTGAGGAACTCAAAACGCTCCTGCCGCGTCACGAAGTCCACGGCAAATTGCAAATCCTCGATCGGCAACTGATCGCTCACATACAGTTCCAGCACGGGCCAGCGACCGGCGCGGAGTGTCTCCATGACGACGTGCCGTCCCCACAACCAGCACTTCTGATGATTGCCAAGCAGCGCGGGTGTCCCCTTTTGCCGCCGATATCGTTCGACCATGTCGTCACTTGATGCGGATCGAGTAGCCGGTGCCGATGAAGTAGTCGTCCGAAGCGCCTGTCAGGCCGATGCCGGCTCGGATGTCGAACTGTGTGTCGTGCGTCGGGCGATAGGTGAAGCCAGCGTCCATGTAATGCTGCACTCGCTCCGTGTCGGCCCCCGACGGAAAGAACGCAAACCATTCCGTGTAGGCTCCGACCTTTTTAGTGAGGTTGTAGTTGATTGTGATAGCCTGTGACCACTCGGTGTATTTGTGCCCGGTTCCGCCATCAATGGCATTGTTGAATTGCGTGCTGGCACCGACGCCGAGGAAGTCATTCACATCCCAGCCGTAAAGCCAATTGATGCCGGGCAAAACTTCGTTCGCCGTGACGGATCGTGCGCCCGTGGGGATCGTCATCTGCGGCACCAGCGCCATTTCGGGCCACCAGCCTTCCTGCGGAGTCAGTCCCAGTTTGACCCCGAGATACAAGTCCTCAACGCCACTGTGCGTCACTGCCGGCGGGGGAGTATTGCTGACTTGGCTGAAGGGAAAGACGCCCAGCCGCAGCTCCAGCCAGTCCTCATAAATGCCGTAGCGGAACAAGAACTCCCCCGCCGAATGCGTGATTGAGGTGGTGTCGGCGTCTTTGTTGCGGATGTAGGTGTAGCCCGACTCAATCTGCAACACTCCCTTGCCCACGGTGGTACTCGCCTCGACGAAGTCAGGGCGGTCGGTTTGTAGGTCGTCGTCCAGATCAACTCCGCCGCCAAATGACGTTCCATAGCTCCACTGAAACAACGTCTTTCGCGGCTCCTCCGGAGGCGGCCCGTAATTCTTTTTCGGCTTCTCGTCGTCTTTGTCCTTGTCCGCCTCTTCGCCGGATTTGCCGTTCGACCAATCTTCCGACAAACCAGCCGCGAAACTCACCGGACGAATCAGGTTTCCACGCGATAGGCCGGAATCACTCGTGGTCAGACGCAGCGGACGACGCCGTACAAACTCTGGATCAGCGGCATCGACCGCCGCAGCCGAAACCAAGACAAACACCGTTAACGAAGCCGCACGCATCGGGATTCCTTTCCCAAACGACCAATTCAATAGTTGAGGTATCGGCGACGTCCGAACAAAACCTCCACGAGTCAGTTCGACTCCGCATAAATTTTGACCAGTCAAAAACGAATCGCCGACCCGCTCAACGCAAACTCGCTGAGTTCGCAATCTCAGCCAAGTTACCACGAATTCGCAGATTCACACTAACCCGAAGCGTGTGGGAGGGGG
>JANMIF010000084.1:0-1734 GCA_031375695.1 Planctomyces sp.
TTTTTTTTTTCATTTTTTTTGGTTTTACCCTTGTTTGTTATTTATGTTTTTTTTGGTGTGCTTTTTTTTTTTGTGTTTCATCGCCCCGGTATCAGTGGTTTTCGCGCGCGTCGCGAACAACGACACTGGAATTCGCCCCGCGTTGAACGTGTAGGCAAACCGATCCGTCGCCACGATCGACTCGTCGCCGTCGCGCTTCAGAATCCAAAATACCTTCTGAGCCCCTCCAGCCTTTGCAGTGATCGTCTTGCTCTGACCTTCACCGATCGCGAGGTGCGCTTGCGAAACGCCGAACTCCGAGCCGTCTGGCACGATCGGCCCAGCCAGCGACTGCTGTGGCTTCTGATTCTCGAACTGCAAGCGCAACCAATCGGCGGAACGAGCCACCTTCGAGACGCGCACTTCGTCGACATCGCCGACGTACCGATAGTTGCTGCCGCGCATGCCGCCGACATTTACGACGATGTCCTGCACGATCGACATCGCGGACTTGTGAAACCGACTGCCCGCCAGCTTGCCATTCACAAAGATGCGACTGGTGCCGTTCTCGTAAGTCGCGGCGACATGATTCCACTGGCCGAGCACCGGAGCCGCATCAGCATGAGCCCCGCCGGGACCGTCGGACGCCCAATTCAAGCTCGCAGGCGATCCGATGTTGAGCGACACCTCATTGCCGTCGCCCGTCTTACCGTTAAGCCGAGTGGCATAGCGTCCCCAATAGAAGATCGTGGAGTCGGTGCCTTGCGGCCGAAACCAGGCTTCGGATGTGAAGGCGTTGTCGCTGAAAGGATAGGTCGCGATGTGATCGCCGCCGTGGATGCCCTTGCCCAGAGTGAGGTGCCGACCTTGCCCGATCAGTCCGCTCGCGGTCGTCGTCCCCTGATCCTTGAGCGTCAGTGCGCCGAGTTCATCGCTCAGCGCCGCGTCCAAATGCAACACGCTGACGAAGCCGTTGTCAGCATTGAAGACCGCCTTACCGTTGGACTCGCTCGCAGCGATCGGATGGCCCCAATGAAGCTTGATCGGCTGCCGTTCGTTGCCTTTGATGGCGGGCATTCGTACCCAAATGCTGGCTGTTCCGCGTCCGGCATCCCATTCCTCAATCTGATAGACCAGCGGCTGCCCAGTGCCCGCCGAGAATCGAATGTCTTCGCCGCGACTCTTCGCCTGACTGAAGTTGAACCAGTCCTTGTCCAATCGCACAAGCAGCGGGAAGTCCTGAACCACCGCCGTCGCAGGCAGGTCCGCTCCTTCGGGTGTTGTGATTACAAAGACGGAGCCGAAGTGCTTCCAGTCTTGGTAACTCGCGACAGTCTTTTGCGGCTTGTCTTGCGCAGCACTCGGCCAAGCTGCTGCGAGTTGCAAGAGGAAGACCATGACGAGCGGTGCCGGTTGCATTGGCTTCACCAAGGAGGGGAGTTTCATTGTTCGACCTATCAACCTGATGAAAAGTGGTTTGAGCCGGTGCTCGTCGGGGTATTTCGAGTTCTTCCGCAGTGCCAGCATCGCGTTCCCTTCGGCAGAAACAAAATGCTTGGAATTCGCGTGCGATGTCGGCGAACATGGCGTCTTGCAGATAGGATACCGCGTCGTCCGGGTATGGGGAGCGTGTTGATGTTGGCGGGGCATTCAGAAGCTGTGGCTGGTGGCGTGTCGGTTCGGATTGAACAGGCTCGTGGTGGCAACGTGGAGGCGTTGGCTCGGCTGCTGGAGTCGTATCGCAATTTTTTGTCG
>JANMIF010000248.1:0-4506 GCA_031375695.1 Planctomyces sp.
TGGACTACCGGACGCCGCACGAAGTCTTCACCGCGAGCGCCCACACAACACACGGTCGTCAGACGCAACGGTCGAAACCACGTCGGCCAACTCTCTCTTAAATCGCGTCTCCCACTGTCCAACTCTTGGGGTCCACTTCAGGTCTCGCGAATGATCGTGCCGTTTGTGATGCGCTCGGGGCGAATGTCCGGAGTGCAGGCGGCCGAAAACAAGCGGTCGCACGGACGGCTTCGGGCACAGGTCGGGCGGTTCTTGGAGCGGAAACGGTGGTTTGGAAAACTCGTCAACGATCGGATGCGAGGCGTGCTGTTGTCGGTGCAGGCGACGGTTGGGATGTATCTCTTCATTCCCGACACCACGCATTGTAATCCCGAACGCGTGCTGGTCGGTGCTTCGCCGCAGTCGAGAGTTCGCTCGCTCATCTAGAAGGTGACATTGAAGGAGTCGCTTCGCAAAATCAGGTTTACTCCGGGGCAATCACAACGCACTTTCGGCCTCTGCCAAGCCGTCCGCCAATCCAGTCAACGTGCCGAATTGAGTTACGTCACCGACCGCCGGGAAACCCCTGGCGGATTCCAAAAACTTAAACGACTCATCGACCACAGCTTCCCCAACGAATACCGAGTTGCTATGTAAACCGCACGCAAAACTGCGTAACTTCAAAACTCACGCTTCCGGCTAGAATCGTGCGCATGACGAACTCCAATTTGCCGCCGACTGTTCCGACTCAGGGGACGTTGCTGGGTCTCGATTACGGGACGAAACGAATCGGCGTGGCGGTTTCGACGCACGAACAGAACATCGCTAGTCCGTTGGAAAATTACACGCGTCGCAACAAACGCGAAGACGCGGAATTCTTGAACCGTATCGCTCGCGATTACCGCGCAGCCGGAGTGGTCGTGGGCTTGCCGGTTCACATGAGCGGAGATGAGGGAACGAAAGCTCGCGAGGCCCGTGCGTTTGGCACTTGGGTCGCGCAAGTCCTCAAGCTGCCGGTCGTGTTTTGGGACGAACGCTTTTCCTCGGCGATGGCCGAATTGTATTTGCAACACGCCGAGATCAGCCGGAAAAAGCAACAGCACCGGCTGGACAAAGTGGCGGCTCAAGTGATGTTGCAGTCGTTTCTCGACGCGGAAGACCGCCTCCGCCCGCCCGGCGAATGGCCTCGCGCGCTGTAGAGGTGAACGCGGATACCGGAAGATGTCGCACAAACAAACAGGCCCACGCGATTGCTCGCGTGGGCTTGTCCGACTCGCAAACCCGATCCCTCCAATTCACAAGTGTTTCGTCCCCTCGGCGCTATAACGTGTCGAGTGCCGCCAGGATCGCGGGCGAGAACACGAGCGACTCATCAATGACCGAGGTCGCATCGTTGAGGCTGTCGGTTCCATCGTTGCCAGCGAGTGTATCGGTTCCGTCTTGTCCGTTGACGTTGTCGTCGCCATCGCCTCCCAGCATGATGTCGCTGCCACCGCCACCGATCATGATGTCGTCGCCGTCGCCCCCCATCATGCTGTCGTTGCCGGCATTGCCGTTGAGGTTGTCGGCGCCGTCCTTGCCACCGATCAGGTCATTGCCGTCGCCACCGAGAATGTTGTCGGCTCCGTCCCCGCCGTTCAGCGTGTCGTTTCCGATGCCGCCATCAATGGTGTCCTCGCCCCCGCCGCCGAAGATTTTGTCGTCGCCAGTCAAGCCCAGCAGCGAATCGTTCCCTTCGCCACCATTCATCGAATCGTTGCCGGCACCGCCGTTCAAAGTGTCGCCTCCGCTGCCACCCAGCAGGGAATCGTTGCCGTCACCGCCGTTGACCGTGTCGTCACCGATGTTGCCACTCACGGTATCGGCATCGCTCTGGCCGTCGAGGTTGTCGTTCCCCGTGCCACCGTCGATGTTGTCCAAACCGTTGCCGCCCTGAACCACGTCGTTGCCGTCCGAGCCATTGAGCACGTCGTCGCCGTCCTCGCCCTTCAGAGTGTCGTCGCCCAATTCGCCGACCAGCGAATCGTTGCCGGCACCGCCCACCAGTGAGTCGTTGTCGTTGCCACCGAACAGCGTGTCGCTCCCGGTCGTGCCAACCAGTGTGTCGTTGCCATCGCCACCGACCAGCACCACTCGCGCCGCGCCGGACGAGGCACCCGCGCCGCTGAGACTGTCATTTCCCGCCCCGCCATTGATTCCGATGACGACGGCCGGGACGCCCGCCAAATTGGTAATCGTCACCTTGTCATTGCCGCCGCCGCCGTCAATCACGACCGTCGTGACATTCGATTGAACCGTGATCGAGTTCGATCCAATCGACACTTTCAGCAGCCCCCCGGATTGTGACACGGTGATCGTATCCGCTCCCGCCGTTCCGTTGACGAACACCGTCTCGTTTCCGCTGCCGCCACCGCCAACGTCCTTGCCATCGGTCGAATCGAAGACGATCGTGTCGCCGCCGCCGCCGCCGTTGTTCGTGTCGCTGCCGGCCTGACCGTTGAGCTGATCGACTCCGTCGCCGCCGCTCAGCGAATCGTTGCCGGCACCACCCAGCAGACAATCGTCCCCCAGACCGCCATTCAGTGTGTCATTCCCCGCTTCGCCATTGAGCGTATCGTTGCCGGTCTGCAAGCCAAGCGAATCGTCGCCCCAAATCAGATCGTTGCCGTCGCCACCTTTCGCCGAGTCATCGCCGGCTCCTCCCTCAATCTTGTCATTACCACCTTGACCATTGAGCGTGTCGTTCCCGTCGCCGCCGAGGATCGAATCGTTTCCCGCGCCGCCGATCACCGAATCATCACCGTCACCCGCATCGACCGTATCGTTCCCGTCCCCCGCGTTGATGGAGTCGTTGCCGGTCGTCACCGCAGCCGAATCGTCGCCGAAAATCTTGTCGTTGCCGGCACCGCCATCGACCGTGTCGTTGTCCGCGCCCCCCTCCAGCGAATCGACGCCAGCTTGTCCACTGACGGTGTCGTTCCCCGACTGACCGTCCATTGTGTCGTTCCCGCCGCCGCCAAACATCGAGTCGTTGCCGGCACCCCCCAGCATCGAGTCGTTGTTCAAACCACCATTCATAAAGTCGTTGCCGTCGGCACCATTGAGCGTGTCGTTGCCGTTGCCGCCGTCGAGCGAATCATTGCCCGCCGAGCCGCCGACAATATCACCCGTCAGTTGATCGTTTCCGTTGCCACCCAGCAGCGTGTCGTTGCCGTCCTCGCCATCGAGCGTGTCTTGCCCATCGCCGCCGAGGAGGCAGTCGTCTCCGAAACCGGAGCTGACGGAATCGTTGCCGTTCCCCGCGTTGATCGTGTCATTGCCCAGGCCGGACACGATCGTGTCGCTGCCATCATCGCCGAACAGCAAGTCATTGCCGTCGCCGCCGGTAATGTTGTCCGTGCCGCTGTTGCCGTGAATCGTGTTGGCCTTCACGGTGCTACCGGTGAGCGTGTCATTCCCGTCGTCGCCATTGATCTGAATCGAAGTCAGATTCGTGAAGCTGGCATCCACGCCAGCCACGCTGATGACATTGTCGGAATCACTGCCGTCGATGATCAGTGTCTTTACCTGGCTCGTCGCGATGGTTCCCAAGGAGCTTAGCGGAATTCCATTCGCCAGGACTTGCACGTTGACGCCGTTGACCCCGACCATGACGTTGTCGGCAGCAGTCATCTGAATGTTCAACTCACCCGACCCGCTGATGAACAGGGCGCTTACAGACGGCAACGTCCGCACTTCCAACGATTCGACCGCGACACATTTGACTGACGAGTCGTTGCGGTGTCGCGCAGCAACGCATCCCCGATGCGACTTTCGACTCCGGCCAGAATCATCCAAACAAAAACGACGCAACCACGATGCAAGACGCATAGCACGAACCTTCCAAAGAGCGAGCCGAGGGAACGGCTCAAGATGATGGGGAAACTCAAACTGACTAGGTGGCCCGCACTGTCAGATCCGAGAAGCCTCCGCGCGATACACCAACCACAACGGCGACCGATGCCGCTCGACCCAGGAGGATCGTTTGCTAGGCGGAACTGACGGGGGAAATCTTTTGATCCGGCCCCAACCAGTGTCAACATCGCTGGCAACAACTTGCGGAAAGCCTTTTCAGATTCCCAATAGGCAGTCAAATCCTTTGCCAAGCCACGCATAGAAAAAATAAACCCGAAGTGTCAGCGAGGGCGAACGGCGGTCGTCGCGAAGACTACTTCATGAAGCCGCCCAGCATTTTCCCCAAGCCTCCCTGTAACAGGCTCGGCAGCAGTCCGGCCAAGCCTTGTTCGACGTTTTGATTCGCGTCGATTTTTCCTCCCGGAGTCAGTTTGTCGACCACGTCCGGAAGAAACTGAGCCAGCAGATTCGAGGCTTGACCCCCATCCATTCCCAATTTTCCCGCGAGTTGATTGACCGTGTCTTGCCCCAAGACTCCTTGCAGTTGCTGACCGGAGATCGGCGGATTCGGGCCGGTGCTCACCCAGCCTGCGAAGACGTCTCCCAACCCTTGTTTCTTGAACAGTTCGCCGA
>JANMIF010000273.1:0-17395 GCA_031375695.1 Planctomyces sp.
GATGGGATCGACGCCCCGTTCCAAAGCATCCGTCGCGAAGGTATGCCGAAAATGATACGCACACAGATCAACCGGCAACTTGTCCTTCAAAGCTCGTCGCAAACGAGTGAATCGCAATCGCACCGCGTTCCGCGTCCACGGTTGCTCTCGCGAATTTCGGCACAGCGGGCCAGTCGGAGATCGCCGCATCAACCGCTTCGTGACTTCGAGCGCCGTCGGAGTCAAGAAAATGATTCGTGGCTTGCCGGTCTTTTCTCCAGTCTTGTGCTCGCTTGGTGGAAACACCCACAGACCATTTTCCAAGTCGACATGCCGAGCTTCGACCAACCGAACCTCTTGCGGTCGCGCACCAGTTTCTTGCACCAGTACCAAATAGTCGCGAAACGCTTCGTCCCTCGCCTCATTCAAGATGAGGTCACGCTGCTCCGCCGTGAGAATGGTTTCACGTCTCTGGCCCGGTGGCCTTTTCACATGCCGAATCGGCGAGTATTCGATGTAGCCTTCTTGAGTACCCCAATCGAAAGCTCGCTTCACCGTGCTAATCGCCCCACGACGGGAATTGCTGCCCCAACCCGGCTGCGCGTCCAACCATCGCGTGACATGAAATGGCTTCACGTCCACGACCAGCAAGCCGGCCGGAAGAGATTTCAAAAAGCTCTCCAAATACCGGCGTCGCCACTCATAGGTCGTGACGCGATTGTGCTTCTCCGACCAATCAGCGAACTCGGCCAAGAGCACCGCGACGGCGAGTTGCTTCGGTGGCACCGCTTCCGGCTGCTTGAACATCAACTCGTGCCAACGGCGAAAGGCTTCCGCCTTATCCGCCGTCAGCAAGTTGATCTGCTTGCCTTCCAGCGTGACGTAGAAAGTGTTCCGGTTGGGCCGGAACCAGGGCGCAGGATTGCCACGAGACATCATCGAACCTCCCGAAATGAAAACCGCTGGTAGGTACCAAGCTGGCTCGGAAGGTCGGCTTGTGAGAGAGATCCCCTGGATGGTTGCAGCCATCCAGGGGGTCGTTTCAGTGACAACTTCAGTGACAGAGACGAATCGAATCGACGTAAGTCTAATCGGGCTGGCGGGATTTGAACCCACGACCTCTTGCACCCCAAGCAAGCGCGCTAGCCAGACTGCGCTACAGCCCGTCAAATGCTGAAATCGAAAATCTCAGCGTGTCAAATCGCTGCGGCAATATCAGGGCATTTTGAACGACACTGATCGACCGCAACTCGGACGAGTTATTGCGAGGGGAATCTCGAATTACAAGGGCTGTCAACGATTGTGCGCAACCGTTTGTCGATGTGCGGCACGGCGGCTCGTTTCTTTTAGCTCTCTCAGGACTTCGGACTTCGTCATCCGCAGTGACTGCTCAAAGCGGCGGCGTTGCATGACATAATCCAGTAATCCCCAGGCGAGCAACGACAGGGAAGTGATCAGCGTGATACGCCGCACCGGCTTCTGTAGGTTGCTCCAGTCCATCGCGTCCGCTGATGTCACATCGGATTGAGGTACCGTTGGTGCCGGTTTGTTCCATTCGCTGGCCAATAGCCAGGCTGTGAGGCTCAGGAACAACAGCGATTTGGCCAACAACACAGTTGTGCGGGCCATTGTGGCTGATGCGATGCGGCCCAAGCCAGTCAACGGCGACAGCCGAGAAACGTCGGGAAGGGTGCGGTGAGGCGACCACAGCCAACCGGTTTGTGCGAAATGCGAGATCAGCACAAAGACGCTGACCAACGCGAGTGGCAGCGTGAGTTGCGTCGCAGCCCAAGTGATTGGTACGCGAGTGACATCGACCGCGGGTGCTGTCAGCCAATCGGATGGCGGCCGCGTGAGTGTTGACCGGACGAGGCGGGCGGATTCGGTCAAAAACGTTGCGCTCCAACCGGCGATCACCGCCCACACCGCGAGCGACCTCGCGGCCGTGACAAGTTCGGCGCTGTGCGCGACCATTCCGCGCGTGCGTGCGTCGCGGCGGCGGCGTGACGTTGGACGTTCAGTCCGGTCGGCGGCGGATGAGTCGAGCAGAGACATCAGATTCGTTCGGTCGTTGCCGACCGCTTCAACGGGACTTCGGGAACGCGATCAATTCATGCGGTGAGTTGTCGGCAAGATAGCCGGGGGATTCGATTTCGGTGGCATCGACGGCGGCGACCGTCGTCACATGGTGTAGCCAATTCGTGCGCAGTTCGTCGGCCACGAATTGATTGAGTCCCGACAGGCTTGATGCCAACACGATTAGGCCCACGATCGGACGCAAACTGCCAGCGACATTGAGCGCGATGCCGTGCGAAGTTCCCGATGCGAGCATGGCGAATGTGACGTTGCACAACATCATTGTTGCCAGCGTCGGCGCGGCGATTGTCAGGGCCAATCGGCAACCGTGATGCAGCAGTCCCGCGATCACGGAGCCGTTCCATAAACCGTTGGCAGTTCCGCCCAGCGGCCAGGTTTGCACGCTGTCGCAAAGGGTTGTGATCACATGCCACGGGGCATTGACCGTCGGGGACAGCAGGACCCCCAGAACGATCCATACTGACAACCAGCGGCTCAGCGGTTCGGAGGCCTCGTCATCAACGTCGTTCGCCAAGCCGGCCTGTTGTTCGATCAAACGACCGGCCGCTTGAACTGACCAGACAACCAGACAGGTGCTGCATCCGATCAAAAATCCCAGGCCAAGTTCAGTCAGCCCGGTTTGCGCAATTGCGAACAGGTCATTCGACGGGAAAGCTCCGGCGCGGACGAGCGGCGTAATTAACAGCGACAACACGACTGCGGTACCGACTCGCACTTGCCACGGCAAGATCGCTTGTCCGAGGATCGGACCGACCGCCAATAATCCGGCAATGCGGCACAGCATTAACCCAAACGTCAGCCACAAGGCCGACCACGGCGCGAACCAAAGTCCCAGTTCTGAGAGCATCGAGATGTTCATTTCGCACTCACGACGGCAACGCGATCGAATGCCACAACTGAGTCGTAAATTCACTGAGCCGTTGCAGCATCCACGGCAACAGCGCGACCGCTGAAACGGACACGGCCAGCAACTTCGGAACAAAATTCACCGTCGAGTCGCTTAACTGCGTCGCGGCTTGAAATGCGCTGATCAACAGACCGATCACAAACGACAACGCCAGCAACGGAACGCTCAGTTGCAGTGCGAGCCAGACGGACGATCGGATGAGTTCGGTGGATTGGTCGGGAGTCATACACAGAGGTCAGTTGAGATTTAAGAGATGGAGAATGGGCGAAGCCCGGATGGCAGATGCTCAGTCAACCAGTCATGGAAATACTAGACATCAACATGCCGACGGTCAGGAACCAGCCGTCAATGAGAACGAATAGCAACAGTTTGAATGGCAACGAGACCATGGACGGTGTCAACGTGGTTAGGCCGAGTGCGGTCAGTACCGAGGCAATGACGAAGTCGATCACGAGAAACGGCAAAAAAATTTGGAAGCCGATCTGAAATCCAACCTTCAGTTCGCTCAGAAGAAAAGCCGGCAACAAGACAGTAATCGGAACATCGTCGTAGTTGCGCGGTTCGGGGAGATCGGTTTGTTGAGCGTGCTGCCGTTGCAAGTCGAGCATCATCCAGACACCGTCAGAGTTGCCGGCAGCTTCAACCTGGCGGCTCATGAAGCGACGTAGCGGAGCCAAAACGTTCGTAACGGCGGACTCCAGCGCAGCCGTGTTAGACTTCGCGGCTTGAGCGTAGGGCTTCCAGCCTGACTCGTAGGACTCCTGCCAAACGGGAGCCATAACGCTGCCCGTCAAGAACAAACTCAACGCCATCAGGATTTGATTCGAGACGACCTGCGTCGCTCCAAGCGCTTGTCGCAGCAGGCTGAGCACGACACTGAAACGGACAAAGCAAGTACTCATCAATAAAACGGCGGGAACGACACTGAGTACGGTTGCGCCAATCAACCACGGTAACGATGACGTCAATGCTTGCGGCGACAGCGCGGCGCTCGGATCGGTGACCGCATCCGCAGCAAAGATCGCGGATGAATCGGTGAGCAACATGAGGGTGACGACCAAAGTCACCCGACGCACAAGCGAGGGCGAGCACTTCGAAAAGCGATGAGTTCGGTGTTCGGCGAAGCGCTCGCTTGCCCGTCGGGTTAGTGTCATCAGCGCACCTCCGGCGAGGCAGGCACGGCTGGGCGCAACGGAAGCGATTGGCGTCGATCGTTAAAGATCGGCGCGCGGCTCGCTTCGGATTCCAATTTCGGAGCGACCGGTCGGACGAGCAGCGAGCGAAAGGTTTCTGCGAGGCCGTGATCTCGCTGAGTTGATTGGCACAAACCGGCGAGACAGTCGACTTCGACCGGGTCGGTGATCTGAGCCAGCGTTTGCAAACCGCTGGGTGACGAACTCAACAGCAGCAAGCGTGATCCGCACCGGACCAGAAGGACCGCGGTGCGAACGTCATACGACTCACGGCCGAGAATGTCCCACACTTCGCCTGGCAGTCCGCCGGTTGAAGGGGCGACTCGCGATTTCAACCAGCGAGCGCCGGCCGCAATCAATCCGATAACGGCCAGCAACGACCAGATGGTCTTGCCCCAGCCACTATCGCTTGCGCTTCGGATTCGTGCGTCGCCCTCGCCCATGCTTCGTGTGTTTAGGTTGTGCCGCGTACTCGAGGGTTTCGTCAACGGCACACTGCGCGAGTCGCCGGTTGTTCGTGCGATTGATTCATACGGATCAAGCTCGGAGTTGGATCGCGGCTCGCGGGGCATGATGTCGGTCGTTTGCTGAGCCGATCGTCGGCCGCGCGTCGTTCCGAACGGTGCCTCGAAGACCTCATCGGCTTCTGCGTTGAACAGCTCAATTTTGCGAGCGGACTTCCCTGGCCGAACCGGCTCGTCCGCGAATCCGTAATCGCTCGCGAGGCCACTGAATCCGATTAATAACAGCAGTAACTCGACGATTCGCACGCCGAGTTTTCCGGCCGTCACCAGCAATTCGCCTCGCGCGATGACTCGGCCATCGACCACGAGGTCCAGCGGTTCGTCGGCTTGTTGATCGAGGCGCAGCATTGTGCCGGGTATCAAATCGCGAGTCGGATCCATCAGACAAGTTCGTCCAAACTCTAGCGAAATATCGACAGAGGCATTCTTAACAGCGGTCGGAGGCCGTGAGTTCTTGGGACGGTCTTCGGAGTCGAGTTCCGCGCTCAGCATCGCGACCCAACGATCGACCTCCGGATCGTCTCGCCGAGCGGACGTTTGCTTGTGAACACTTGGGTGAGGCGCGGTGAGGTTCATGGCATCCCTAGGAACGTGAACGGACGCGGGCGTATACGCCGCTTTCGGAAAAATGGTCAATCCGAAATGGCATAAGCAAGCCGGGGTCAAGTGGGCTTGTCGTTGTTTTTGAAAGTGCGATACAAGGCGGCGGCAACTCAAGGCTTTTCGGCTTCCAATTCACAGGCAGGGATGCGATGCAAACAGGTCGCTTGGGGAACGTCTTCACCGGTTTGCTGAGCGGTTTCGCGCTCGCGTCGGGGCTGGCTCAGTATTGGTTGAACTGTGGGACCACGCTGCCAGCACAGACCGGTTTGGCAGCGATGCTGGGCTTGGCGATTATCGTCTGGCGAATCCTGAATCGGCCGATTTTAAGTGGCTCTTTGGCGAACGCAGTGACATTGTTTGTGTTATCGGCGGCCACCATGCTTCTGCCGACGATGTTCTCGTTTTGCGGGCGTTTGGTTACGGCAACGGGAATTGATCCGACGACTTCACGAACGGCTCAGACGGCCTATTTCGGGTGCGTAGCGACGGCGACGTTGTTGATCTTGGTGGTCTCAGTACTGCGAATGGTGGCATCGGGATCATCGGGTGGATCGACCGCGATTGGGTTGTTGCACGGGGCATTGTTTATTTGCCCGTGGCTTGGACCGCGTGGATGCGGACTGGTTGCAGCCTTCCTGGGATTGATCGGGTTCGTAGTTGTGTTGATTCGCTGGTCTCGACAGTCTGTATCGAAACAATCTGAAACCACGAGTTATCGGGTTGTCTCGAATGAACGCGTCTCAACCTTGGCGATTCGCGGCGGCCTGATTGCAGTTGGATTGTTGTGGGTCACCGCGCAGCGAATGGAGCGGCAGATCGTTCCTGAATCATTCATTTTTTCGATGGTTGAGTTTGCGATGCTACTGGGCGGTCTAGCTTTTGGTTCAAAGCATCCGAGTCAGCAGCCGCAGCGCATATTGACTTTAGGTGCGATCACGGTGGCGGCCGGGAGTTGGCTGTGCCTAGCGGCGGTCCCCATGTGGACGTGGTTGGCACTGCAAGAAAACGTGCATCTGTCTCAAGTGTGGCTGTTGTGGCCGTTACGACTGGGCTTGATATTGCCAGTGCTGGCTCCGCTGGCAATTTTCAATGGGCAGCTCATGCATCTCGGCAGGGCGGTGTTAGCTCCACAGTCGGACAGTGAATGCACCGGGGGGCGACCGCCCCGCTCACCAGTTTCGGCTTTAGTATTGATCGCGGCGATGGTATCGAGCATGTGGCTGTTGCCGTCGCTGGGTGTCTGGTGGCTGACATTGATCGGTAGCTCGATTCTGGTGGCGCTCGCGGCACTGTGTTGTGATTGGTCGCAGGTTTGGGACGAGGTCGACCGCTTGGTGACTTTGCGGAATTGGCGCAAGTGGCGCTTCGTCGGGGCCTTGATTTTAGTCGGCTTCGCGATCACTGCGCCGGTGTGGGTGCGGTATCAGCCGGCTGATCCGGCGCGACTTCTGTTTGATGGCAACGTCTTCGCTGCCCATCGACAGCGAACTCCGTGGGAACAATTGCCGGCGATTGACGAGGCACGCGTGGCATTCGTTTCGGAAGCGGACAACGGCACGTTGACGGCGTGGAAGCTCCGTGGATCGACGTTCTTAATTCGCGAAAACGGGATTCCGAAAGGATCGTTCGCATCGCGCCCGCAATTAGCTCCTCGCTATTTGCCGGAAGTGTTGGCGACCGTGTTACCGATGACCGTGTTCAATGGTCCGCAGTCGGTGTTGTTGTTGGGCGTGCGCGGCGGCGAGCCGTTGGCGACGGTCGCGGCCTTTCCGCTGCAGCGAGTGCTAGCGATTGAGCCGGATCGCGGCGTCTCGGAATTCGCGCGGCGGCTACTGTCCGAATCCGGATCGTTGGCCGTATCAGAAGATTCGTGGTTTGAAACTCGGATTTGTGAACCGACATTGGCCCTGCAAACACTGCGAGAAAAGTTCGATGTAATTCTGGCCTCGCCCAATCAGCCGTCGCTGCCATCGGCCGCAATCGGATTCACTGCTGAGTCGCTGCGCGCTGCCGGAAGTTGTCTCACGAACGACGGCGTGTTGGCGATCCGGTTCTCGCATGCAGATCTCGGTCCGCGGCCGATTCGCGTGTTGGCGAAGACGTTGTCGAGTGTCTTCGCACATGTGGCCGCGATCGAAATGGTGCCGGGAGAGTTACTGTTCGTCGCCACGAATTCCTTACAGGGTCTTGCTCGTGACGGTTTCGTCGAGCGATTGCAGCGTCCACAGGTTCGTGAACTGTTGGCATCGTGCGGTTGGGACTGGTCATCGCCTCTGCGATTGGGACTACAGGATGCCGATGCGATCGCCGCTTGGGCCGGGCATCGGGACGGCGCGATCAACGAAGCAGCAAATTCAACGTGGCCCTTTCGCCTACCGACGGAAGTCATGAAGTGGGACAGCAAGATTCAACAGGTTCGGGCTGAACTGCAAAAGCACGAAAGGTTCCTGATGGCTTGGGGCGGGCCGGACGCCGAAACCGCCGACGTGGCGACGCGGCTGAGCGAATGGGACTTGTCGCGGCAAGTTGTGCGACGGCACGCCGATGAGTTCTGGGCTTATCGTAAACAAGTTAAAGATCACATGACGAAATCGCCTCGGTCAATGATTCAGCAAGTGGGCTTGAAACAAACGGAATCGGGCCTGCATCCGGACGATGAACGCCGACTGCGATACTTCCGCACGCTCGGTGATGTCTCGAAACGCCCGCATCCGACGGCCGCCGACTTCGACCGTATCCGCCAGTACGAAACTCCATTCGATCCGCTGGTCACGCCGTTCTTGCATGGCGAGATCGCGGAACTGTCGCCGCGCTGCGAACCGCGTGACATCGCGAATGAATTGCGACATCGGCTGGCCTCGGTCAACTTTACGGCCGCCGGTGACCGCTCGATACGTAACGTCACCGACGCTCTCGAATTTCTGAACACAAATCCAGACGCCCTGCCGGATGCGGCGGAGCGGTTCGATCAGATCAACAGTTTGTTGCAGACGCTGCTTCATCGCTGGCACGCGCGCGGCACGTTCAAGCCGATTTCGTCGAAAGTCGCGTTGAACGACATCGAGCGGAGCATCTCCGCCGCCGAGTCCACATTCGTCACCTGCGACGCGATCGCCGCCACGCAAGCTGTCTGTCCCGTGGCCTGGCACGCTCGCCAGACGTTTATCGATCGGCAGCTCGTCCGCCGACTTCGAACGTACCGCAGCGATGTACTGGCTCACTTCATCAAGACCGAGCAAACAAAAGCCGAACTGAAGACGCAATCGGAGTGAGTCGAAGAACGCAGAGAGTCGTTCTCGGACGCTAATCAAACGGTAGCGATCAACCCACGATCGACTTCCTGCGGTTGACGTAATCCCAAACGACGAAGCGATCGAGGTCGCGGCCGGCGGTGAAGAAGACTCGGCCTTTGGTGCTCTCGGCGACGCGGTGAGCAAACCGAATATCTTCTTCCGACTGGTTCCACGTCGACAACAAAAAGATGTTGATCACGATCCCTTCGCGCTGGCAGAGCTTGGCTTCGCGCATCGTGGCGGCTTCGGTGAGCGGGTCGGACGGATATAGCAAATACAGATGTGGCCCGTCGAAGTGCGCGGTCGGCAGGCCGTCGGTAATCAATATGATCTGCCGGTTGGGAGTGTCGCGAGTACTCAAGAACTGCCGGCCAAGTTGCAATGCGTGTTGAATGTTCGTGAAGTGCGGCGGGATCATCGACTCGATGATGTCCGTATCGCTCATGTCGGCTCGCAACCGTACGACCGGATCGAAAATCGTCACTGGTTTTGGCAACAACTTGGCGACATCGCCGAACGGCACCGCCTTCGCGAAGCTGGCCATCTCGATGAACTGTAGGAAGTCCCCCGGATATTCCTTGCGGATCAACCCGTCGAGCGCGAGGCCCATTCGTTTGACATTGATGTACTGCCCCATCTGCCGCATCGAACCACTCATGTCCATTAGCACGGCGGTCGCACACTTCGGATTGTTTCGCGTGCGATGAATAACAATATCTTCCGGCTTGAGTTGAATGTAGCCGTATTTGCCAGACTGCGGGTGCGACGCTGAAGATCGATCACTCTGCGGATCACCCACGCTCTGGCGAACGTGGCTACGCAGCATCGCGTTGATCAGCGTTTGCGGAATATCCATCTGCGAGACCGAATCGCCGAACTCGTACTCCTTGGTCGTCTGCAACTCGACCGCCCCGTCACCGAGGATTGGACCTTGATGTCGGCCGCTGCGAGACGCCTGCAACTGACTGAAGATTTCTTCCAGCAGCTTCCCTTGAAACAGCCGATACGCCTGCGGAGTAAGTTGATATCCCCGTTTTGTCTTTTCGAGGCCTTGTTGTTCGGCCATTTGCCGAATCATCTCTTCGACCTGCCGCTGAAACTGAGCCAGCCCTTCGAGTTGCTCTTCATCCGCGAACTGCGACAACTCATTGAGGTCGATGATCGCGATCTGTGCCGTCTTCGCCGCCTCTTCGAGTTGCTTGAGCAGCTTGTCGATCGTTTCGAGTTCCTCTTTGATCGCCACCGCCTGTTCGACGGACATCGGTTGGCGGCCGATGAATTCGTACTTCGCGGCGAGTTCATCGACCTGATATTTCTCTCCCAGCCGTTCGGCCAGTTGCAGCAGTTGCCGAGCAAACTTCGACCGCTCGCCGCCGGCGCGGTACCACAGCCGTTCGAGTTCGCGAATCTGCTCGTCCTTCACCGCCTTCTGAAAGGACGGAGCCAACTCCTTCGGCGGCTGCATCGACTCGGCCTGCGTTTCAAACGTCTGCTTCACGGTCGCGACGACCCGCTTCGTCTCCCACGTCTCCAGAATCTTCCGTTTCCGTTCGAGAAGCATTTTCTTCAGCGATTCGAGGCTCGGCCCCAGCCCCGCGATCTGGCGAATGTCGAGATGCACCGCGCGAGCCAACTCCGCGTCGGTCAGTTCGCTCATGTCGCCGAATTCGAGCATGTGCTCAAACGCCGGCGACACCAAATCCGGCGGCGGCTGACTCGGTGGCGGAAAGTTCCGCGGGTCGTACCGCTGATAGGTGTGAATCACGCCGCCGAGGTTCTGAGTCGTCATTGCCTGCTTCTTTCGTCCAGCAGAGCTTGTAGCTCGGCAATCGCGTCCCAGTCTTTCGGTCGTCCGGCGGCACGTTTGAGCTGAATGAGACGTTCCAACTTGACGCAGCGGCAGGGGACTCCGAAGGCTTCGAGTTCGATGGTGAACGGCACGAGCTGTTCGTAACTGCCGCCGCCGGCAACTTCTCCCAGAAAATCGATGTCGCCCAAATCCGTGGTGAGCGTGAAATTCAATCCGGCGAGGATGGTTGGAACGTCCCAGCGAAATGGCAAACCGGGCGGAGCACCACGCAAATAGGGCCGATGCGATTTCAACGCGTCCGCCAACCGAGCGACATTGTCGGGATGGCGAGAATAGACCACATCAACGTCCGACGTGACTCGTTGCGAGCCATGAACGATTCCCGCGCCACCACCAATCAATATGAATTGCACTTGATGGCGATTCAGCACCGGCAAGAGTTCGACGAAGTTGGCGATCATGCCGTCATCCTTGTGAGACTACGTCGGCTCGAGCACGTTGTCCCGCACGACGAAGCTCTTCGAAAAATGTTTGTGCGTTCTGGTGTTTGCGCAGTCGCTCTTCCACGGTCAGCTTGAGATTCTCACGGAGGATCGTGCGATCGACGTCCTTCTTGTAAACCTCAACCACGGGGTCAATGAAATCCGGTGGCGGGTAGTCGAGGCTGTAGGGAAGCGGAACTGGATTCGATGGGATGGCGGTTGAGTCGGACATGGTCAATCCTCGGCGGCGTCGGCAACGGCAGGAGTCTATCAGAACTCGTACCGGATTTGGCCGTGTGTTTGTGATCGCGAGACTTGATCGGTCGCGTACAAGCCGGCCAAAACGAACTCGACGCACGACGCTCGCACGGCAGGGTCGGACGAGGCGTTGACCTCGAAGGCCTTGTCCCAGGCCGGCGGGACACGCTTGAGACGCTCGGCATAATACGCGGACGGGAGCATGTCGCCGACTTCGATCTTCACGCCCTGGCCGAAGATCTGCGAGATCTCTTCCAGACCGTGCTGCTCGACGTACTCGGCGAAGACGGTGCGGATCGCTTCGGCCAGCAGAGCGTCGAGGATTTGGCGTTCGGACATTTGATGGCTCCCCATCAAGTCCAATTCCAATTTGCCGAGCGACGACGAATACAGATGGCCGAGGTCGCTGATCCGCGGCACGGCGGGACGTTCGCCGAGCCGTGCTCCGCGTTGGCGGGCGCTGGCGATCATCGTGCGATAGTTAGCGATGCTGAAGCGGGCGCTCACGCCGGAGGCTTGGTCGATGTACTTCGATTTGCGAGCGGCGATGCTCAGCTCTTCGATGATCTCTTTCATGAATCGCGGCACGACGACCGGGAACGGTTCGCCAAGATTGATCGCCGCTTCTTGTTCGAGAATCTCGATGCCTTGATCGCGATCCTTCGGGTAGTGCGTGTGAATCACCGAGCCGATGCGGTCCTTGAGTTGCGGGATCACCTTGCCACTGCGGTTGTACGTCGCCGGGTTGGCCGAGAACAAAATCAGAACGTCGATGTCGAACTTTACCGGGTAGCCTCGAATCTGCACGTCGCGCTCTTCGAGGATGTTGAACAGCCCCACCTGCACGAGTTCATCGAGTTCCGGCAGTTCGTTCATCGCGAAGATGCCACGGTGCATGCGCGGGATCAGCCCGAAGTGCAGCGCCGCCTCGGCGGACATGCTCACACCGCCGACGAGTTTGGCCGGGTCGATCTCACCGATGATGTCGGCGAACTTGGTCCCCGGAGCCAATCGCTCGACGTAACGCTCGGAGCGTGGCCACCACGCAATCGGCACTTCGTTGGCCGGCACGTTCGCGACCAGTTCACGGCAAACGCGAGTAATCGGCCGGCACGGATCATCGTGCAACGGCGCGTCGGGATGTGCGATATACGGAATCTCGTCGTCGAGGAACCGCGACAGCGTCCGCATCAGCCGGCTCTTGCCTTGCCCCTTTTCACCAAGAAACAGCATGTCGTGTTCGGCGATCAGCGCAATGTTGATTTCCGGGATGACCGTGTTTTCGTAGCCGACAATGCCGGGGAAGAGTTCGTCGCCGCCAGACAAAAGCCGCAGAAAGTTGTCTCGCAGTTCTTGCTTGACCGTTTTGGAAACCCAACCGCTGTCGCGCAGCTCTTGAAGATTGGTGGGCTGGCTTCGAAGCATCGTCATAAAAGTGTTCTCTCCGTGTGGCGCACGAGATTCGCGTGCAACTAACGAGTCACACTAACCCGAAGCGCAAGCGAGGGCGAGTGAGCGATCGTGTTAATAATTCGAAACATGAGCGTCAACAATCCGACGTGTGAGTGAAGGCGAGCGTTCCGCAAGACGAGAAATTTGATCCGTCGGCAAAGTTGTGTTTTTGCCTCGTTGTGATTTGCTCGCTTTCGCGGACCATCTCAGCCAAACAAATAAGGACGGTAAGACAAATCTCAAAATCCAAACCATTCCCGCTTGCGTTACGTCTACCCGTACCTAGAAAATCTTCCTAATTCGGTGCCACCATCATTTTGAGAATTCTTCAGTGAGGTACTGGTCGGTTATCAGCTCGCGGCGAGAGAAGAGGAACGGAAACCTAGCTTGAGACACACGGATGCGGCCTAAAGCCCACGCGTAACGATCTACCAACAACTCACGAGAACTTGAAAGAGGCCCGAAGTCCGCACACATTCCAACCCAAGATTATCATCATTCGTGGCTTCCATTGGCTGAGTTCGTTTCGTTCCCTGTTGAGTGAGAAAAAGCGGTTGTCTTCACGGCCGGCTGGCCGTGGTTCACGGCGAAGTCGTCACCTGTCACGCATCGCGTGCGAGCGGGGAGTTCAGCCTGTCGAGTTGCTGGAATCGCGAGCGATGCTCAGTGCGACAGTGACCGACACTTTCCAGATTGATAGCAGTTCCGTTCTGCCCGACACCAACCTAAAGGCGGGGACCGTCCTGACCGACGCGCAGCGCGATGCAATCGAGTCGGTTGTTCGCGATTCGACCGAGCAGATTTGGTTCGAGAAGAACGTGGGCCAGTTCCCAGAAGGTGTGACGTATGGTTTTCGCACGACCTTCGGGGCCACGCTGGTCTACGAAGATCATGTGCGCATGATCTCCCGGCAGATCGATTCGGTTACCAACGAGTCCGGCCGACAGGTCGTGGATATTCGTTTCACCGGCTCAAACCCCAGTTGGACCGTCGTGCCGGGCGGTGTTTCGGAGGTCCGTGGCTCGTATCAGCAGGCGGACGGCACCTCGCTCCAGCCCGAGATTTTCAACGAAGTCACACTGCGTAATGTCTATGACGGCGTGGGTCTGCGGCTGTACTCGGCAGACAATGGCATTCTGGAATTCGACTGGATAGTGGCCCACGCTCAGGACTACGAACAAATTCGCATCGCGGCCAACGGACAAGATGGGATCGTTTTCAACGACGATGGCTCGGCGACGTTTGATCTGCGATTCCAGGATTTGACACTCAAAATCCCGGAAACCTACCAGGTCATTGACGGTGTGAAGCACCATCTCGACGCGCGCATGGTGGCGGGCGACACGGCTGGCGAAATCCGCTACGCGATCACTGGCGATATTGTGAACGACCAACCCCTGGTCATCGACCCGAACGTCGCGTGGAGCACATACTTCGAGCTCAATAACTCGAATTTCTCATCCTACCTCTATGCCATTGCGGTTAATGCCAATGGCGTTTATGCCTTCGGTTGGTCGAGCGAATTGATTACGAACGGCTCCAATAGCAACTACATGGAAGTGAACGCTGGTTTTGCGCAAGGGACTGCGACCAATCAAGCGTACATTTACCGCCTGAACGGCACCGGCACGAACATCACGGCCTGGACGGGCACGGGGATCGCCCTCAATACGGCTCACGGAGGAAGCGGCACTCAAACGGTTCAGGAGAAGCCAGCCGATCTGGAATTGTTTCCGGACGGTCGCGTGCTGGCGGCATATACGTCTGGGCTGCTGCAGATCTATTCGGCGACCCTAGCCACTCGGCAGTATTCGAGTGAGACCGTGGCTGTGGAGGCTCTGCATTCGGTCGCGATTGCGAGTAACGACGTGTTCTACACTTCGGGCCGCACGAATGTCGCGCTCTCGGGAGCGGGAAGCGCGGGTCCGGACTCGATTCTTGCCGGGACGCGCGATGGCTTTATCATCCGCTTCTCCGGCGCGAGCACGGCCAGCGGGACGACGGGCCTGACCGCCAACTGGTTTACCTACGTTGGCGGGAACGGCCAAGAGTGGTCCACGGTGATCAACATCACCCCGGATAAATCGAAGATCGTCTTTGCCACCTCGACGGTCGTTGGAGCCGTTTACCCGACACTCGTGAACGCGGTGGACTCCACCCTCGGCGCGGCCAACACCACGGAGTTGCTCGTCGGTGTCCTGCCCGAACAGGCCACGGCCCCATCGGCTTTCAGCGTCTTTTACTACCTCGGAGGTACGGGAAATGAAGGCATCGTCTCCAGCGACACCGCCATCGCTCAGATTGTCGCCACGAACTCCTTCTTCTATGTGGGTGGCAATACGGCGTCCACGGACCTGCCTGGTACCACTCTCGCATTGGGCGGCGTCACTAATGGCGCGCAGACCACCAATGGAACAGGTGGCGACGCGTTCATATCGCGGATACCTCTCAACGGCAGTGCTGGAGCTGGCTTCCAGAGCACCTACTTGGGTGGAACAGGTGTCGAGACCAAGGGTGGCCTCGCCTACGATTCCCGTGCGGACAAGGTTCTCGTTTTCATCACCACCACCAGCACCAGCGGCGTCACTCAAAACACCACACCCGTGAGTTCGTTTTTTGACAGCACCCAGGGAGGCGGCCAAGACATTCTCGTCGCCACGTACTCCAGCAACCTCACCACGAAGGAGTTCGCCTCTTACATCGGTGGCGACAGAAACGATTACCTCGGCGCGAGTGGCGACCTGATCGGTCAGGGGCACCTCGTCTACAGCGATGTGACCGGACTCACCTACGTCGGCACCACGATTCATTCCGGCGAACTGGCGCTCGGCGCGGGCGTCATCACCGGCGTGCCGGGCAAGGACAAGACCAAGAGTAACGGCAACTCCGACTCTCACTTCATCATCGCCTTCAATGCCAACACTCTCGACTTCGGCGATGCCCCCGTGAGTTATGAAAGCGGCAACTCAGCTCGTGAGAATACGTCTGCCCTAATCCGCATCGGAGCCACCATCGATGCCGAATGCGCTCCGTTCAGCAGCGCCAACGCGTTGGGCGATGACTCGAATAATTCCGGTTCGACCGACGATGAAGACGGCGTGGCCTCGCTGTCCCAGCTCCTCGCGACGGCGACGACTTACTCAGCGACCGTTTCGGTGTTCAACAACACGGGCTCAGCGCAAACGCTGCGTGGCTGGATCGACTTCAACCGTGACGGAACCTTCCAGGCCACTGAAATGGCCAGTGTGTCGGTCCCGACCAGCGTCTCCCAGCAGAACGCCGTGCTGAACTGGACCGGATTGTCGGGATTGGTCGTGGGACAAAGCTATCTGCGCCTGCGTTTATCGAACAACACTCTGACGGACAATGGGGGTACACCAGCCCTTGATGAGCGATCGATTGGTGTTGGCAACATCGGCGAAGTGGAAGACTATTCACTCACGATCGCACCGGTGATCACCCTGAGCGGCCCAACAACGGTGGCCGAAGGGGCGACGACGACTGCTTACACCGTCACGCTGAATGGCGTGTCGCTGCCGAACGGCCTGAGCGTGAGCTTCACGCTGGACACCGCATCGGGCACGGCGACCGAGGGAACCGACTTCTCGGCCCTGATCGCGGGTTTCCTATCGAGCGGCCTGAGCTTCACAACGAGTGCGGGAGCCAACGGCGCCGTCAACGTGACGGTCACGAATAACAGCGGTTCGACGCAGGCGGCAGGTTCGACGCTGGTGAGCTTCACGCTCCCCACGACCACCGATAGCATCCCCGAAGGGAATGAGAACTTCCCGGTCAGCCTGAGCAGTTCGACCGCCAGTGTAACGAACGGGAGCGTGACGACCACGATTTCCGACGCAGTGCCGTCGCTGTCGATCGACAAGACGGTGGTCTCGGTCACGGGCGGCACAGCCAACGTGGCGGGGGACGTGATCAGCTACCAAGTGGTGGTGACCAACACGGGTAACATCAGCCTGGCTGGCGTCACGCTGACCGATACGTTGGTGTCCGTTGTGGGCACTGCGACCCAAACGGGTGGCCCAGGCAACCATACGAATGCGATCCTGGATGTCGGCGAGGCGTGGACCTACAGCTACACGTACGCGGTGACGCAGGCTGATCTGGACGGTAAGGGTGGCAACGATGGCGACATCGACAACACGGCCACCGCCGACACGACTGAGACGACTCCGTTGAGCGATAGCGAAACGGTGGTGCTGGTCTATGAGCCGAAGTTGACGATCGACAAGACGGTGGTCTCGGTCACGGGCGGCACAGCCAACGCGGCGGGGGACGTGATCAGCTACCAAGTGGTGGTGACCAACACGGGCAACATCAGCCTGACTGGCGTCACGCTGACCGATACGTTGGTTTCCGTTGTGGGCACTGCGACCCAAACGGGTGGCCCAGGCAACCATACCGATGCGATCTTGGATGTCGGCGAGTCGTGGACCTATAGCTACACCTACACGGTGACGCAGGTCGATTTGGATGGCCAGGGCGGCGGCGATAACGACATCGACAACACGGCCACTGTCGATACGACCCAGACCAATCCGCAGAGTGACAGCGAGGACGTGGACCTGGTCTTTGATCCGGAGTTGACGATCGACAAGACGGTGGTCTCGGTCACAGGCGGCACAGCCGACGCGGCGGTAGACGTGATCAGTTACCAAGTGGTCGTCACCAACACGGGCATTTTCAGCCTGACCGGTGTCACACTGGCAGATACTTTTGTTTTCGTTGTGGGCACAGCGACCCAAACGGGTGGTCCGGGCAACCATACCGATGCGATCCTGG
>JANMIF010000316.1:0-2021 GCA_031375695.1 Planctomyces sp.
GGCAAAACCTTCTCAATCTCCCGGACCAACAACGGCGGAACGTTCGTGTCACGCCAAACACCCGAATTCTCTGCGTATTCTGCGCTACACTTCCAACAAGGCAAATTAGCCTGCCGTGCCTGTTCCGTCTCGTTGGCTGGACGCTGAAGCACGATCCCAAACTGGGCCTGAATGGCGGCGATGAGCACATCGTCTGACGGTTTGGATGCGTTGAGGAGGATCGCCTCGAAGGTCGGCGGAGTTGGCGGGGAAAACCGGTCAGCACGGTTTTCAAAATAGTCGGCCTTGAAATCTCCCTTCTTGACTCGAGCCGATCGGATCTGCTTGTGGGACATCCACTGCGCATTGTTGAGCATCACCAGCAGATGCCCACCGTCCAGCGGTGTGATGGCGTAATCGCGAATGCCCGAGCGGTCTGGGAGCACGAACGGATTCGTGATGCCGTAAAGGCTCGTGCTTCCCGGCCATTGCATGTATTTGCCGTGAGCCTCGCCCTTGAGCCGGAAGATATCGATGATCCGTCCCGTAAAAATCTGTGGGCTCACGAGCCAGCGCCGGGCGGGGGTGAAGGGCTTCTCGTTGATCTCGCCGCTGAAGAGTTTGTCGTGATCGACAGCATTTCCGTAATCGGGGTAACGCAGTTTGTCCTCAATCAGCGGCGCGTTGGACTTGATCAGCTCGCCTCGCACCCACTCGATGAGCACTTGTCGCTCGGCCGGTGACGGCTGCGGAGCGTCTTTCGGGGGCATCAAGCCGAAGTGAAGTTGTTCCTGCGCCTTGTTCAACAGATCGAGGCGCTCTTTGAGATCAGTCTTCGTGAGCCGCGAGAGATTGATTCCACCTTCGCTGGCCTTATCTCCGTGACACTCAGCGCAGTGCTTCGTCAGTACACTGCGGATGTTTTGCGGAACAGGGAAAGCGTCGGAAACTTCCTCGGCGAGTACAGCAGACGCCGAAATTGACACAAGCAGTAACAAGAGAAGAGTTGAAGTCAGATTCATCGTTGTTGCTTAATTTCTAACGTAGTCACCGTCACCATGCGGTATTCGTACCAAAGGAAACCACGTCTTGGCGAGTGTGGCTACCCGTCCGCAGATCGTGAGACCTCAACTTCTCATTTTTGGCGATTCATTGTTTGGCCTTTGTGTTTGATATCGCGAACCCTGGAAGTGGACCCCAAATGTCAGCGAGCAGCGAGAAGATTTCCGGTTCGGCTTGCTTCAGCTCACCGGCGACGAACGGGTAGAAATCATTCGCGCCGAAATAGCACTCGGTCATCTCAGCGAAGAACTCCATCTGGTCTGTCAGTCCGTAGTGCTCGTGCATCTTGCCAGAGGCCGTGAGGACCGACTTGTACTTCCCGCTGTCACGGAACGTCCTTCCAGGCAGCGGTCACGCGGGAGTCGTCGAATCCAATTGTCTGGTCATGAAAGCCGTGCGCGAGTTCATGCAGCACGACCCACGGCTGTCGATGAATTCCCTCTGGGTCAAGGAAGTCCTTGATATCAGGAATGTGAACGCACTTCGCGAGTTGCTCGCTGTAACCATTCTCCTTCAACCAGCCGGCGTCGGGGTGATACTGCATCACGTTCAAGTCGCCGTAGTTCAGGTCCAATTCGATGGTGATGGTACGGAGCTTTGCGAGCGACTTCTCCGGCACAACCACCGTGATGGCGACCAACCGCGCCGTAAGCAGCTTCAGCGGGCGATCCCTTCTCGATGTTCCCAACCTTCATCACGAAAGCCGGTTGCACCAACTCGATGCCGATGCCGACCGGACCAAAGCGAGCGATAAGTTGCGACGAGGCGGTTTCTTTCGGTGCCGTCGAGAACAATGGCGGCTGTTTGTAGAACGACTCGGCCGCCGTACCGTGCGACGTGATGAGGTGCTGTCGATTTCACGGACAGTCCAACTCCTTAATCTGGCGGAGTTCGAACTGGTGAGGTGAGAGGTAGCCGAGGGCGGAGTGTTTTCGTTCGAGGTTGTAGTAGGCGATGTAATCGCGGATCTCTCGACGTGC
>JANMIF010000348.1:0-5331 GCA_031375695.1 Planctomyces sp.
GCGCAATTCCGGTGATCCAGCGGTCAGATTCAGAGTCGCGGAAGACCCAATAGCCGGCAGAAATATCCGCGAACAGCCAGGTCGCGTCATGGGCTCTACCCAGGCTGAATAAGCTACTGCCTTGTGAGCCAGGATCTTGGATTTGAACGGGGTTACCTGAAACGTCGACATCAAACTGCAACATTCCTTGCGCAAAAAACCGATCGCTGGGAGTGTAGACACCACCGACGAACGGCAGCAGCCGGGTCGCCTGATTCCTGACCCGCATCATTGTCGCTCCCGTAGTTGTGTCTTTGAGTAAAAAGTCGTCAGCAGTAGGCACTGCGACGCCTAAACCGGCTGAGAGTGCGAACTGATCACTGCTCCAGAGCAGCGCTTTGAGGTACATCGTGAGGTTACCCCACTCTGCCTGATCCGAGTTGACGAGGCCGGTCCCTCCAAAACCATTTTGGCCAATGGTGTTGCCAAGCGTTTGAGCGAATGGGGCTCGCAGCTCAAACGACATGTTTCGATCGAAAAATGTCTTTTCGAATCCAGGAGTCACGCGATTCACATTGATCCCGCCGGGGAAAAGTGGCGTGTTGTCAAAATAGCTGTAGTTGAGAAACACCCGGTCTCGCGGCAGCGGGCTGGTGTTCTCGGCGAGCTTCATTCGGCCCACATTGGCACCAGGTGCCGCGCCAAGACCGCCGCCTGGAAGCGCCAATGAACTACTCGAAGGATAAAATATTCCACTGTCTTCAATAAAAATCGGAGTTTGCTGAAAACCGCCCGCACCGAAGAAATCGCCGACGAAGCCTGGTACATCGTTTTGGGCAGCCAAAACACCCTGTCCGGCCGAGAGGCTTCCAAACGGCTGATTGGCCGTTGCCGAATCCGCTGAAGCGTTCGGATTCGCGGGCGAATAAGGATTCGCTGAGGTTCCGTAAGGACTGGAAGTTGACGCCGAACCAAATGGCATCTGACCGTAATCAGTACATTTCGGCGTTTCCGTGGGGAACAATGGTGGTGCGATCGGTGATTCCGTGGGAAGCGGTGGTGGCGCTAGTTGTTCGTTCTGCAATTCCTGTTTGCGGCTGACCAGACGCGTGTCAAACAGGTCTTCACCCGAGTCTTTCGCCGGGGTCCGGCTAACGGTGCGATTGGCTGTACGAGCCGTGGTCGTCTTGGCCGGTTCGCCACCCATTAAACCGGTCGCTATGAGCGACAGTGGCAGTGTCCACGCACAAGATTTCCAAAAGTTTTTTCGCACGAAAAGTCCTCCTTGAGATGTTGTTGAATGAGCCGATCCGTGGCTGCATCGCGGAAGCTACTTTCGCTTCGTAACTTGGTAACGAGTTGGCGTGGCTTTGAACTTTTCCCAGTTTTCTTTCGTGGAAAACAGGTAAAAGCGGCCCTCATAGTCTCGCAGAAACTGACCTTCGATCTTCGTCCCGGATTCGACAAGCTCTACCGGATCAACTCCTCCGTATGCGGGAACGTAGTCCGTTGGATTCTGATCGAATTCTGCTTTGGCCTCGGCGCTGGAAAAGAAGTACGTGCGGGTCTCGATGGAGTTGGAGGTCCGCACTCCGACCTCGGACGAGAACTGCGGCTTGACCTGTTCAAACTGCCGGGATTTCAGTCCGACGATGCAGTAGTCGCCCAGCGCTCGGAGGGTCTTCGGTTGATCGTTTGCTGGTGTTCCGATGGGTTTCGCGGACGAAACTTGATGAACTGGTCGAGTGACCTTGGTGCTGTTGTTGTCCTTGGCCGGATTGGACTCTTCTTTTTCTTTGGTTGTCTCTTCTTTCTGCTTTGTCTGGTCAACTTCCTCTTTTTCTTTTTCGTTGTCGCGAACGGGTGGAGCACTCGGAACCCCGTAGTCCATTGGAGCCGGCTCGCATTGGCACAGCCAGAGACCCATCATCGCCGCGTTTCGGACTCGCTCAGAGGGTTCGACGCAGCAACCGAATTCATCCGCGTCATACGCCACTTTGGCAAGCGCGTTCATCACCTTGTCGTTACAGCAACCACGGCAGCAGTCGTAGCGGCTTTCTTGCGGTGTGGCCTTGATCGGCTTGAAGCGTTTTCGGTCGAGTAGGTCGGGATTGAGAACCTTGGGTTTCTCATGATTCTTTTTGGCCTTTGCGGCATGCTTTGTTGTTTCGTCGGCGATTTGCTTTCGGGCCAGACAGGATTCGCATTTGCATTCGGTGTCGAGATTCGAACAGTTGCGAGACAGCAGCAGTCGGAGCGACAAGACGGCTTCATATCTCACGTCTTCGATCGGATCTTCCTGCATCGTCTGGACCAGCATTTCTTGCGCTTGCGGATACGTCGCACAGTCCACGGTCCCCAGGAATTGCGCCGCCAGAATCCGGTTGGGAGCATCCAATTCGACAGCCTTGATGCCTGAAGCCATCCCTTTCAGGCTGTCGACCGGTTGCCCGGCGAACGGAGGTCGCAACAGGGGATTGGTCTGCAGCAGCTTTTTCTGAAACGCCTTGGGCTTGGCCGTATTCTTATCCGGTTTTGTGTCCAAAATCGGCGGATCGGCAAACTCTGGACTGGGCGGGATCGGTGTTGGCTTCGGGGGTTTTGGTGCCGCGGCAGATCCTGGCGGGCAAAGTGACTTGGGACACGGAGTCGGAGCGGTTCCTCCCCCTTTGGCCCCACCTTCTTCTTGAGCGATGCCCTGTGAAATTCCCACAGATAACAAAAATGCAACGGAACAGTCAGCCAAAATCAGCCGACGTAAGGTAGCGTGAAACATGAGCGGTTCTCCCGATAAATTCGTTGGTCCGAATCCTTACGGATGCAACGATTTTCGGGATTTTGCTCGCCCGTGTTTCAGCATATTCGGAACAAACTGTACGACGCGATCAAAGAGCCCGTCGGTCAGGTGAATTGGGTAAACCTTTCAGATCGGGTTGGCCTGATGGATTTTTCCGGTCGTTCCACTTGAGATGTGGTGACAGAGATCATCGGCCGATTATTAAGTTTGGCCAGTCCGCGCCACAGGTGCCTTCGCTGGAATTAACGATGATCACTGAGATTCGCTTCACTCCGAGATTCTGTATACCGCTGCTCATTGCCCTGACGTGGCTCGTCTATTCGGAAGTTGCCACCCTCGATTTCGTGGCGATCGATGACCCCATGTACGTTACCAACAATCCCACGGTGCTGTCCGGATTGAGCGTGGACAACATGATGTGGGCATTTTCGAAGACGCCGGCCAAACACTACAACCCGCTGGTGTGGTTGTCGTTCATGCTCGACGCTCAACTCTTCGGACGTTGGGCGGGGGGTTATCACCTGACGAATTTGGGGCTGCACATCTCGAATTCGATTCTTCTGTTCCTATTTTGGAATCGTTTAAGCGGAGCGCCTGGAAAAAGTTTTGTGCTCGCGTTGCTCTTTGCCATTCATCCAACACATGTGGAATCCGTCGCCTGGGTCACTGAAAGAAAAGACTGTCTGAGTACGCTGTTTGCGCTGTTGACGTTCCATTGTTATTTCCAGTCAATCCGACAGCCAAGTTGGAAGTGGCGAGTCCTTGCGGCCGTGACTTATCTCGCCTGTCTGTTGAGCAAAGCGATGTTCGTGACGTTGCCGTTGCTGCTGGTCTTGCTGGACTATTGGCCGCTACGGCGATTTCAGTATCAGCAACTGGCACCAACCGCAGCCAACGACCGAAGACATCGCCGAGCATGGGCTGCCTTGCTTCATACGCTCATCAAAAACGTGCGAGGCATGCTCGTTGGAAAGGAAGAATTGGTGGTGCTATCGTTGATGTTCGCTCTGGTGGCGTATTTCGCCAACGGCGGCCCCCGTGACAGCCAACCACTCTTGGAACTCTCCTTCTTTGATCGTGTTGGTAATGCCGTCATTTCTTACGTTGCCTATTTGAAGATGGCATTCGTCCCAACGGGACTGGCAGTCTTTTATCCGCATCCCGGCAAGTCGATCTCATTCGCCGCGATCCTTGGGGCCATCGCATTGCTCGCTGGAATCACCATTTGTTGCGTTCGATTTCGAGACCGTCATCCTCACCTGATCGTGGGGTGGATGTGGTTTGCCGTTGGATTGCTGCCTGTGCTCGGACTCGTTCGACTTGGTGATTATCAGATGGCAGACCGTTATCTCTACACCCCGTTAATTGGGATTCTGGTGATGGCACTGTGGTCTGCTGACTCCTTGGTCAAAGCCACGAAGCATGTCTTCTCGAAACCGGCGGGATATTCCGTCGCCATGAGCGCAATAGTTGTGTGCATGTGGCTTTCGAAAGCCCAAATTGGCGTGTGGCGAAACAGCGAGACGTTATTCCGACATGCACTCGCTGTCACTTCGGACAATCCCTGTGTCCACAACTTTCTCGGTGCCTATCTGGTGAAACAAAGTCGATTGGATGAGGCGATCGTCGAGCTAAAAAAGGCGGTGGCAGTCGGATCCTGGAATGGAGTGGCACATCGGAACCTTGGCGGGGCGTTATTCAGACGCGGCGAATTGGACGCAGCCAAGACAGAGTTCGAGGTGGCGCTGTCGATGGCTCCCAAGCGACAGGACATCCGAGCGTTGCTGGTTGAGGTTCAATTACGACGCGCCAAAGCCGAATGGGAAGGAAATCAGACTCCGCGTGCCGCAGCAATACTCGACGCGATTTCAGCAGATGTCGCCGAATTGCCTCTGGATCACATCGAACTTTCGTCGGTTCGGAATAACGTAGTTGCCGCGTATCTGGAAGTTGGAAAGTGGGCTGCGAATGGGGGCGCTATGGAGCGTGCGGCTGACTATTTTCGTCGGGCAGTGTTGGCTGACCCAAACCATGTGCAAGCGCGCTACAACCTTGGCTTGGCCAATGCTCGGCTTGGTCGATTAACCGAAGCGACAATCGAATTCCAAGAGGCATTGCAAATCGACCCGCAGTTCGGTGTCGCACATTTAGGACTGGCTCAGGTTTTTCAAGTTCAAGGACGCATAGCGGAAGCGAAACGGCATTACGACGCAGTCTCTGAACTTCGCACCGCTCGAGATGAGTCTGCAAAGAATTCCGCAATTCGGTAGGGACGGGACGATCAATTACTTGGCGTTAGAACTGAACTCTGCGCTGCCGGTTCAAGCCGCCAAAGTACCAGTTGAAGACCACCCGCAATTCTCCGTCGAACTGCTGATCGCTTCCCCCCAACGGGGTTGAGTAACCCAGGACCACTGACGCTTGATCTCGCAGCAAAAAATTGACGCCGACCGTTGTGTTCACAAATTGAACGGACGGGCCATTCGGAATAGCGATCGTGCTAGTTCCCGCAGTTCCAATTGCACCGTCTGCACGCGAGAGTGTGGTGTTGAAGT
>JANMIF010000399.1:0-8590 GCA_031375695.1 Planctomyces sp.
GCTCAACGGCATTCGCCTCGCGACCCTCAACCTCGCCCGCCGACTCACCCAATCCGTCGGCTCCCTCTGCCGAGAACACGCCCTCAAACTCAACCTCTTGATGAACAGACTACGCATCTTCAAAAACTAGCCCGCCGTGGAGTCAGCCGGCGGGGATCTGGCGTCATTCCGAAACCGGGGGGCTGACGCCGCCCCGCTCGCCAAGCCATCAGCGGGATATTGCTGGCGGAATTACATGACTCGCCAAGTATCGTGAAGACTTCGCGTCGGATCAGACGACGACTGGGTCATCCAAGCGGGAATGACTGGTAGGCCGGACAATTTTGTCCGGCGGTCGGACAGGATTGTCCGACCGACTGATCTGTCAACTCAACTCTGATGACCCACGACTAATCGCCGGTCAGTCCGCGAGCCAAACGGTTGAGCGCTTCAGTTTCGATTTGCCGCACTCGCTCACGAGTCAGGCCGAGGGATTCGCCGATTTCCTTGAGCGTTTTCGGTTCGGCATCATCGAGTCCGAACCGCATTCGCAGGATCGTGGCTTCGCGTGGGTCCATCGTCTCCAGCATTTTGTAGACGTGCGTCAAGTTGTCAGTTTCGAGCAATTCGGCTTCCGGGCCTTTCTGCTTCTGATCGGCGACGATGTCTCCCAGTGACCAACCAGAATCGGGCTGCTCGGTTTGCGGCGTCGAGTTATAAAGCTGAATCGCCTTTTTCACGATTCGCAGCTTTTTCTTCGGCACCCCCAGCAACGCGGCGACCTCTTCCGCCGTGGGTGGGTGGCCGAGTTCATCGTTCAACTGCGCGGTCGCTCGCCGCCACTTCGACAACAGCTCGACCATGTACGCCGGAACTCGAATCGTCTTGGCAGTGTTGACCAGCGCCCGCTTGATCGACTGCTTAATCCAATAGCTGCCATAGGTGCTGAACCGCGTATTCATCGTCGGGTCGAACCCTTCAACGGCTCGCAACAGGCCGAGGTTGCCCTCTTCGATCAGGTCTTGCAGCGGCAGACCTTTGTTCGTGTAGGCTCGTGCGATGTTCACGACCAGCCGTAAGTTGGCTCGGACCATCCGATCGCGACAAGCGTTGTCGCCCGCAATGATGCCTCGGGCGAGTTCCTTTTCTTCGTCGGCGGTGAGCAGCGCGGTCTCGTTGATCTCACGGAGATAGGTCTCCAAAGGATTTTGGACTCGGGATGGGGAAACAACTCGGCGACGAGGTAGCATGGTAGTTGGCATGGAATTCCTGCTGGTCTTGTGGTTAAGAAAACAAGAAATGTGCAGGCCGGGCGTGGGGTATTCGACCGACATGGAGTCGCTTGGCCAAAACTCAACCTCCGGCTGAATTTTTGGCGGGGCACTTCGCTATCCCTGCGAAAAACCAACAGTGGTATCGACCCGATTGAACAGGTCTCTCAAAGACAACCACTTGGTTTGACCGGATCAGTCGCGACGGTGTGGTAAGAGAAGCAGATATGCCGAGGGGTCCGATGATGCGGGCGCGCTGGCAGAGTCTCACGCGACCACAGTGATCGCTACGACCAGCATGACCGGCGCGATCGGCACAGTTCGCGAAGGCAACGGATTCGGGAAAAGTCTGAGTCGCCTGTTGTTTACCAATCTAGCCGAACCGAAGTGCGTTAGCTCCCAGAGTTGTTTCTCACAAACGTTCGTGGGCTAGTTCGACCGCTCCAAATTGGAATGGCGTTAGAGGGAGGGGTTAGCCTGCTTCACTTTGGAGGGTCGGCGGCGGCGATGGGCGGGCAGAACTCGGCACGCTTCCGCATGGTCAGCCAACGCCGCAGCCACTTGCCGACTTGACTTCGATCCAACTGCATCTGAGTCGCGATGCGCTGATTGAGGCGTCCTTCAAAGGCAAGCCGAATGATCGACGCTCGCTGTCCGACCGATTGCGATTCCGTGCCGGGCCGACTGAAATCTCTTTGAGATTTGAGATCGATTTCAAATTGACGCTGCCGCCTCGCGGACTTTCGGATGCACGATTTGTCCGTCGGCGGTGACTTGCGTGGCAACGATGATTTCGTCGTCGCGATTGATGGCCCAGCGACCTTCTTTGACGAGCGACAACAGGAACGTTGTAACGTTTCGTGAGAACATTTGGCTGGCGTGGAACGGCACGCTCGCCGGCAGGTTGACGCAGCCGATGATCGACACGCCGCGCTCAATCACCGTTTCGCGTGGGCGAGTCAATTCGCAGTTGCCTCCTTGTTCGGCGGCGAGGTCGATGATCAACGCTCCGGGGGACATCAGCCGGACCATGTCGGCCGAGATCAATCGCGGGGCTTTTCGTCCGGGAATGGCGGCGGTCGTGATGACGATATCGCTTTCGGCTACAACCGGCGAAAGGGCCGCTTGTTGACGTTGATAAAACTCCGCGTCCATTCCTTTCGCGTATCCGCCGCCGCCAGCTGCATCGCCCAAGCCCATATCGACGAACTTCGCGCCGAGACTTTGCACGTCGTCGCGAGCGACCGAGCGAACATCGGTCGCTTTCACGACCGCACCCAATCGTCGAGCGGTTGCGATCGCCTGCAATCCGGCGACACCCGCACCAACGACGAAGACTTTGGCGGCTGTGATTGTTCCCGCAGCAGTCATCATCATCGGAAACATCTTCGGCGAGCGTTCGGCCGCCAGCAGTACGGACTTGTATCCTCCGATCGACGCTTGCGATGACAGCACGTCCATGCCTTGAGCTCGCGTGATTCGCGGCAGTAATTCCAGCGAAAAGACCACCGCACCGCGGTCGGCTGCCTGCCGCATGAACTCCGGTCGGCCGAGCGGATCGCACATGGCGATCAACGTTTGGCCCGGCTGTAACTCCGCAAGCTCGGCTGTTGCGAAATCGGCGTTTGCTCCGGCCGCGCGAACTTGCACAATCGCATTCGCTCGCGCCAGCACTCCCGCGCGATCGGCGATCACTTCCGCTCCCGCCGCTGCATAGTCGGCATCCAGAAATCCCGCCGCCGATCCAGCTCCCGCTTGAACGACAACTTCCAGCTTGGCCTTCTTGAACGCCGCGACCGAAGCCGGGATCAGCGCCACGCGACGCTCGTCGGGAAACGTCTCGCACACAATGCCGATGATCAAAGGTTTGACTGATGCGATTTCCGCAATTCCATCCATGCTTGCTCCGTGTTGAGTTTCTCGACACCAACCCGAAGTGAAAGAGAGGGCGATGACATTAGAAGCGCTCGTCCTTAGCTTGCGTATCGGGTTAGTGTTTCGGCGGGAAGGTAGTCGCTCGACCGCACCGAATTCAATTTGCCACCAAGCCCCAGCCAGTCACTGGCGATTTCTTGTCGGATCGTTGCGTCAGGTGTCGGCGCGTGCTTAAAAGAGTCGTCCCTCCCGTTTTTCTTGCCTGAGCGCGTATTCGCCAGATGTCCACGAAACCGACCAACCTGATTCGGATTGTCTGTGCTCGTTGTGGAATGACGTTCAAAGTCGGTTCGCAGCACGCGGGGAAACGCGGTCGTTGTCCAGCCGAGGGGTGCGGCGAACCGTACGTCGTTACTTCCTCGAAGTGCGACGTTGCTGCAACGGAATTGATCGACAAGTTGTTGAAGAAACGACCCGTTGCGCCGGCCGTGAAGCGACCGGTCACAGCGAATTCAGATCTGCCAGCCGTTCGGACATTGAAGTCGTCGACCCAACGGCCGAAACGGCGAGTCGCCGGTCGACTGTGGCCGATGTGGAGCGCCGCAGCTGTCGGAGCGATGTTGTTGATCGGCGTTGTGTTCTGGGGAACGGGAGCCATTGGGCCGTCAAAGGTCGAAGCGGCGAAGCCCGACACGTATCAGCAGCAGGTTGCGCCGTTTGTCAAGAAATACTGCATCGAGTGTCACGGCACGGACCTTTCGGAAGGGGGCATCGCGCTGCACATCTTCGACAGCGAGAAGTCCGTGCAGAAAGCTCGCAAGGTTTGGGGAAAAGTTCTGCCGATGTTGCAGATCGAAGCGATGCCGCCGGTGGAAGAAGGTCGCGAGCGGCCGACTCACGACGAGTACCTGGCGATCACGTCGTGGCTGGAAGACAAGCTGTTCAACATCGACTGTAAAATGGACAGCGATCCGGGGCGGGTTACCGTGCGGCGGCTGAATCGAGCGGAGTACAACAACACGGTTCGCGATTTGCTCGGCATCGACTTCTCGCCGGCCGATGATTTTCCGTCGGACGATGTCGGCTACGGCTTCGACAACATCGGCGACGTGCTGTCGGTGTCGCCGCTGCTCATGGAAAAATATCTCACGGCGGCAGAACGAATCAGCGAGAAGGTCATAAGTGCGGACGATCCGGTGAAGAGTCGCAAAGCTCGTTTCGACGGCAAAAAATTGAAGCCCAGCGGAGCGGCCGAGGAAACTGGCGACGGAACCTACGGCATCAACTCCATCGGGCAAGTCACGGCGGAGCACAAGTTTCCGCGCGAGGGAGACTACGTGCTGCGCGGCTCGGCGATGGCCGATCAAGCGGGCGATGAACTGGCCAAGATGGTGTTTTCGATCGACGGTAATGCGGTTCACACGTTTGAGGTCAAGGGGCCGCGTGAGCTGAACGAATACGAATTCAAACTGCATCTATCGGGCGGCAATCACCAATTCACCGCCGCGTTTCCCAACGACTTCTACGATCCGAAGGGCAAAAAGGGCAAGGATCGCAATTTGTATGTGCATTGGCTGGAAATCGCCGGACCGCTCGACACGCGACCGGACGATCTTCCGGAATCGCATCGTCGGCTGATCGTCGCCACACCGAATGCGATTCGTCCGGCAGCCGACGCCGCGCGAGAATGCTTGCGTCCGCTGGTACGCCGAGCGTTTCGGCGTCCGGTTGCGGATGAAGAAGTCAATCGCTTCGTGCCACTCGTTGAGCTGGCGATCTCGCAAGGCGAGTCGTTTGACCGCGGAATGCAACTCGCGCTGCAGGGAGTGCTATGTTCGCCGAACTTTCTGTTTCGGATTGAGACCGACCCGAGTCCAAACGATCCGAAATCGAAGCACGAGATCACACAGTCCGAGTTGGCAACACGACTGTCGTACTTTTTGTGGTCGAGCATGCCGGATGACGAACTGTTGTCAGTGGCCGAACGAGGCGAGCTTCGCAACCCGGACGTGCTGCCAGTTCAGGTTCGCCGAATGCTGAAAGATGCGAGATCAGTGGCGCTTGTCGATAATTTCGCGACACAATGGCTGAATCTGCGGAGCCTCGACGAACTGACTCCCGATCCGACCAAGTTCCCGGATTATTCGCCGCAACTGCGCGACGACATGCTGCGCGAAACACAAAAGTTCTTCGAGCACTCCTTGCGCGAAGACCTCAGCACGTTGGAGTTGATCGACGGCAAGTTCACGTTCATGAACGAGCGGCTGGCGAAGCATTACGGCATCGACGGCATCAAAGGTGACGAATTCCGCCGCGTGCCTCTGGACAGCGTTCGCGGCCGAGCCGGGCTGCTGACTCAAGCCAGCATCTTGATGGTCACGTCAAATCCCGGCCGCACTTCGCCCGTGAAGCGCGGCAAGTGGATCATGGAAAATATCCTCGGCACCGCTCCGCCACCGCCGCCGCCAAACGTGCCGAGTCTCGAAGAAACGCAGAAAGCTCAGCCCGGCGCGTCGCTTCGCGAGCAATTGAAGATTCACCGTGAGAATGCGATCTGCAATTCATGTCATCGGCAAATGGACGATCTCGGTTTCGGGTTCGAGCACTTCGACGCGATCGGCCGCTGGCGCGACCGCGACGGCCAACATGACATCGACGCCAGCGGCATCCTGCCAAGCGGCGAGAAATTCAACGGTTCCACCGAACTGATCGCGATCCTGAAAACCCGCGACAAGCAGTTCAACCGCTGTCTCGCCGAAAAGCTATTGACCTACGCGATCGGCCGCGGCCTCGAATTCTACGACCGCTGCGCACTCGATAAACTCCTCAACACTCACGCAGCCGAAGGGCATCGATTCAGTTCGCTAATCACGCAAATCGTGCTCAGTGAACCGTTTCAAATGCGACGTGGCGACGGGCCGGCGGAGTAGAAATCGCATCACACCGAAAGTCGCCAGCAGCGCGAGAGCCGGTTCGATCGGAGCTCGCATCCGCAAGTTGCTCCAGTAAACCACATGCACCGCGGAGAAGCTGACGATCAGCACGAGCAGCGGCCACCAGCGGGACCAGTCGGATCGCCGCAGACGACACAATCCCACGGCTGCCAGCGAAAGTTCAGCCAAAAAGAATATGGCCACGCCCCAGCGAATTGGCCTCGGCAACGTTTCCGCATCTGCTCCCGACGGGCTGATATTCCAAAAGCGACGGACTCTCAGCCAGCTTGCGGCAGCAAACTTCCCCGGATTCTGCCGAATCCATGCCCAGGCTTTATTCGAGAGATAACGATCTCGCCCGACTTCATCGCTGTGTTTCAAGCCAGCAGCGGTCATCTCTTCGTCGAGCGTTTGCTGCCATGTTCGCGAATCCCACACCGTCCCAAATGGCTGAGCAACTTCCGCTCGATACGCCTCGTCATTATTGCCGAGCAGCAGCGTGTACCCGCCGTGAGTCGTAGTGATAATTCTTTCACAAAATATGTGATGATTGCGTTTCGCCCAAAGTTCAGCCGGCAAAACACTCGTCAGTGCAAAGAGACCCCCGATAACGAAGACTCGATTAATCAGCCCAAGCCGCCGTACGACGAGCACGGTGGCAATGACTGTTGAAAGTTGCACAAACAAAAATGCTGTGGGACGGCACAACACGACAAGTCCGCAGCAAAATCCAGTGGCAAGGACTGAGCGATATGACATTGGTTGAGAGTAAGCGGCCCGCAGTCCGGCCATAATCAAAAACATGCAAACCGTTTCTGTCATGGCCAGTGATGCCGATTGCACCAACAACGGGTTCAACGCCACGAACGCGGCAGCGATCAGCGAAGCCGCGCCAAGTTCCAGCTTCCGCCCGAGCGACCACGTTAGCCAAACCGTGGCTACCGACATCGCAATCTGGGCCGCCGCCAGCGTCTTGATCCCTCCGCCAACTGCCAGGATTGTTGCCAGCAGAAAAGGATAAGCCGGTGGCCGATACGCTGTCGGGTGACCAAAAGTCGGATGTACATAGCCGTCGCCCGCCGCCAGCCGCTCGGCGATGCCCCAATACAGATCGCGATCCTCGGCCAATGACTCTGGCCGCCAGCAGATCAAGGCCAACCGCAGCAGACCCGCCACGATCAGCACGATTGCGAGTAATCGACGTTCGGTGCGCGGCGGCAGCGGTGATTCGTCGGTCGGCAGCGATTCGGCGTTCGGCGTCATACGACCGCAGACTATGCGCTTTGTACTTGAAAGTGAAATGTCGCTATTGTCGGGAAGTTTCACTCCGACGCCATCATCACAAACGATAATCCCAATCAGGAGCATCATGGCTGCTACTCGCAAAGTCATCATCACCTGTGCCGTGACGGGCGCGATTCATACTCCGTCGATGTCGCCGTACCTGCCCGTCACGCCGGAACAGATTGCCAAGAGTGCGATCGACGCAGCCCAAGCGGGAGCGTCGATTTTGCATCTGCACGCGCGCGATCCGCAGACCGGCTGCCCGTCACCTGATCCCGACGTCTTTTTGCAGTTTCTGCCGCAGATCAAGCAGGAAACGGACGCGGTCATCAACATCACGACCGGCGGCGGACACAACATGACTGTCGATCAGAGACTGCTCGCTGCGACAAGACTTCAGCCGGAGATGTCGTCGCTCAACATGGGTTCGATGAATTTCGGTTTGTATCCGATGTTGGAACGCCACAAGTCCTGGCAGTTTGATTGGGAAACAAAGTATTTGGAAATGACTCGCGACTTCATTTTCCGCAACACGTTCAAAGACATCGAAACGATTTTGCAACGGCTGGGCGAAGGCTGCGGTACGCGGTTCGAGTTTGAATGCTACGACATCGGCCACTTGTACAACCTCGCTCATTTTCTGGATCGAGGTCTGCTGAAGACGCCGCTGTTCGTGCAGACGATCTTCGGCATCTTGGGCGGCATCGGCTGCGATATTGAAAATCTGGTTCACATGCGGCGGATCGCCGACAAACTGTTCGGCCAGGATTATCACTGGTCGATCCTCGCGGCCGGTCGACATCAAACGAATTTCGTGACCAGCGGCGCGATCATGGGAGGCAACGTCCGCGTTGGCCTCGAAGATAATCTGTATCTGGCCAAAGGGGAGCTGGCTCAATCGAACGCGGATCAAGTTCGCAAAATTCGCGGGCTGCTGGAAACTCTATCGCTGGAGATCGCGACGCCGGCAGAAACGCGGCAGATGCTGGAGTTAAAGGGAGCCGATCAAGTCGCCTTTTGAAATGGTTGTGGTAGACAGAGGAGGGTAGACAAATCTTTTTGTACCCCCTCCTCTTTCAACTATTCTGCATCACAACCGGATCGGCACTCCGCGCTCGGCCATGTAGCGTTTCGTTTCGGCGATGCTGTATTCGCCGTAATGAAAGATGCTGGCCGCCAGCGCCGCGCTGGCTTTACCCGTCGTGACCGCTTCGTACAGATGTTGCGGCGACCCCGCGCCGCCGCTGG
>JANMIF010000402.1:0-12150 GCA_031375695.1 Planctomyces sp.
AAAATTCTCCAGGGATTCCATCAATTCGTCCGAGGCGGCACCAAACTTCCGTTCTCGCAATTTGAGGACTCGTTCGGCGGAGGCTTCGGCTTCGGCGGTTTCACCGCGAGCCAATCGCACTCCCACAACCCGATCCACAAACGGAATCATGTTCGGATGATTGCCGCCGTGCATTTTTTCGGCCAGAGTCACGACTTGCTGAACCGACTCGAATGCGGCATCCAGTTTTTTTTGTTGCAGGGCCAGATTCGTCAGCCGCTCCCAAGCGGGCAACGATTCCGCGGGCCGTGCGGTTCGATTCGGCTCACGCAACAACAATTCTTTCCGCGTCAGTGACTCGACATCGCCAAATCGGCCGAGCGCCATTTCCGCTTCGGCCAGCGTTCCCAGCACGTCGGCATGTAAGTTCGGCGCATGATCGAGCGTGACTTGATGCCGCGTTCGCAAGACGTGGCAGAGTTCGATGGCCCGCTGCGGTTCGTGGTCGGCGACCATCAGTTTCGCCAGTCGTTGCATCGCTTCAGCCACGGCGGGATGCCCGTCGCCAAACTGTTTTCGGCGAATGTCGAGCGCCCGGCGATACGCCGCTTCCGCTTCGGCCAAATCGCCACGCGAAACGCGAGCATCCCCCAGTAAGATCGAAGTCGCCGCGAAATCGGGATGCTGCTTGCCCAGCATCAGCCGCTGGACCTCCAAGGCGCGCCGGTGAAAGCCCTCGGCCTGCTCAAAGTTTCCTCGAGCCGCATGCAGCCGGCCATACGTGTTGAACGTGAATGCCGCCGAAGTGTCCTTGATGTTTCGGCGAGACTGTTGGATCTCGACAGCTCGCGCCAACGTTTGTTGAGCGCTCCCGTGCTGTCCGCCATCCAAATACAACTGGCCCAAATGCGTCAGCGTGAGTGCGACCTGAACGTCTTTCGGACCGGCCGCTCGTTCGTAGATCTCGATCGCCTGGCGAAACATTTGTTCGGCATCAAACGACCGGCCGGCCGCCAGCGCCACCTCCGCCAGGCCGCGGAGCGTCGCCGCATAGAGCGCCGGCTGAGTCGCTTCGTGCCGCTTCCGAATCGCCAGCACTCGCCGAAACAAAGACTCCGCCGCGCCCAGCCGGTGCTGATCGAATCGAATCAGCGCGAGGTTGTTCCAGTTCGCTGCCACCTGCGGATGCGTCCGTCCCAGCACGCGACGACGCAGCCACAACGCCTTGACCGCCTGTCGCCACGCTTCCGGCAATTGGCCTTGCAGGCGAAACACTTCCGCCAAATTGTTGAGCGCCGTCGCGACCGACAGATCATTCACCACTCCACGCTCTTGCATGATCTGCACGTTCAATTTCAGCAGCCGTGTGGCGAGATAATACTCGCCGCGTGCGACGTGCAGCGCCGCCAGATTGTTCCGCGTGCGCGTGACATCCGCGTTGGCCGTGTGAATGTTTCCTCCTTGGAGCTCAAGGGCCTTGCGGCAATAAGTCATCGCGTCGTCATATTTGGAATCCGCGTGCAGCGTCTCCGTGAGCTGATTCAGGACGCTCGCGTGTTGTGCTTTTCGATCAGGCCAAGCTTCCAGAATCGATTGTGCGCGAACCAGCAACTTCGTGGCTTGTGCGTGATTTCGGCAGGCCAATTCCAGCGATGCCAAGTGCGTCAGACTCTCGGCCACTTGGTAATGATCGTCCCCCAGGCCCAGCTTGCGGATTGTCAACGCCTCATCCAGCAGCGGGCGAGCTTCGGCAAAGCGGTGCCGTTCAAAGAAATGCTTCGCCACCTGATAGAGCACCGCAAACAATTGCGGATCGTGCGGCGGCAGCTCGCTTCGCAACGCTGCGAGTTCGCCGAGCAACTCGCTCTCAGTCGTGACGTCAGAATTCGGCATGACTGACTTTCACCACGGCTGACTGAAAGATTTTTCGCCGCACTCGCCAGAGTGCCGGGTGCCCGCAATGGGCCACCCGCGTTCTGGCGAACGTGGCTACGATACGACAGGCGACCCGCTCGCCTCAATTCTTTCCGACCAGGGCGTGAATGCTTTCTCCTTCGACGATGTCGTAGACCAATTCCGAGTCCTGACCAGGGATACCGGAATCTCGGCCGGAGGCTCGGCCACGTGATTTCGACTTCGAGGCGGCGGCTATCTGAGCCTCTTCCGCTTCGGTCTTGTCATCCAACGCCTTGATCAGCGACTGGTATACAGCCAACTGCACTTCCGGCGATTGAAACGAATTCACAACCGACGCAATGCCCGGCAAATAAGCGGTCAAAATTCGCCATCGAGACGCATTCATGGAGGAGACTCCTCGTGATCATCAAATCGCAATCGAAGCCGGCCGCGCGCCGAGTGATCTCGACGCGCGGTCGAATGTTTCGCGACTTCGACTTAGTGCAACATGGAGCTTTTCGCGAGATTCGCCGCCAATTGATCGGCGGTCTTGTCGCCCGTCGCGGAAGCGACGGACTTCGGAGCGGCAGCGGCTGGCTTCGGCGAATCAAACACTGACTCCGCAGCCACTGGTGCTGGTTGAGAAAGTGTTACCTTCGGAATCTCGATCGGAGTCGCCGAGACACTGCTGCCGACTTGCAATCGTCCGTTGAAGATCGATCCCGATTCGACATTCAGGTCTTTCGTGATCACATCGCCCAGAATCGTGCCGCTGGAATTGATCACCAATAAACCGAGCGCCTTGACGGTCCCTTGCACGCGTCCGGCGATCTCCGCATGTTGAGCCAAGATGTTTCCTTCGATCACGGAATCGATGCCGGCTACGAGTTTCGTCTTCGTAGTCACGTCTCCTTTGACGACTCCTTCGACCGACAAGTCACCCTCGGCATACACGTTGCCTTCGATGATCGTTCCCTTGCCGATGACGTTCTGCAACGGTTCGACACCAGTCGCTTCGGCCGGAACGCTCGCTTTGGCTTCCGCCGCCATCGCCGTCTGCAGCGTGTTGAGCTTGTTGTCCACCGACGTCATCTTGCCACCAGTCGTCACCGGCTGTTTGGTCGCCGGTCCACTATTTGTCTTCGTTCCGAACATGCTGCCTCCAGAAAAAATTGAGAGTGAGAGTTGAAGTTGGCTGACTGGGATCCCTTTTCAAGCCGCGATCCCACTCTGTGGCCGATCCGCAGGCCAGTGAGTGGGCGGCATTGTCTGCAAACTGCATTCACAGTCAGGGGATTTTGGTCCGCAGAATGGGCGAGATGGTAAAGCGCGGCCGATTGTAGTGATCGTGTCGATTGTGCGGCCGGACTTGGATCGTTCAGGCTACCTATCAACGGAACTCGCGGAACGTTTCGACTGACTTGCGTTATGCAAAGGGATTGAAGCAATCTCCGGACGGGTGACAATTCGCAACAAATGTCGATTCCCGGCGACCCGCCGGAGTATTCGTCATTACTGTAGTCCGACCCACAAAGGGTCGGATTACAGATTGGACGAAACGACGACTGTGCCAGCCGTTCGTCGAATGTCGCCCTCAGTCCCATAACTCTCATCTGCCCGATATCATCTTTTAATTAGGCTGGCTACCTGATCACTTCAGTGTGCCGATCGACTGTTGGCCGGAAGATACAATGGAGTTGTGATCAATGAGTTCATCGAGCGGGATTCTCGCGGAACTGATCGTGACCGGCCCGGACCCTGGTCAGCATTTCCGCCAGCAATTGATTCCTGGCCAGACCGTGCGAATTGGTCGAGCACCTCAAAAGGGTTGGGCGATCCCCTGGGACCGTTCGATTTCGCGCGAGCACGCTGACCTGCTTTGGCAGGACGAGCGGCTAACAGTGGTTTGTCTGCCGAACGCGACAAACCCCGTTCGGCGAGGGAACGACGCTGTACGTCAAATGACGGCCATCAATGGTGACATGTTTCAGATCGGCCAGACCAAATTCCAAGTCGTGGCCAAGACCGCAGCTCCCGGTTCGGTGATGTCCACGATGGTCGGTGATGAACCCGGTTTGGGTTCGTCGATTTTGAAAAGCCACGAGCTATTGACGCCGCGCTCCCCGCGCGAAGCCCCGTTACACGCCGGCGCTGAAGCCATGGTGGCACTTTCGGACCGGGGAGATGAAGAAGTCGAAGAGTACACGTTCTACGCCGACGATCTGAAAAAGGTCTCCTTCGGCGATACCGTTCGGCAGGTGGAGGTGTTGTCGCACTTGCCCAAATTGATCTCCAGTGCGAACAGCGATGTCGATTTGGCGCTGATGCTCGTCGGGCAATTATTGCAAGCGATCCCAACCGCCGTGGCCGCCGCCGTCGTGCAGTTTGACGAAGCGGATGTTGAAAAACAGCGGTCCGGCGGCCCCGACGTTGAGCTGCCGAAACCGAAAACGATGCGCATTCAAACGCGGGACAATTTCGAGGGCCGGTTCACCCCCAGCCGACGCTTGTTGCGGCGCGCTCTGAAGGGTGGCCAAAGCGTCATGCATATCGTCAACGATGGCGATGCGGAGCAAGTTCAGGCCACCATGAGCGGCAGTTTGGGTTGGGCCTTTTGCTCGCCAATCACCGCCGAAAACTGCGAAGGCTGGTGCCTGTACGTGTCGGGCGAAGGGACTCGTGAAGGCAATGCCTACATCAGCGAGGACATGCTCAAGGGAGACCTCCGGTTCACCGAACTGGTCGCACAGTTTCTCGGCTCGGTGTTGTCGATCAAATCGTTGCAAGAACAAAAGACGCAGCTCTCGTCGTTCTTCTCGCCCAAGGTCATCAATAGCCTGACGAGTAAATCCAAAGGCAACATCCTGGAGCCATCGGAACGCGACATCACAGTGCTGTTTTGCGACGTGCGCGGTTTTTCGCGGAAGGCCGAATTGCTGAAAGACAATCTGCTCAAGCTGCTGGATTGCGTGAAAGCGGCATTGAGCGCGATGACAGGCGGCATCCTGGCATATGACGGAGCGATTGCCGACTTTCAGGGAGACGCCGCGCTCGGCTTTTGGGGTTGGCCGGTCGCGCTGGCGGACGGTCCGATCAGCGCCTGCCGCGCAGCCCTTACGATCCAGCAGGTCTTCAGTATGCCGGACGAATTGTTGGAAGGATTCAGTTGCGGGGTGGGGATCGCCCACGGCCGCGCGGTCGCTGGCCAGATCGGAACAGCTCAGCAAGCCAAGATCGGCGTGTTCGGTCCGGTCGTGAATCAAGGCTCGCGGATCGAAGGACTGACGCGGCAGACGGGCACTCGAATTTGCATAGATGAAACAACGGCCAACTTCGTCCGCAAACTTCTGAGTCCGGACGAAGCCCGCGTCCGCCGGTTGGCTCGTGTCCGTCCCAAAGGCATGGATACGCCGATTCTGGTTCACGAGCTGCTACCCGGCGACGATTGCGATTCGAAGCTCAACCAAGCGGCACTTCAAGCGTATGAATCCGCAGTCGATGCGGTCATCGAAGGACGGTGGAGCGAAGCGGTTGATTTACTCAACATGGTTCCAGCCGAGGATGGTCCGACGAAGTTTCTGCTGGATCAAATGGCCGCCTGCAACGGACACCCCCCCGCCGATTGGGATGGCGCGTTCACGCTCACGAACAAGTGAGGAAAGCCGATGGTTCAGGCGGCGTTTCGCAAACTTGGTTGGCCAATCGGCATTTGCAACAACAGCGCAATGCTTCGGGCTGTGGCCCCTTGTTGAGAACTAACAAACATTTGCGCTTTCCCTCCGAGTTCCGCTGCCACGCCGCGATCGGTCAGCAATTCGCGCACGGCAATCGTCAACTCCGCACCAGATCGAACCACACGAGCCGCATCGCGGGCGAGCAACTGTTCCACAATGTCACGAAAGTTCCACGTGTTCGGCCCGAAGAGCAAGGCGGCTCCATAGGCCGCCGGTTCGAGCATGTTCTGCCCGCCGCGCTGAGTCAGGCTGCCGCCGACAAACGCGATATCCGCCAAACCCCAACAAGCCGTCAATTCACCAAGTGTGTCGAGCAGCAGCACGGGATCACGCAATTCCATCTCGGACAATTCCGAAATTCCGAAGTGCCTGACCCCAGACTGCGACCGCTGAATCAATGGCAACCCGCGTGACGCAACCAGCGCGGCGACTTCGTCGAAGCGTTCCCTGTGGCGTGGGACGAGGATCAGCCGCAACTTCGGAAACTCCGCGCGGAGTTGTTGCCAGGTGTCGAGTGCCAACTGCTCTTCGGGGGCTTGCGTGCTCCCAGCGATAAAAACTTGTTCTCCGTCCTCCGGATGGATGCCAAAGAAGTCGCGAAGCTCGTTTGTTTTGGAGTTGAAACGTTCTGATTGCACGCCATCAAACTTGATGGAACCGGTGACGTGCAGTCGTTCGAGCGGGGCACCAAGTTGGCGAAGACGTTCTGCGTATTCTTCGTTCTGTGCGGCAATCAGCGAAAATCGATTGAGCAATCGACTGAGCAGCGGACGGATGCGGCGGTAGCCTCGAAAACTTTTCTCACTGACTCGGCCGTTAATCAACGCCAGCGCGATGCCCAAATCGTTTGCGGCCAGAATGAAATTGGGCCAGAGCTCCAGCTCGACCAGCACGACAGCCGAGGGCTTGATTCGTTTGAGCGCGTTGCGCACGGACCACGAGAAATCGAGCGGGAAGTAACAGACCGTGTGCCGCTCGCCAAATTCTTTGATCGCCATGTCAAGGCCGGTCCGAGTCGTTGTCGTGATCACGAACTCCCAGTCCGGCCGCTGAGCCACCAGTTGCCGCATCACCTGCCGGAGTTGCAGCACTTCGCCAACACTGACCGCGTGCAACCAAACGCACGGCCGCGGCGAATCACGTTCCGGCAATCGCCCCAAGAATTTCTGCGCCCAGCCGTCGCGGTACTTGCCGAGAACGAACCGGCGATACAGCAACACCGGCGAAACCGCCAGCAAGAGCACGCCGTAAATCAGGTTCAGTAGCCAGGGCATCCGTGCCATATCTCCTACTGCTACTCCTACTCCTACTCCTTTCAAAAACTTGAGTAGGAGCTGGAATTCATGTTCCGTGACATTTCTTGTACTTTTTCCCGCTGCCGCACGGACACGGATCGTTGCGGCCAACTTGAGGCATCAGGTTACGGATTGGTTTGACCGGCGGAGCATCATCGGATCGGTTCGAATTGCCGCTGGGTGGCGGGGCGTCGGGCATTTGCGGTTCCATCTGCTCTTCTTGGAATTCCGCGTGTTGCGCAGAGCTTTCTTGGAAGACCGATTCGACGACCTGCGTACTTTCACGTTCGAGCCGGAAGATGGCCGACGTGACTTGCAGGCCGACGCTCTTCCACATTTGCAGAAATGCCCCCATGCCCTCTCGACGGTATTCGGTCTTGGGGTCTTTCTGAGCGTAGCTGACGAGGCCGATGCCGCTGCGGACGTGGTCCATGTAATAGAGGTGATCCTTCCAGGCCGTGTCCAGGACTTCGAGGATTAGCGTTCGTTCGGTCTGACTCATTTCCGGACGGAAGCGATTGTCGTAGGCACCGAGCACCATTTGCTCGACCTCCTCACGGCTGCGGCGGCGTAGCTCTTCGGTCGTCCAGTTGGTCTGCAACATTTCGTTCGACCAATTGACGAGCGAGGCCAATCCGTCGGCATTCGGAAGCATCGGCCCGGACTTGCGATCTTCGGCATCGGGTTCGGGAAATGTTTCGGCGAGCAATTCTTTCAGCCGCTTGGCGAGCGTGCCGTCCCCGAAGAAGTCGCGGCTCGTTTGGATGAATCGCGCGGCGAGATCGCCGATCGTTTTGCCGTGGAATTCGTCCGCTTTGACATCGCAGTGCAGGCGGCGATTGGCCCATTCGATGATCGCTTGCAACACGTTCGGATCACTCCCGGCTTCCGGGTGCGACATCAAATGCCCGATTGCCACCTCAACCGGAAAGCGAATTTCCTTGTCGAGATAATGCCGCTCCAGCCGAGCCATCACGACGGGGATCGCCTTGTCGGGATCGCGGGCATCGAACTCCGTCGGCTCGCAATTGAGGCTGTATTGCCGATTCAGCCAATTGCACAGCGACTGCTGTCCGAACGTTGGCGACATGATGTAATCGAGCGGCGACAGATCAAACTTGTCGATCGCCTCCATCGCCTTCGGACGGATGTGATCGAACAAATCATTACGACCTGTTTTCTTCAATTCAAAGTCGGTCAACGTGCTCTTGAAGAGCGTGTTGGCCCAGCGAGTCAGCGCCTGCCAGTTCCAGTTGGCTTCGTCGTCCGACGACGGCAGATTCTCGTCGATCGCTTCCAGAATGCGGTCTTCGTATTGTCGGCTGGCCATGTCTTTGAGGTAGAACTCAAACGGCTCGCGATCCATGTCGCGGATGTCGCCGACTTCTAGCTTGACCTGCAATTCCTCCTTGGCCCATTCGGAGATCGTTTCCCAGCGGTAGTCTCGCTTCAGGAAGTGCTTCGTCCAGTGCTCGACCTGAGCTGCAATCATGTCGATCACAAGCTGCCGACAGTTGCGACCGTCAAGAATTCTCTGCCGATACGAGTACACGTTCTTGCGTTGCGCATCCATAACCTCGTCGTACTCAAGCAGATTCTTGCGGACGTCAAAGTGATGCTCTTCGACTTTTTTCTGAGCCGCCTCGATCCGCTTGCTGACCATTTTGCTTTCGATGGCCTCGCCTTCCTGCATCCCCAAGCGAGTCAGCATGTTCTTGACCCACTCGCCGGCGAACTTTCGCATCAGGTCGTCTTCGAGCGACAGGAAAAACCGGCTCGACCCGGGATCGCCTTGCCGGCCCGAGCGGCCTCGCAGCTGCAAGTCGATGCGGCGTGCATCGTGCCGCTCACTGCCGATGACATGCAGCCCGCCGACCTCCGTGACTTTCTTGCCGTCGGCGATCATCCCTTCACGTTCGGCGATCTGCTTCGTCAGCGAGTCCCATTCCGCTTTCGGCACATCGAGCCGCGAGGCGTATCGCTTCGAGAGGTCATCCCATGCGAGATACTCCGGATTGCCACCAAGAATGATGTCGGTCCCGCGTCCTGCCATGTTCGTGGCGATCGTGACCGCTCCGAGCCGGCCGGCTTGAGCGATGATTTCGGCTTCACGTTCATGGTACTTGGCGTTCAGCACCGAATGTTTGATGCCGAACTTCGACATGTGATGTGACAGAAATTCCGACTTCTCGATGCTGACCGTCCCGACCAGAATCGGCCGGCCAGTCTCGTGTTCCTTCTTGATCTCCTCAACGATCGCGTTCCACTTTTCTTGCTCGCTACGAAAGATGACGTCGGGGAAATTGACTCGGTGCATCGGCCGATTCGTCGGCACGGCGACGACGTCGAGCTTGTAAATGCGCCAAAACTCTTCCGACTCAGTCATCGCCGTGCCGGTCATTCCGCCCAGCTTTTTGTACATCTTGAAGAAGTTTTGCAGCGTGATCGTCGCCAGCGTCTGCGTCTCTTCCTTAATCCGCACGCCCTCTTTGGCCTCGACCGCTTGGTGCAGCCCGTCCGACCATTGCCGCCCCGGCATCTTGCGGCCAGTGTGTTCATCGACAATGACGACCTCGCCTCCTTCAACGACGTAATTCACATCCAGCCGATACAGGAAGTGTGCCTTCAATGAGTTGTCGATCAGATGCGGCCACTCCATGTTCCCAGCCGTGTAGAAGCTCTCAACTCCGGCGAGCTTCTCTGCGTGACGAATCCCTTCGTCGGTCAAGTGGCAAGTGTGCTCCTTCTCTTTGACCTCGAAATGCACATCCTTTTTGAGCTGCTTCGCCAGCCAATCGGCCTTTGGATACTTGCTGACATCGTCCGAAGCCAGCCCCGAAATGATCAGCGGAGTCCGTGCCTCGTCGATCAAAATGTTGTCGATCTCGTCCACGATGGCGAAGTCGAGCGGCCCTTGCACCTGCTCCTCGCGACGCGGCTTCATGTTGTCTCGCAGATAATCGAAGCCGAATTCGTTGTTCGTGCCGTAAGTGATATCGCACGCATATTGCGGCTGACGCTCGTGCGGGGCCATCGGCGACTGAATCGCCCCGACCGTCAGGCCAAGTCCGAGATGCGCCGGCCCCATCCACTCCATGTCGCGTTTGGCCAGGTAATCGTTGACCGTGATGACATGCACTTTCCCGATGAGGCCATTGAGGAACGCAGGCAATGTCGAGACGAGCGTCTTCCCCTCGCCCGTGACCATCTCAGCGATCATCCCTTTGTGCAGAAAGTACCCGCCGACCATCTGCACGTCGTAATGCCGCATCTTCAGATAACGCTTACTCGATTCGCGCATGGCGGCGAACGCTTCCGGCAGGATTTGCTCAAGCTTCTGCCCGTCCGCCAATCGTGCCCGAAATTTGCTGGCCGACTCTTTGAGTTCGGCATCCGACAGCTTCTCGAAGTCCGGCTCAAGCGAATTGATCCGGTCGATAATCGAACCGGGCGTGACCTTAGTCGAACCATCTCGCTCGCGGACAAAGCCGAGGCTACGGACTCGCCGTTCATTTGAAGAACCGAACAGCTTCGTGATGATCCGTTCGACTTTGCTCGTCGCCAGACCAAAGACTTCGCCAACTGTGTCAAGAATGTCCATCTCGTCTCAATTCTTTTCCGTGTGTCAACCGGTTGCAGCCGGTTTTGTTTGGCGTGGCACGCTAACCCGACGCGTGAGCGAGGGTGAACTTTCCGAACGACGATTTGCGGAGCCCTCGCTCACGCGTCGAGTTAGTGTGCCGAGAAACAACACGCTTCCAACGAAATACAACCGGCTCCCAAACTCAAAGCTCTCGGCAATTTGTGACATCCTGTCAGCTTCGCTCGAGGACGCGACAATGCGTCAGGCGGGTTGATTCGTGATTCACGTCACAATCTTCGCCACTCAGCCCCGTCCGGCTTCCTACCGACCTATCTAACTCGTGATACGGACGCTGGTTGCTCAATTGCGGGCGAAGTCTAGGTCGCTCGTTTGTAAGGGTCAATGGCGGTCCGGATTATCAACAGCAACCGAAGGCCGAGTCGGTCAAACTCTGAAGAAGAGCGACCGAATGCTCAACAGAGCGATGGAGTGATTATTGAGAATGCAGAGACGTTCGTTGAGGCTTCTGTTGGCCTATAGCTCGTGTCTTCATAGTGTTTGCAATGCGTGACCTGAGCGTGTGTGGGCGTTTGCTGGACTCATAAAGGTCGCGTTAGTGGCGGCGACCATGTGGACATCGACGGAAATCTCGCGATGATCGCCAACTCGGCGGATCGCTCGGAAACCGAAGCCGGCTCCGCTGGGCGATGGCAGCACTCACAGCAGCTTCGCTGGGGTTTCCCAATCCCATTGGCCAACTTTGAGCTGCGTAAAGTTGCTGTCGTGTGTGTTCCAGTTATTCATCGTCCCCTATCGACTCACTGGCCAGTTTAGATGTCGGTGCAGGAAGTCGAATGTGTTCTGGCCGTAAATCGTGTGTGGGCCGTCGAAGAACTCGATCTCCGTCCGATCGCCGATTTTGAGCTGGTCATAATGGCGGCGGACTTTGCCAAACTCTCCGGCAACCAATTCCGTCGGTTGTCCACCGTCGCGATGCCCCGCTTCGACCATGAACGGACGCGGGGCCAGCAGCATCGCCAACTCGGCGTAGCTGGCCACATGCGCCAGGTTCCACTCCGGGATTTCGTATTCGCTCGTGAAGAGATAGCTGTAACGTTCCTCGTTGGAAGCAATCGTCCGCGGCCAATCAGTGAAATCTCCCGAGCAGATCGACAGACAATACCGATCGACCAGCGGCGGCACGCGCATCGCCGTCTTGCCTCCGTAGGACAGCCCGTAAAATGCCATCCGTTTCGAGTCCACTTGCGGCTGCGTCGCCAACCATTCCAGCGTCTGTTCGTGCTGCGCGATGATGTAGCTGAAGAGCGATCGCTTCAGTGGATTCGACATGCGTTGTAGCACTCGAAAGCGATCGCCGCCGCGATACGGATTCTGCGGGGCATAGACCACGAAGCCGCGCTTGACGAGTTCCTCGGCAAACGCCTTGTAGTAGGCAAATGGCTTGGGATCTCGCGAGATCGTATCCATCGCCGTCCCCTCCAGTCCATGCTGGCACACAACCAGCACGGCGGGCTAGTTTTTGAAGATGCGTAGTCTGTTCATCAAGAGGTTGAGTTTGAGGGCGTGTTCTCGGCAGAGGGAGCCGACGGATTGGGTGAGTCGGCGGGCGAGGTTGAGGGTCGCGAGGCGAATGCCGTTGAGC